>NZ_CP029078.1:0-327000 GCF_005222485.1 Streptomyces griseoviridis
GCGATGGCCTCCTCGACGTCACGGCGCACCAGGACTCCGTGCGGCCCGCTCGGAGTGAGCCGGGCGACGTCGACGCCGTGTCTGCGCGCGAGCGAGCGGACCAGCGGAGAGATCACCAGCGGCGCGGCCGTCCCCCCGCCCCCGTCGGTCTGCCCGCCCCGGGAAGGCGGCGCGCCACGGGCCGACCGCGACGATCCAGAGGCGCCTCCCGCACGTGGCTGGCGGCCGACCGGACCCGCACTCGTCCCGTAGCCGACGAGGACACGACCGCTCCCGACCGACGGTTGCACGACCTCGGCCTCCCCGAGCAGGAGTTGACCACCGTCGACCTCCCCCACCGGAAGTCGCTCACCACCCGCCTCCCCCGCCGACGGTCGTGTACCCCCACCGGCCCGAGAAGGCGAGGCTGTGGCTCCCGCGACGGAGACCAGCGGCGCGCCTACGGCGAGAACCGTGCCGACGCCGGCGTGGAGCTCCAGGACGGTTCCGGCGTACGGCACCGGTATCTCGACGGCCGCCTTCACCGTTTCGACCTCGACTACGACCTGATCGACCTCGACGGTGGAGCCGACGGCAACCCGCCAAGCGACGATTTCGGCCTCGGTGAGGCCTTCGCCGAGGTCGGGCAAGGTGAAGACCCGGTGATGCGTGGCCGTGGTCATGCGACTCCCCGGTCGAGATGCCGTACGTCGGGCTCGTCGTCGTACTGGAGCCGGTGGACGGCGTCCAGCACCCGGTGCACCCCTGGCAGGTGGGCGTGTTCCAGCTTCGGCGGCGGGTAGGGGATGTCGAAGCCGCTGACGCGCAGGACGGGAGCCTCCAGCGAGTGGAAGCAGCGCTCCTGCACGCGTGCGACGACCTCGGCGCCGACGCCCGCGAACCCCTGCGCCTCCTGGACGACCACACAGCGCCCGGTGCGTCGTACGGACGCCGACACCGTCTCGTCGTCGAACGGCACGAGCGTGCGCAGGTCCACGACCTCCAGTTCGATGCCCTCCCGCGCGGCTTGCGCCGCCGCGTCGAGCGCCACCGGAACCGCGGGTCCGTAGGCGACCAGCGTGGCATCGCGCCCCTGGCGCCGGACCACCGCCCGGCCGAAGTGCGCCACGCGGCGACGGTCCAGGTCTGCGTCCTCCTCGGACCAGTACAGCTTCTTCGGCTCCATGAACACCACGGGGTCGGAGCTGTGGACCGCGTCCCGCAGCAGCCAGTAGGCGTCCTCGGCGGTCGCCGGAGTGGCGACCTTCAGGCCGGGTGTGTGCGCGTAGTACGCCTCGCTGGAGTCGCTGTGGTGCTCGACCCCGCCGATTCCGCCGCCGTAGGGGATTCGGATCACCATGGGCAGCGCCAGCCGGCCCCGGGTGCGGTTGCGCAACTTGGCCACGTGGGAGGCGATCTGCTCGAACGCCGGATAGGCGAAGGCATCGAACTGGATCTCCACCACGGGCCGGAAGCCCTCCGTCGCGAGACCGACGGCGTAGCCGACGATGCCGGACTCGGCCAGCGGGGTGTCGAAGCAGCGCTGCTCGCCGAACTCGCCGGTCAGGCCGTCGGTGACGCGGAAGACACCGCCGAGCCGTCCCACGTCCTCGCCGAGGACCAGCACGCGCTCGTCCTGGCGCAGCGCGTCCCGCAGCGCCATGTTGAGGGCCTTCGCCAGGGTGACGACGGCCATCTCAGTCCTCCCGTTCCTTCATCTCGGCGGCCAACTGATCGCGCTGTTCGAGGAGTTGGGGGGTAGGTTCGGCGTAGACGTGGTCGAAGAGGGCGAGCGGGTCGGGCGTCTGATCGAGGTCGATGCGTCCGCGTACGTCGGCGGCGACCGCCTCGCCCTCGGCCTGGGCGGTCTCGACATCCCGTTCGGTGAGCACCTCGCGGTCGCGAAGGTAGGTCTCCAGTCGGCGTACAGGATCGGCCGCGGCCCATCGGAGGGTCTCCTCCTCGTCCCGGTAGCGGCTGGGGTCGTCGGAGTCGGTGTGCGGCTCTACGCGGTAGGTCTGGGCCTCCACCAGAACGGGCCCGTCCCCGCGGCGGGCGTGGTCGACTGCTGCCGTCATCACGGCGAGCACCGCCATCACGTCGTTGCCGTCCACCTGCTCGGCGTGCACCCCGTAGCCGATGCCCTTGTACGCCAGGGCCGGTGCGGCGGTCTGCCGGGCGAGCGGCACGGAGATCGCGTACTGGTTGTTCTGCACGAGGAACACCACGGGGGCACGGAACACGGCCGCGAAGTTCAGCGCCTCGTGGAAATCGCCCTCGCTGGTACCACCGTCCCCGACGAGGGCCAGCACCACGCCGTCCTCGCCCTTTCTCCGCATCCCGTCCGCCATCCCGGTGGCGTGCAGCAGTTGGGTGGCCAGCGGAGTGCACTGGGGTGCCACCCGGGTCGCCGCCGGATCGTAGCCGCAGTGCCAGTCGCCGCGCAGCAGGGTCAGCACCTGGACGGGGTCTACGCCACGGGCGTGGACGGCGACGCTGTCCCGGTAGGTCGGGACGAGCCAGTCGTGTTCCCGCAGGGCGAGGGCGGCGCCGATCTGGCATGCCTCCTGGCCGCGGCTGGACGGGTAGACGGCGAGCCGACCCTGTTTGGCCAGCGCCGTGGCCTGCTCGTCGTAGCGCCGTCCCACGACCATCCGCCGGTAGGCCTCGCGCAGCAGTTCATCCGAGGGTGCGGGGTAGTCGGCCGGCGCCTCGGCGGCCTTGCCCGATTCGGTGACGAAGCATACGGGGGCCGGGGCAGGCAGCATGGCCTGGACGGTCTGCGGTGGGAGTGTCGCGGACATCTGCGCACGCTCGCTTTCTTGGACTGGTCTGGGGCGCCTCAGCCGACGGAAGGCCGCCGCCTGCGGTTGAGCCACGTGCGTTCCAGCTTCGCCACCACGTCCGGGCTGTGGAGCCGCACGGACTGCTCCAGCGCGTACCGGCTCATGTAGACGCGAAAGGCGTCGTTGGACTCCTGCCCCAGCCGGCTCATGCGCCGGTTGCTCAGTACGGCAGGATCGTCCAGCCGGGCGGCCGCGGCCGCCACCGCCGCGTCGACGGCCTCGGGCGCGACGACCTCGTCGCACAGGGTGAGCGCCGCCGGGGAGTCGGCGGCGATCTCCTGCCCGAAGAAGATCATGCGGTGGGCCATGCGGTCGCCCACCAGGCGCCCCAGGCGCAGGTTCGCCGCGCCCGGCACGATGCCCTCGTTGAGCGCGGGCAGGGAGAAATAGGCGTCCGAGGCGGCGATGACCCGGTCCAGGACCAGCGCGACCTGTGCGGCGCCGCCGATCGCGAAGCTGTCGACGGCGCCGATCCACGGCTTGCCGCCCGTCGGGCCGAGCAGCTCGTCGTGGGCCGCTTCGAGGTGCAGGCCGTGCATCAGTTTGCGGATGTAGCCCAATTCGCGGCGGAGCATGAAGTCGACGAAGCCGATCCTGCCCTGGTGCAGGTGGGTGAGGTTGATGCCCGCTCCGAAGGCCCGGCGGCCGCGGTGACGGGGGTGGGACAGGACGGTGCCGCGGAGCACGCCGACGGCCACCCGGTCGTCGAGGAGCGCCAGGTCGACGGCGGTCTCCAGGTCCTCGACCACCGCGTCGTCCTCGGCGTTGAGGACCTCCGGGTTGCAGATGGTCACGTGGGCGACGCGGCCGTCCCGCTGCACGGTGGCCCGCCCCAGGTCGGCGTGGCCGGTCCGTTCGAACTCGGTGCGCAGCGCCAGGGCGCGGGCGGTGGGCGCAAGCATGGACAGCAGGAGATGCTCGCCGGACTCGCGTACCCGCAGCACGTGGGAGAAGAAGATGCCCTGGTCGACCTCGACCCCCGACTTCTGCGCCTGGGCCACCTGCCGGTCGGCGGCGATCCGGGCGGGGGTAGGCACCAGTCCGGGGTAACGCTCGGCGGCGGCGAAGGCGAGTTCGTCCACGCGCAGCGGACGGCTGCGGCCGTCGGTCAGCTCGTCGTGGACATGGCCGGTGTGCAGCCGCAGGAAGCGGTGGCGGGCCAGGCGGCCCGCGTGCTGGAGCGCGGCGGCCTTCTCCTGCTGGGCGGGGGTGCGGGCGGATCGGTCCGGCAGGGCGTCGAACTGTTCCTGGTCGGCGGCCAGTTGGCGGGTCAGCAGTTCCGCGTCGGCCGCCGGGTCGCCGGTGAAGTGAGGCGGCAGGCGGCGGTCGGCGTGGTCGGCCCGGTGGGGTATGGGCAGCTTGGTGGAGGCGGGTGAGGCGGTCATGGCCGGAGGTCTCCTTGTGAGGACGGCGCTCCGGCACTGCTCCCGGCGCGTGGGCCGGGAGGTCGGGGGTGTGGCGGCACGGAGCTGGTGATCGCGGTGAACAGGTCGCCGACGCCGACGTGGACGCCGAAGTCCCCGTCGGCGTACTCCCGCCAGCCGTCGAGGCAGTCGGGCGGGACCACCCGGTCCTCACGGGCGCCAAAGATCCGGACGGGGCACGGCAGCGGGTCGGGGGCGGGCCGGTACTCGGCGGCGAGCCGCAGGTCGGTGCGGAGCGTGACGAGCAGCCGGCTCACGAACTCCTTGTGGTGCAGCAGGGGTTCGGGCACGCCGCCAGCCTCCCGCAGGCGGCCGAGTAGTTCGGCATCGGGGAGGGTGTGCAGTGCGTCGTCGGGCAGGTGCGGGGGCCGGGTCGAGGAGATCAGCAGGGCGCGCGGCAACGGGTGTCCCAGCGCCCGCAGTTCGCTGGCCAGCGCGTAAGCGAGCAGCCCGCCGAAGCTGTGCCCGAAGAGGGTGTACGACGGTCCGAGCAGCGGGCCGAGGGCGCGGGCCGCCTGCCGGGCCAGCTCCTCGACGCTGTCTGGCATCGGGTCGCCGAGCCGGTTCTCCCGCGCGGGCAGCTGAACGGCGTACAGCCCGATCCCCTGCGGGAGGTGCGTGCGCCAGGCGGCGAACGCGCTCGCGCCGCTGCCCGCGTGCGGGAAGCAGAACAGCCGCTGCTCAGCGGCGCCTTCGGCAGGGCCGAGCAGCCAGGAGGTCGGGCTGGGGGCCACGGGCTCTCCTCTACGTCTCTTCCGTCGCCGTCCGCTTCGCCAGGAGGCGAGCGACGGCCGACGGGGTGCGGTGTTCCAGCAGGTCGACGAGGGTCGGCGGGTCGGCCGGGAACGCGGTCTGGAGCCGGGTGAACAGGTCCACCGGGAGCAGGGAGTTGCCGCCGATCTCGAAGAATTCGTCGTCGGGGCCCACGGCGTGAAGCCCGAGGGTCTCGGCGACGGCCGTGCGCACCAGTTCCTCCACCGGGTCGCCCGGCGCGGCGAGGCCAGCAGCGGAGGAGAACTCCGGTGCGGGCAGGGCCTTGCGGTCGACCTTGCCGTTGGCGGTGAGCGGCATCTCCGGGAGCCGGACGAAGGCCGCCGGTGTCATGTAGGACGGAAGCCGGGAGCCCACGAACGCGCGTAGTTGGGCGTCGTCCGGCAGCCGTTCTCCCACCAGGTAGGAGACCAGGGCCCGGCCGCCGGGGGCGTCCTCGCGCGCCACGGTGGCCACCGCCCCGACCTCGGGGTGGGCGGCCAGCGTGGCGTCCACCTCGCCGAGTTCGATGCGGTAGCCGCAGACCTTGACCTGGTCGTCACCGCGGCCGAGGAACTCCAGTTCGCCCTCCGGCAGCAGGCGGGCCAGGTCTCCGGTCCGGTACATCCGGCTGCCCGGCGGACCGAACGGGTTGGGCGGGAAGCGCTCCTCGGTCAGGTCGGGCCGGCCCAGGTACTCGCGGGCCAGTCCCTCGCCGGGCACCCCGACGGGTACCGGCCGGTGTTGCTCGTCGAGGACGTAGGCCTGGGTGTTGGCGATGGGGCGGCCGATGGGGATGGTGGGCCGGGTGGTGTCGACGGTCTCGATGGGGCGGCCGGTGGCGAACAGCGTGCACTCGGTGGGGCCGTACATGTGTAGGAACCGGGTATCGTCCAGGTGGGGCAGCAGGCTCGCCCAGCGCAGGATCTCCTCGACCAGGGCAGCGGTGTCGCCCGTGGAGGTCCAGCGGGCGTATTCGCCGGGGTTCTCCAGCAGGGCGAGCAGTCCGGCGATCGCCGCGTGCGAGGTGGTGACGGTGGCTCCGATGAGCAGGCTGTAGGCGTTGAGGATGACCTCCTGCCGGGTGAGCGGGACACCGTCGTAGGCCGCTCGCAGCAGGGAACCGATGAGGTCCTCGGCCTCCGCGCGGCCGGGCTTGGCCACCTCCGCCGCGAAGAGGAAGATCTCGGAGTGCGCCCGGCTGAGCACGGACGCGGTGCCGGCGTCTGCGGGGGCGTAGTCCGGGTCGGACTCGGCGACGGCGGCGTACGTGTAGTGCTTGAGGTGCTCCCAGCCGGACTCAGGGGTGCCGAGCAGCAGTCCGGCGATCGCGATCGGGTAGTACATCGACTGCGCGGCAAAGTCCCAGGTCCTGGTGGTGGCTCCGACGGCCAGCAGACGGCGCGCGAGCTCGCGCAGCGCGGGTTCGAAGGCGCGCACCGCCTGGCTGCTCAGGTACGGGGCGAGCGGGTCCTTCAGCCGGCGGTGCTGCGGGTCGGTGACCGCGAGCATCTGCCCGCCCGCGATGGCCTCGTGCCCCAGGGTGGTGAGAATGTTGCCGCGGGCAGCGGTGAACTCTTCGTGCTGGGCGAGGACTTGGGAGACGTCCGCGTGCCGGGTGACGGCCCAGAACTCCGGACGCCCGGCCATGGGGCACTGCCGGTGGACGGGGTCCGTGCCGCGCAGGTGGGTCCACACCGGGTGCGGGTCGCCAGTGCCGAAGTAGTGCGGGTCGGCCAGGTCGAGGTCGCCGAGCAGGGCGGCGGGTGCCGGGCCGGAGGTTATGCGCATCAGTCAGCTTCCCTCGTCGGTGGCCTCAGTCCAGGTAGTTCTCGGCACCGCCGGTGCGCACGGTGTCGAGGGTGTAGCAGTGGAAGCCGCCGCCGAAGAGCCGACGGTGGCGGTGGCGCACCGGCACGACGGCGAACCCGCGCGCTTCGAGCGTCGCGATGAGCGTCTTGCAGGCGTCGTTGACCATGACGGTCTCCTCGTCCACGGAGAGCACGTTGAGGTCGATGTACGGGCTGGGCGGGATCGGGTCGCCGCTCTCGTACTGCGGGTAGTCGTCGACGGTGGGGGCGGGCAACACGATCACGTCTCAGGTGCGCAGCGCCTTCGGTAGGAAGTCGGCCACCTCCGGCGAGCGCAGCAGCAGCGTGCCAGGGCGCAACGGGACGACCACGCTGTCGATATGACTCTGAGTCAGTTTGTGCATGCGGTGCACCCGGAACCGTCCCTCCAGGTGCCGCTCCAGCCAGTCGACGCCGAGGGCGTGATTGGCGGTGGAGACGTTGACGACGATGTCCCGGCCGAGCCGCAGGCACTGGGCCGCGTCGAACAACATCTCCAGGCCGACGTCGTACGGGGAGGGCCGCGGGTCCTCGATCGGCTCGGTCGGCCCGCCGGCGCTGCTGGTGCGCGCGTACGACAGGTCGAAGGAGGCGTCGGTCATGAGCGGGCGCGGCATCACCGTCCAACGGGCGCCGCGCCGGGCGTACTCCTGGAAGACGGGCTTGAGCAGTTGGGTCTCGAAGTAGCGGGACCGGATCATCGGCGGGGTCTCGATGATCTCGTCCCCGGCGATGAGCGTGTTGTCGCGGATGTTCAACGGGGGCACGACGGACGCGGACCAGGCGGGGGTTCGCACTTCGGCAGTCGCAGCGTCGACGTCCATCGGCCGGTGCACTCTCACCCCGAGGGAGGTCAGGGTGTCGGCCAGCCCCTGCAGGTCCTCGTTGAGCTCGGCGATGTACCGCTGTTTGACGGGGACCAGGACACCGGGTGAGCCGGGCGAATTCGAGCCCCGGGAGTGCAGCCGGGGATAATACCACTCCGACCGGTTGTCGCCCGCGATGTTTTCGTGAAAAAAGAGCTCGAACGACAACTCACGCTCATGCGAAACGTAATTCTCCGCGCCGCCGACAATGACTTCCCTGAGCGGCGACCATTCATCGAAACTATTCAGCTGCACAACTAATCCACGCATACACCCACCGATCAGATGAGAAAAACGTAAGAAGACAGATGGCGCTTACACGTTGAGCCATGGAAGCACAGGTGCGCGTGTGTCGCAACGGCGCCTTCGAGGCCCTACGGATGTTACCTGCGTCACACCGAGGCGTGGTTGACTGCCTCTAATCGATCACCCAATACTCACAGCGGGTAACAGTTCCATCACCCCCACCAGCACCTCAACCGGATCCAGAACTATCGTTCCCCGGATGGAGGCTTGAAAGGAAATGCACCGCCCCGAAGAGAGCGACCCGGACTACCAGCAGTTTTATTTCCTCATGAACGCGCCGGCGCTCTACAACGCGGCCGCCACGGCCGCAGAGCTCCATCTGTTCCAATTCCTGTCGGAACATCCAGGCTCCGAGTTCGAGGAAATCCACAAGTTCACCGAACTTCCTTCACATCAGCTGCGCGTCCTGCTACATGGCGTGTGCGCGGTCGGCCGGCTGAAGAGGGTCGACGGGGGGTACCACAACTCGCGCGTCGCGGCCGACCTGCTCGCCTCGGACTCACCGGACAGCTGGGCCCACACCCTGATCGGCTGGAAAGAGATCTACTATCCGGCCTTCGTCCACCTCACCGAAGCCCTCAAGGCCGACACCAACACCGCCCTGGCGGCCCACCCCGGCGATGAGCCCACCCTGCACAAGCGCCTGACCCGCAATCCCGAGCTGGAGGGCCTGTTCCACCGGGCAATGGCGTCGTTCACGCTCGCTTCGATCGACGACCTCGTGGACCGCGAGGAGTTCTCCGGTGTAACCCGTCTGCTCGACATCGGCGGCGGTGACGGCACCACCACGGTTCGGCTCCTTGAGCGCTACCCGCAGCTGAGCTCGACCATCTTCGACCAGCCGAGCCTGTGCCGGATCGCCGGCACCACGGATGCCGGGAACTTCCCGGACCGGATCGAACTGCACGTCGGCGAATTCTTCGACGACCCGTTCCCCGCGGGTGCCGATGCGGTGCTTTTCAGCCATGTCCTCGGCATCTTCTCGGAGGAACAGATCCTGACGCTTCTAAAGAAGGCCTACGACGTGCTGCCGGAGGGGGCCGGATATGCGTCTACGACTACAACGTCTCGGACGACGAGACGGAGGGCATATTCGGAGCCCGGCTCGGCCTGTACTTCAACGCCCTCGCCAGCGGCACGGGAATGGCATATCCCGCCCGGGACTACGAGGCATGGTTGCGCAAAACCGGTTTCACCGACGTCAAGACCGTTCCGGAACTCTCCTTCGAGCACGGGTTCCACGTCGGAACCAAATAGTGCCCAACGAACTTCCATGAGCCGATAAAAGCCGCAGAAGGGCGACCGGCGACACGGCCCGCGTCGCGTCGGGCGGGCCGTGCCAAGTCCGCGAGGAGAAGACATCCGGAAGGGTGGGACATGCTCGTCGAAAGTGCTCTTTCCAGGTACTATGGGAAAATTCAGGCTGCTCTCGAAGCATTACTGAGCGGGCCAGCTGGCGCGAACTCCGAGGGCTTCACGCCGGGAACCGGGCTTCCCCTCCTCACCGGCGCGGTGCGCTCGTACCTGTCGGTCTCCGACCTCGCTCGCACCTCGCTGCCCTCCTATCGTGGCAAGCGGCTGGCGCTGCTGGACCTGACCCGCAATCCCGCTACGATGACGACGAAGACCTTCGCCTCGCTCGTCATCGTGGCCCGCGCCGTGCGTCACATCCAGGACACCGACGAGCGCGTCACCATCGTCACCCCGTCCTCAGCCAACAAGGCCGTCGCCATGCGCGACGCGGTGCTGCGCGCTGTCGACTGCGGTCTGGTGACGGCCGACCAGCTCAACGTCGTCGTCCTCGTCCCCGAGGGCGCGCTCGGTAAACTGCGCCGCAGCGAACTGTTCACCGACCCGTACCTGCGCACCCGCAACCCGGTCGGGGTGCTGCGCGGGGAGCGTCCCGGCGCGGTCAAGGACATCGCGCGCGGCTTCGTCGACACCCACGGCGAAGAGGTCGCCAAGGACGGCAAGACCCGCCTGTGGTACACGCTCCAGCTGGAGAACTATCTGGCCGCCGACGTGGTCCGGGCACTCGCCGAGGCCGAGTTCTTCCCCGCCGACCGCGACGAGCCCCGCCTGCATGTGCACGCCGTGTCCAGCGCCTACGGGCTGCTCGGTCACGCCTACGGACGCACCCTGCTGCCCAGCGGCACGCGCGAGCCCGCCCCGCACTACTTCCTGGTCCAGCACCTCGGCGCCCCGGACATGGTGCTCAGCCTCTACCACGACGGCTCCACCGATCCCCGCCACGCACCCGCATACTCATACGATCCCGGGTCCGGGCTGTACACCCAGGACGCCGACCCGCACTTCCCCGCAGTCACCTTCGACCCGGCGGAGGAGCTGGATCCCACCTTCTACACCCGCAATCCGCCCACGTCAGCCCGCATGAACGAGCTGATCCGGCGGGACGGCGGCGGTGGCATCGTGGTGTCGCTGGCCGAGTGCCTTCAGCGCTACGCGCAGGTCCGCGCCCTGCTGGCCGAGGCCGGGGCACGGCTTCCGGCCAACCCCATGGCGCTGCGCGAGTGGTCGCTGGTGATGGCCGTCGTCGGCGTGCTCAACGGCATCGACCGCAAACTCGTCCCTGAGAACGACATCCTCGTGCACGTTTCCGGCAACTACGCCGTCGGCGACTTCGACGCGCTTACCGCGCAGGACGTGCACTACGTCCAGGACGTGGCGGCACTGCGGGACCTGACCCTGACCGCCTGCCCGTAAGAGCCCGTGAACAACTTACCGACCGCACCCCCACGAGGTGACCTGGTGCCCGACGCCCGCCCCGCCCCGCGCTCATCGCTCCCCGTACGGCTGCGGATGCACGCCGGCTATCACTGGCGCAACAACGGCCATCCGCTGCTCACTCGCGTCAGGGCGGTGTGGGACAGCCGGGGCGGGGCCGTCTTCCCCTCCGTCCGTTCGGACCTGGGCGAGGTGTCGGTCGGCTACTCGGGTCTGTCCGAAGGGCTCGCCTACACCCTGGAGTTCACCGAACTGCGCCGCGAGCAGGCGACGAAGGAGAGCGCTCGTCGCACTGAGGGCCAGGTGACGGGCGGCCAACTCCGTTCGCCCGCCCGTCTCCCGGACACCGATATCGTCATCGTCGGCACCAGCGCGGCGCATGCCCGCCGGCTGCCCGCCGGCTCCTCCCTCATCGTGCCGATGCGCGTGCACTTCGTCGTCGACCTCGACGACGGTCCGGAAGCGGTTCACCGCCGGATCTCCAAGCGGGAGCGCGAGCAGTTCAGCCGTATCCGCCGTGCCCACCGGTGGAGTTGGGACCTGGACAGCAGCCCTGAGTGGTTCGACGTCTTCTACGACCGCTACTACCGCCCGACCATGTTTCGGCGCCACGGCACGCGCGAGCGGACCGAGGCCAAGGACGTGGCCTACGAGTGCCTCTTCCGCACCGGCCGGATGTTCGTGCTGTCCCAGGACGGTGAGCGAGTCGGCGGGGCTCTGTGCCACTGGGACCGCGTCGGTCGGGTGCTGACACTGCGCCTGCTGGGCGTGGCCGACGGCACCCAACAGCACTACAGCAGCGGCGCGTTCAAGGCCATCTACCACTTCCTGATCGACTGGTCGGCCCGAAACGGCGTGCGCCGGCTCGACTTCCAGGGCACCGAACCCTTCCTCAGCAAGGGGACGTACCAGTGGAAGCGACGGTTCGGCACCCGGGTGATCCAACCGCCCAACCACTTCGGCGCCAAACGGCTCTGGTTCCACGTACGGCGGGACACACCCGCGGTGCGGGACTTCCTGGCCGCCAACCCGCTGCTCGCCGAAACCCCTCGGGGCCAGCTGGAGGCGGTCTACTTCCAGGACGCCGAACGGCCGCCCCGCCTGGAGTACTCGGCCAAGTCTCCCGGCGTCGAGGGCATCCGGCACGTCGACCTCGACGCGTTCCTGGCTCCCACCGCACAGGACCGTCTGTACCGGCCTGGTCGCCGCAAGCTATGATTCCCTCAGCTTCCGGAATCCCCCTCTCCCACGGTCTGCTCGTTGTCGGCCGCTTCCAGGGGCAGGGTGAGCGGTCGTCGGGCTGGCAGCGTTCCATCTCACGAAACCGGCTTTCTCGCTTCACCTCACACCTTCGCGTACCACTCAACATCCTTCGTATGTCGTGCGGTACGCACATTTCGTATGTCATGTGACACCCCATCAGCGCCCGGCTGATGGGGTGTCACCCGTTTCCCCCCTTGAAAGGACGCGCCGAAGCCCATGACCTCCCTCCCCCAGAAAGACGTCAACGACCCGACGCCCGAGGCGCCGCCGATCCCGCTGCGCCGTGTGCCCGGTTTCCGCCGGTTCTGGCTCTCGCGCGCGATCTCCGGGCTGGGCTCCGCGGTCACCACGGTGGCCCTGCCGGTGCTGACCTTCCAGGAGACCGGCTCACCCCTGATGGTCTCCCTGGTGGCGGCCGCCGCGACCCTGCCCTATGTGGTCTTCGGGCTGATCGCCGGCACTGTCGCGGACCGGATGGACCGGCGCCGCCTGATGATCGTTACCGACTGGCTCAACGCCGCCTGCATCGCCACCATCCCCCTCGCCTCCGCGCTGGGCGTCCTGACCGGCGGGCAGGTCCTCTTCGTGGCCCTCGCCTCGGCCAGCCTCACCCTCTTCTTCGAGGCGGGCGTGTACGGCTTCGTCCCCGACATCGTCGGCAAGGACAAGCTGACCGAGGCCAACAGCTCCATCTACGGCGCGCAGACGGTCGTACGCATCGCGGGGAACGCGGTGGCGGGCGGCCTGATCGTCGTCTTCCGCCCCGCCGGCACACTGGCGCTCGACGCCCTGTCCTTCGCCGTGTCCGCCCTGCTCCTCAGGGCCGTCGCACGCACCGTCACCTGGCCCGAGAGGCCGACGGCGGCGAAGCGGCCGGGGTTCAAGGAGTCCATCCGGGAGGGGCTGCACTTCCTCTACCACCACCCGACGCTGCGCCTCATGACCGTGGTCGGCACCCTGCAGTCGTTCTCCGGCGGCGCCATCATCGGACAGCTTGTCGTCTTCGCCGACCGGGTGCTGGGCATCCACGGATCCGACGGACGGATCGGCCTGCTGTACATGGCGTGGAGCGCCGGAGGCATCGGCGGGTCGTTCCTGTTGCCCCGGCTGCGACGCCGCTTCGAGGCCGTCCCCCTGCTGCTGGGGGTGCTCCCGCTCGGAGCGCTGCTGGGCCTGGTGGTCGTCCTCACCTCCGACTGGCGGATCACGCTGGTCGCGCTGACCGTGTGGGGATCGGCCTACCTCGTCGTCCTGGTGAACACGATGACGTACTCCCAGGAAGTGACGCCGTCCGAGCTGCAGGGCCGGGTCAACACGACGCGTCGGATGCTCTCCTCGGGCCTAGGTGTCCCGCTCGGCGCCCTGGTGGCCAGCACGCTCACGGTGCGGGTCGGCATCCAGGCCGGGATGTCCACGGCCGTCGTCTCGATCGCCCTGGCGGCCGTGCTGGTCTGGGGTGTTCAGGCGCGCCGGTGGCTGCGGCCGGGGCAAGGGGCGTAGCGGCTATGGCAGCTCCGGCGCGCCGACGGCCAGGAGGGGGGGTGGGCACCCGACTGGTAGATGCAGGTAATGAAGCCGTTCAGCCATCCCTCCTCTATTTGATGGCCAGGTATCCTTCGAAGCAGAGGCCCTTATGTATCAGGCCGACCACGCTGAATCCCGCCTCCCGGAGCGCCGCGATGTTCTCCGCGGATGTGGAGGGCTCCAGGACGGATCGCAGACTTCTCGTCTTGGCGAGAATCTCCGTCGGCTCGAATCCGTTGCCGAGCTTGTAGTCCGCATACAGCTGATCCACTAGATCCTGGAGTCTGCCA
The DNA here is from genome assembly GCF_005222485.1 of Streptomyces griseoviridis. Lineage (NCBI taxonomy): Bacteria > Bacillati > Actinomycetota > Actinomycetes > Kitasatosporales > Streptomycetaceae > Streptomyces > Streptomyces griseoviridis. The sequence goes on from NZ_CP029078.1 coordinate 13,844, forward strand.
TCCCGTTCCCGCACTTTCTCGAACAGGACGAAGGCGCCGCCGCGGGCCATCTTTTCGCACACTGCTTTGATGACGTGGTGGCGTTCCTCGGGACGCAGGAATTGCAGGGTGTAGTACGAGACCACGAAGTCGCTGGGTTCGAACTTGTACGACCTGACGTCGGCCTCGACGAACTGGACGACAGAGGGATTCCCGTACCGCCGCTCAGCCTCGGTCACCATCGACTGCTCGATGTCGATCCCGATGATGCGGCGCAGCTTGCTGGCGTGGCGCTGGGCCAGCTGAGCTGTGAGAACGCCTGTGGCACTGCCCAGCTCGTAGACGATACTGTCCGGACGGACGAAGAAGTCCGACAGCGAGAGGATCAGCTCATGACATTCCGAGTACATCGGTACGCTGCGCGTGATGTGTTCGTCGAAACTGCGATAGACCGTACCGCCGAAGCTCCATGACGCGAGGCTGGCAGATAATTCTCCGTCCACCTTCTCGAGGTCAAGGTCCTGAACCTCTCCGCCCGATATCCTTTGCTGGCTTTTTGCGTCCTGGACGACACTGCCATCGAAACTTCCCGGAATGCTCACCGCGGCTCCTATGATGGATGGGCAATGCATGCTTGGGGCGTCAAAGTATCGAAGCACATACCCTGATTGCTTGCAACAACATCCACCCTTGACTGACGTGACATACGACACATCGAGGCCATATTGACCACCCGAATCATGGATTTACACAATGGTGGACGACTGGCTTACTAATACCCGAATCGAGACAGAGGCTGAGCTCTTGAACTCATTCCGGAAAAACAGTACAGACGCCAGTGAAGCGCCGAGCGGATTCGATGAGCAATGGGCAAAGCAATATGCCGACCGCTATGCGAACCGTGAAAACAATGAAGAAGTCGTCAATTTTCTGCTGAAGTATGGGGGATCCGACGGGACCTACCTCGACCTGTGCTGCGGAGTCGGGCGGATCGCGGTGCCGCTGGCCTCCCGCGGCGTCGGCGTGACGGGAGTGGACAACGCCCCGGCCATGCTGGAGGTCATGACCGAGCGGGCGCGTTCCGCCTCGGTGTCAGTCGCCGCCATCCTCCAGGACTGCACCGAGGTGGCGCTGGACGAGACCTTCTCGCTCGCCTATGTCACCTTCAACTCTCTCTTCCAGGTGGGCGATTCAGCTGCCCAGGAGGCCATGCTGACCAGCGCCGCCCGGCTGCTGGAGCCCGGCGGCGGCCTGGTGGTCGAGGCGTTCGTCCCGCATCCGCCGGCCTCCTCGACGCTCCAGGGTCCCATCGCAACGCATGTCTCCGGCAGTCGGCTGGAGACGACGGCCAGGAACTGGGTCCTGGAGGAGCAGGTGCTGTGGGTGCAGCGGATGATCGTCGAAACGCCCGGAAACGTCCGGCTCAGGTCGCTCCGCTTCCACTACCAATCCCCGGCACAGCTCGACGCTCTGGCCGAGCGGGCCGGCTTCGAGCGGGTCGCGGAGTACACCGACTGGAGCGAGCGTCCCCTCACCGACGACAGCAACAACCGCATCGCCGTCTATCGGCTGCGTAGCGATTCCCCCGACTGACATCGTCCTCGCGCGTGTGCATGCCCCATGCCCACGCTGCCTCCTACCTGGAGCAAGTGTGCACCAGCCATCCGACGCGACGTCTGCCAGCCCCGAGGTCCAGCGAGAACAACAGCATCTGAACCGGCTCTACGGCGCCCTGGACACACAGCGTGCGGCCTTACGGAAGTCCCTCGCGGGCACATTGCGCAGACGCAGCGGCTCCGCGCAAGCGCGGCTGGAGACCGATGTGGAGGTGCGACGGCTCGCGCAGCAGGCCGCCCAGCATGACGCCGCCGAGGAGGGCCTGTGCCTCGGGCGGATCGACATGGAGGGCGGCTATCGCCTGTACATCGGACGCATCGGTCTGCGCGACGAGGAGCTCGACGCGCATCCCCCACTGGTCGATTGGCGGGCGCCGGCGGCCCGCGCCTTCTACACCGCCACAGCCGCGACCCCCCAGGGCGTGGCGTTCCGGCGGTATCTGCACACCCGGAGGCGGCGCGTGGTGCGCGTCGACGACGAGTTACTCAAAGACGCTGCCGCCGAGTTCGCCGGTTATGTCCAGCTGAACGGCGAAGCGGCCTTGTTGGCGGCGCTCCAGGCCGAACGCACGGGCCGGATGCACGACATCGTGGCAACCCTGCAGGCGGAACAGGACCGGATCATCCGCTCCCCGCACACCGGTGTGCTGGTGGTCCAGGGCGGACCGGGCACCGGCAAGACGGTCGTCGCCCTGCACCGCGCCGCCTATCTGCTCTACACCCACCCGCGGCTGGACCGTCGCGGCGTCCTTGTCCTGGGTCCGAATCCGGTCTTCCTCAGCTACGTCCGCCAGGTACTGCCTGGCCTCGGCGAGACCAACGTGCTACTGACCACTGTGGGAGAGCTCTTCCCCGGTACAACGGCCACGCGGGCCGAGACCGACGCCGCTGCCAAGGTCAAGGGCCGGCTGGTGATGGCTGACGTGGTTGCTGCGGCCGTCCGTGCACACGAGGCCGCGGTGCGCAAGCCGATCAGAACCGTGATCGGCGGAGAACTGATCGAACTGGGGCTGGACTTCCTCGCCGAGGCGGTCGAACGGGCACGTGACACCCGGCTTCCGCACAACCTGGCCCGGCCGGTATTCTGCCAGGCGGTGATCGACGAGATCGCCCGTCAGCTCTCCTATACGATCACCGATATCGAAGCGCAGTTTGACAAGGAACTGGCTGAGCACATCGACCACGCCCAGCTCGATCGGGATGTGGCCGCCGACATCATCAGCGTCTTCGGCGAGGGACGCCGATCACCGGTACGGCCGAACAAAAACTACGCGACATCGCCGCATCGAAAGACCACTGGCTTATGGCACTCCCCGAGGACCCGCACGTGCAGCAGCATCTCGACGCGCTGTGGCCCGAGTTGACCCCCGAACAGCTGCTGACCGAGCTGTATACAGACACCAACTTCCTGGCCGAGGTGGCGCCACAGCTGACCGACTGCGAGCGGGCAGCCCTGCTCCGGGCGGCCGGGGGCGAGTGGACGGCGTCCGACGTCCCGTTGTTGGACGAGGCGGCAGAGCTGCTGGGGCAGGACAACCGAATCGACGAGGAGAGGAAGGCTCGGCGCCGGGCCAAGGACATCGAGTACGCGCAGGGCGTGCTGGATATCTCAAGCGGCTCACGGGCCGGTGAGGACGACAATCCCGGTGCGGCCGAGCGGCTGGGGGTGAACGAGCTGATCGATGCCGAGTACCTCGCCGAGCTACAGCGGACGGAAGATCTGCGCACCCTCGCCGAGCAGGCGGCGGCCGACCGCACCTGGAGCTTCGGCCATGTGATCGTCGACGAGGCGCAGGAACTGTCACCGATGGTCTGGCGGCTGCTCGTCCGTCGCTGCCCGACCCGCTCCTTCACGATCATCGGAGACATCGCCCAGACCGGCTCGGTCTCCGGGGCGACGACCTGGCAGCGTGCGCTCGAACCGTTCTTCGGCACGCGCTGGCGGATGGAGCAGCTACTGAGGTTGAACTCGGGATGTCGTGCTGCTGGTCAGGCGGGTCGGATGGTCAGGCCGGTCTCGGTGAGGCAGCCGTCTATGAGGTGGCTGCGGTACTGGATGTGCCGTAGGCCGCTCCGGACTGTGCAGATGAGGTGCTCTGGTGTGGAAAAGGCGACGTTGGAGAGCCAGCCGCGCCGCAGGAGGGACCAGATGCCTTCGACGGGGTTGAGGTCGGGTGCGTAGGGTGGCAGGTAGTGGATGGTCAGCCAGTCCCGGGATTCGGCGAACTCCCGGAGACCTGCGGCTTTGTGGACGTTGAGGTTGTCCCAGACGAGGACGATCGGGCCGCCGAGTTGTTGGTGGGCGGCGACCAGCAGGTCCCGGTAGTCACGCCAGGAGAAGCTTTTGCGCCCGTCGCGCCGGCTGTCGTCCCGTCGCGGTCGGTAGATCAGCCGGGATCGGCGGCCGGGTTTGTAGCAGGTCAGCGCGGCTATGGATATGCGTCTGCGGGAACGGCCGCGGACCCGGACCACCGGGGTGCGGCCTCGTGGTGACCATGTCTTGGCGTGCGGCGGCGTCATGGAGAATCCGGCTTCGTCCTCGAAGACCAGCCAGGCCCCACGGGCCGCCGCTAACCTTCCGCGCGGGGCCACACCTCCTTGACCCACCCCGCGACCGCGTCATCGTCCCGCTCCATGGCACGACGGGCCGGGACCTGGCAGGACCAGCCGTTACGCACCAACAACTTCCGCACACCCTGGATCGTGTACGTCAGATGGAAGCGCCGGCCGATCACCGTCTTCACCCGGTTCAGCGTCCAGCGCTGGTCCCCCCAGCCATGCGCGGCCGGCCCCTTGGCCAGCTCCGCCTCCAGCTGAGCGAACTGCTGATCGCTCAGCCTCGGCAGTGACGCCGGCCCCTGCGACCGCAGGGATCGCGGGCCGCCCTCGGCCCACGCGTGACGCCATCGCTGGACCGAGCGGACACTGACCCGCAGATCTCTGGCGATCGCGGTACTGCCCTCGCCCCGGGCGAACCGCTCGGCCGCCTGGAACCGTAACTCTTCGCGGAACTGCTGCCGTTCGACGGTCAGCCCGCCCCCTTGTGGATACCGCATGACTCCGGTGATACCGCAACTACCAGGCAGCCGTCACCCCCCACGACACCACGCGTTCAACCTCAGTAACCATCAACTACCGTACGCCTGCGGAGATCATGTCCGCGTCCAAAGACGTCCTAACCGCCATCGACCCGGAACTCGAACCAGCCCGCGCTGTCCCGGACGGGAGGCGAGCCTCCGTCTCTCATCCGCGTGCCCAACCGCGAACTCGCCAGCCGGCTGGGTTCCGAAACGGCCCGTGCGGCGCAGACACTGGGGAGTGGGCAGGTCGCGGTGATCGGGCCGGAGCCGCAGCTGACCGCCCTTGCCGAAGCCATCCGTGTTCACGTCCCGGCCGTCTCATGGGGACCGAAGGTCGATCTCGAACAGAAGGTCGTGGTCCTGGGCGCGACGCAGTCCAAGGGCCTGGAATTCGACTCCGTCCTGGTCGTGGATCCAGGCTCCCTGGTCACGGCATCCCCCCGCGGCCTCAACGACCTCTACGTGGCGTTGACCCGCTCCAGTCAGCGCCTCACCGTCCTGTGTCTTGAAGAGGTCCCCGAACTGCTCGCGGGATTGAGCGCCTAACAGGCGGCGCCGAAGCGCAGGAGATCCTTCCACCCGAACTCGCCAGCCAAGGCCACCGGGACTCGGCAGACACCCACCCAGCTTTCAGACCGAGACGCCCAGTTCCGCTACCTCGACATGCAAGTACGCGCCCACCCTAACGCCAGCAGTCGGCTTGTGGCACTGCTCGATCACGCCCCGCCAGCGCACCTCAACAAGACCGTATGACGAGGTCCGCAAAGCTCACCGTTCTGAAGCCTTGACTATGATCTCCCCTACGTCGGTTCGACGATATAGGACGCTTCGCCCAACTCGTTGACGCTCAACGAGACAAGCGTCGCGTAGGACCTTAAGGTGGTTGCCCACCGACCCAAGTGCCTGCCCGCCCAAAGCAACAAGATCTGACGTGCTCCTCGGCGTATCGAGAAGGATCAGAATGCGAGCTCGCGCAAATCCAATCAACTTTCCGAGAGGCTCGGGTACTGGCACGCCTTCTCCGTCGACCAAAACGACCGGACCTTCTCTATTCATGACTCTTCAAGGAGTCGAACTGGGGCTTCGTTCAGCGAAGTTCGCTCTGTACGACAAGGAAGTTGGACAAGCGTCTTCTTGGAGGGTCTCCTGATCGTGGTCACCCAGCAGGGCCAGTAGCGGTGGCGGTGTGGGTTCCCGCCGGCCATATCGAGGACCAGCCGGCCTGGCGACTGTAGGTAAGGGCGTTGTGGACATCGCCGGCCGGTTGCAGCCGTTCGGGCTTGTCGATGCCCACTCGTATCCGGCCCATCGTGCTCCTGTCATGCTTGTTCGTGCGGTCTGTGTTATGGACGGCCTCGCAGGTATTGTTCTACGCGACAACTTGTTCGCAGTCCTCATCGGCGGTGCCGGACGGCACAACGGTGCAATTCATGAGATAGCAGCCGCCAGACTGATCGGTTGAGCGGGCCGACCGGGTCCCTTCGCCACGGCATACCAGGCCATGCGAGCGCAAGCCCGGGAGACGACTCACGCTGAGAGGTCGCCGGAAAAGACCGAGGTACCGTCGGGCCGTCGGGCCACACGGACCTCGCCGGTCATGGCGACCAGCGTCCGCCGCTGCTGGGTGTAGGGCCGACGGCCGTGCGAGACCAACAGGTTGTTGACCACCATCAGGTCACCACATCGCCACGGAAAAGCGTACGTGCAAGCATCGAAGGCTGCGCGGACCTGGTCCATTTCCGCGTCGGGGATCACGGAGCCATCGCCGTAGGCGACGGCCCGCGGCATCTCCTCCTCCAGGAAGAGCTCGGTAAGCGCCTCGCGGGTTGCCGTAGGAAGGTTGGAGGCGTGGAAAAGGTGAGCCTGATTGAACCAGCATTCCTCACCGGTCCCGGGGTGGGTCACCAGGGCCGGGCCCAACTGCCGTGTGCGTAGGCCGTAATCCGTCCAGGTGGTTTCGATGCCACGTGCGGAGCAGTACTTCTCCACCTCCGCCGGGTCTTCGGTCTGGAACGCCTCCTGCCACGTAAGACCCAGTCCCTCGCGGTACGACCGTAAATAAGCTACGCCCAGCCGCCGGTAACGGTCCAGCAGCACTGCTGGCAGGCGTCGGGTGACCGCGCGGATATCGGCGATGGGCGTCTCTCCGCCGGTGGCCGCAGGTTGCAGGCAGGCGAAGAACAGTCGGTGCGGAAAAGCACTCGCGTACGCGTTCTCGTTGTGCTGGACGATTGTCTCACTCGCCGGGTATTCCGTGGATGTGTATACATCGCGAGCCACTTGGTTACGCGGTGTGGAGCGCTCCGTGTAGGCCAGGAGCGTCCCGCCGAACCCCCGGGCCACCAAGGACAGAGACTCCGCGCGGTACACGGCGTCTCGCACCAGCACCGCGCCGACGGTGTCGAGCAGGCAGGTCAGCGCAGTTCGGTGCGCAACCACCCAGTCCTGGATGTGCCCCTCCGGCAGTCGCCGATCGGCAGCTCCTGCCTCGTAGACGGCTAGCCTGGTACCGGCCGAGCCCTCGATGCGGCCAGTGTACGGCCCAAGCCTGGACAACATCTGCGGTGGCAACGACTCGTGCGGCATGCCGGTCTCCTCCCTACGTGGTGTCAACACTGGCCTGCACCCTGCACGGAGGGCGTCGTGTCGGCACTGCGGGCAGCCATCGCCCGCACCGTGCCGCAGCGGAACACGTCCGTCGGTGTCAGAGCAAGGCCGCTACGACGGGCCCGGGCGGCCAGTTGGATACCGAGCAGCGAATTACCGCCCAGTGTGAAGAAGTTGTCGGCCGGATCCACTCGGTCGACGCCGAGCAGTTCGGCGCACAGCCGAGCAAGCAGCTCTTCGGCGTCCGTGGCCGCCCCGCCTGTACCGGGCTCGGAGAGCGGGGCCCTCAGCACCTGCGTGGCCGGGAAAGCGGCAGTCAGCGCAGCCCGATCGACCTTTCCCTGCGGGGTCAACGGCATCCGATCCACGAGCACCACCGCGGACGGCAACATATAGGCGGGAAGTTGCTCGGCGGCCTGGTGCCTCAGCCGTCTAGCCAGCCCGTCCGCTTCGCCCTGTGGAACGACGTGGGCGACCAGGCACAACCCGCCGGGGCCGGGCTCCGCAGTGACACAAACCTGGCCGACCCCATCCATAGCCGCCAGCACCGCCTCCAGCTCGCCGGGTTCGACTCGGTGGGAGCGTATCTTCACCTGCTGGTCGACCCGCCCCACGTAGGCCAAGTCGCCGTCCGGGAGCCGACGTACGAGATCCCCGGTGCGGTACATCCGCGCATTCGAGGAGGCGAAAGGGTCGGCGATGAACCGCTCGGCGGTCAGCTCAGGCTGGTTGAGGTAGCCGAGCGCCACTTGATCCCCCGCGACGAACAGTTCGCCGACTGCGCCATCAGCCACCGGCCGGAACTGTTCATCCAGCACATGGGCTTGCACGCCAGGGGCGGGTCGGCCGATCGGGACAGGCCCTTGGGGCACACTGTCGCCGGGTTCCAGCCGGTAGGTGACGCAGCCGACCGTCGCCTCGGTGGGCCCGTACTCGTTCGTTATCACTACGCCCGGCACACGCCGCCGCCACTCCTCCAACTGCTCGCCCAAAAGCTGCTCGCCCCCTACGACCAGGTCCGTGGTGGGGAGCAGGGGCTCCGGAACGGCATCGAGCAGTGCGAGGTGGCTGGGGGTCACTTTCAGGAAGCCGACTCGGATGCCAGACGCAATGCCGTTCAGCGGTTCACAGGACATATCGTCATCCCTAGCCACCAGATCCCGCACGACGACCGCGCCACCGACCGACAACGGGCCGAACAGGGCAGTCACCGTGAGGTCGAAGGCAACAGCAGAGTGCAGCAGGGCCCCCTCAGCCAGCCCCGGATAGGCGTCACGGCACCATGCCAAGTAACTGGCGAGCCCCTGATGGGTGACCATCACCCCTTTCGGCCGGCCGGTGGACCCAGAAGTGTGGATGACATAGGCGGTATCTAGTGGTCGGACGGCCCGGCCGCGCTCATCGTCGGTGAGCGTGCCGCCGGGAAGTGCTACGAGGGCCTGCTCGGTGCCGGGTTCCTCCAGGCGGAGCTGGGGAGCGGAGAGCTGAGGAACGGAGGGGTACGCCGTGATCAGGAGGACAGGCCGGGCGTCCTCCAGTACTGCGGAGACGTGGGCAGGGGGGTAATCGGGGTCCAACGGCAAGTACGCGGCTCCCGCTTTGAGTACAGAGGAGAGGGCGACCACCAAGTCCGCGGAGCGGGGCAGCGCGACCGCCACAAGGCTGCCAGACCCCACCCCCAGCGTACGCAGATACCGCGCCAACCGATTAGCTCTGGTATCCAATTCGGCGTACGTAAGCACCCGGTCGCCGTCGCGCACGGCAACGGCTGCAGGGATCCGAGCAGCCTGGGCCTCTAATAGTTCGTGGGCGAAGAGGACGTCGTTCATGGGGGTATGCCTCTCAACTCTGACCTACGGCCTACGAGAGCAGGCACCTACCCACGAATTACTGGCGGCGGGACAGCCATACACCGACCTCTCGATGTATGAGGCATCGGTCACAAACATTCGCAGGAGCGCGGGCAGGCATGTGGAGCAATGAAGCTATCCAACTCTCCAACACAAACCCCGGCTACCGCCAGCATGATGATCACCTATGGCTTGATCTCGACGATGTAAGCCCCATGTTGCGAGGAAAGTCCGACCAGACACGCCCCGAACTTGTGCGATATGCACCCCTCTTGGGGGCACATACCAGCCAGACCTAACTGGCACCGGCCAAGGAATGCCGAAAAACTCACAAAAAGGAGCATATGCATCAAGTCACTAAAATTCACCTCCTGTGGATGCGGCCTTGTCTCGCGCACAACAATGGTGTTGCATGGTCCACGAAAGCATGTCTGCTGGAATCACCCAGAAAGGTGCTTTTCCTTGAGTGCTGTGATCAATTGGATCTATCAAGCGGACGATCGGGAACACGATTCAGCGTTGCAGTTCGAGGAAAGCCTGTCGAAACGTTATCTCCCACTGGCACAGAAAGCGGGTTTCGATTTCCGCATCCTCCAGGCGGGAGAAATCATTACTTCCTGCCTCGGTGGGCCGGTGCTGCGATACCGGGGAGAGGATCTGCTCTCGACCCGGCAGTGTTACATAGCCGAAGACCTCAGCAGACGACCCCAGGGGCTTCAGCACATGCGGGCGATCTACCGAACGATTTATTCAAGTGACTCCGTCCTGCTCAACCGATCGATCAGCGGTCCGGACTATCTCGAACGAGACAAGCTCGCCCTTCTGCAGCACGCCGCCGGCCTCGGCGTCCCCACGCTCAAAACCATCTCGGTACCCGCAGAGAAATACGCGCGACGTGTGATCCCCGAGGTGAGGTGCTACCTCGGAAACGGTCCCTACATCGTCAAGCCGAGGGAACTCGGTATGGGCGTCGGAGTCCTCAAGATCGAGACCGATCAGCAGCTCGAAACCGCCATCGACATCGTCTCGACCACCGGCACTGGCTATATCGTTCAACCGTTCCTTCCGCACAGCGCGGACATGCGCGTGTTCGTCGTCGATGGCCGGGTAGTCACCTCGCTGAGCCGCAAGCCCCGGCCGGGCGGATATCTCGCCAGTATCAGCCAGGGCGGATCGCTGGAAGTGAACGACGATCACCTCCAGGTCGAGGAATGGTGCAACACCGTAGCCGAGAGCCTCAATGCCGAATTCCTTTGCATCGATTGGCTGATGACAGATTCCGGGCCGATCCTGAACGAGTGGAGTACAGCCAGCGCCGGCTTCACAGTCCTGCCGGAGCCGCAACTCACTCTACTTGCCGATGCCTTTTTCGGCTGGATCAAGCGAAAATTCGAAGAAGGGAACTGACGGCGTGGCCGAGGAGACCTGGTTCGGCACCGCGGAGCTGCCGGAGAAGTCGCGACTGGCGGTTCCGGAACTCACCGAGCACCTGGATCTTACGCTGGACGACCTGGACTACCCGGTCAACAGCACCTCCATGAACCCGGTGGTTCTGCCGCAGGAGCGCTACACGGAACTCTTCGACGCCACCCGGCAGTTGCTCCGGCTGCTTCGTCGCGCGCTTTTCGGAATCGCCCCGGACTTCCACGGAAGGCTTCGCGCGCTCGGTGCGGCGGAGGAGAACTACCCGCTGTGGGTTCAGGGACCTCTCGAAGAGACGTACGCGACGTGCATGACGCGCCCGGACATCGCCATCGGCCCGACGGGTCCCAAATTCCTCGAGTTCAACATCGGTTCCGGTATCGGCGGTGTCGTCGAGACCTCCGTGCAGTCCGCGGCCTGGAAGGCCGCATACGGTGGCGCCCACGCGGCACCCTTCCGGGCCACGCCTGACCCGCTCTCCGTACGGGACCAGATCTTCGTGCGCGCTGTGCGTGATCTGGGCACCCCTCCCGCCGTGGCCATCGTCGGGGCACTGCGGGAGTTCAACGCCGTACGCACCACGCGGTACTTCGACATCCAGGTCCAGTCGCTGCGCAACCAGGGCCTGCAGGCGGAGTACTTCGAGCCCGAACAACTGCTCCAGGGGCTCGGCCTGGGCGGAGGCAACTCGACGCCCCGCTACCGGCTCGGCCTGCGGCACTTCACCATCTTCGACTGGACGCGGCTCGGGATCGATCTCGCACCGATGCGTTCCGCCCTGGACGCGGAGTGCTTCCTGATCGCCTCTCAGAGCGCCTACCTCGTTGCCAACAAGAAGGTGCTCGGCTGGGTCTCCGAAGGACTGCCGTGGATGACCGCCGAGGACCACGCACTGGTCGAACGGTATCTGCCCTGGACCAGGACCGTCTCCGACCGGCCGGTGCGCTGGCGCGGTACCACCCGGCCGCTGCCCGAACTACTGCTGTCGGAGCGGGAGAACTTCGTCCTCAAGCCGGCCATCGGACTGGGCAGCCACGGTGTCGTCCTCGGCCGCCACGTCGACGACGCCGCCTGGCGCGCGACCCTGGACACCGCGCTGAGCACCGGCCAGTACATCGCGCAGGAATACGTCGAGCCCGTGCCGTACCGCGTGGAACTGCGCGAGGAGGGCAGCGAGGACACCTACGAGACGGACGTCCACCCGGTGCTGAGCCCGTTCCTCTTCGACGGGCAGCCCGGCGGCTGCCTGGTGCGCTACCTGCCGCCCGGCCGTGTGGGTGTCACCACCATCCAGGGCAACGGCGCGTTGCCGTCGGTCGCCCTGCCCGTCTGATGCGCCAGGTCGCTCCCCGACAGGAACGCGATATGACCACGCCTTTGTCCGACCGCGCCGCCCGGTGGCTGCGCACACCCCGGCCGAAGCCGTCGGCGTCCGTCCGCCTGATATGCCTGGCGCACGCCGGGGGAGCGGCCAGTTCCTACCAGGACTGGTCGCCCCACCTCCCCGACAACATCGAGCTGTCCGTCGTCCAGTACCCGGGCCGCCACGACCGCATCGCGGAGCCCTGCGTAAACTCGATGGACGAGATGGCCGACGAGATCGCGGCCGTCGTACGGCCCCAGCGCTGGCAGGACATCGTGCTGTTCGGCCACAGCATGGGCGCCGCCGTCGCCTACGAGGTGGCCCTGCGCCACGCGGAGCACGGACACCCTCCGCGGCATCTGATCGTCTCCGGACGCTCGGCTCCGCACCGTCATCCGGGCGGCGACCTGCACACCCAGGACGACGACGCGCTCGTGGCCGAACTGCGCAGCATGTCCGCCACCGACCAGGCCGTGTTCGACGAACCCGAACTCCTGGCCCTGCTCGTCCCGATGATCCGGGCCGACTACCGGCTCATCGAGCGCTACCGGCGCGAGGCACCGCCCCGGATCGACACTCCAATCACGGTCTTCCGCGGTCGTACGGACGACCGGTTCCCACCTCAAGAGGCCGATTTCTGGCGGGAACTGACGAGTCGTCGCTTTGACCACCGGGTGTTCGAAGGCGGCCACTTCTACCTCCGCGACCGTGCCCATCGGGTGGTGCCTGCGGTCGTTCAGGCCATCGGCACGACCACGACAGCGTGCCGGACAACGGACGGCGGCGCCCGAGGAGCCGGCACATGAGCGATACCACCGCAGCCACTGCTGTCTTCGACGCTCTCGTCGGCCACGACATGGGTCCCTACTTCGCCACTCCGTGCGGCGTGCTGGCACCACTGCTGGCCCAGTTGCAGGAGCGCGCCGACTACCACGTGGTGGCGCGCGAGGACAACGCCGTCGGAATGGCAGCCGGCGTGGCCCTCACCGGAGGCACCGCCACCGTGCTGATGCAGAACTCCGGGTTCGGGCAGTCCGTCAACGCCCTCGCCTCCCTGGTGGTCCCCTACCGCATCCCCATGCTTCTGATCATCAGCATGCGCGGAACCCCGCCGGACCCGACGCCCGAAAACCTCGCGATGGGGCGGCTGACCGAGCCGATCCTGGACGGCCTGGGGATCGAGCACCACTACCTCTCCGCCGGGAGGGCCAACGATCAGATCCGGGACGCCCGGCGCACGGTCGTGGAGAAGCGGCACAGCCATGCCTTGCTGGTACGACCCGACGAATTCGACTGGGAGGCGTGACCGTCGTGCCGTTCGACAAGTCCACGGCGATCGCCGAGATCCTGGCCACCGCGCCCGGGATCCCCACTGTGTTCACCACCGGCTTCGCCTCCCGGGTGGCCGCGTCCTTGGACGACCGGCCGAACCACTTCTACATGACCGGCTCCATGGGCCTGGCCCTGGCTTTGGGGACCGGTGTCGCCATGGCCTCGCAGCAGCCGACGATCGTCGTCGACGGGGACGGCAGCCTGCTGATGAACCCGGCCACGCTGCTCGCCGTGGGAACGGCACCGGACCTGCCCCTGGTGCACATCGTTCTGGACGACGGCCTGTACGCCTCGACCGGTGGTCAGCCCACCCCAGGAAGGCACGCCCATCTGGCTGGGTTGGCCACGGCGAGCGGTTACCAATCCGTATGCGAGGCGAATAACCCGTCCGCTCTGCGGGCTCGGCTCACGACCGCGCTCGACGTTCCCTCGGCCGTCTTCATTCACTGCCCCGTCCAGCCGGACGCCACCCCGCCCCGGAGGCGTGTCACGCCAGATCTCCCGGGCGTCGCCATGCGCTTCTCGCAGTACGTCAGGGGCGCCGCAGCGTAGCCGGCTTGCAGGCCACCCTGGCAGTGCACTATGAACTCCGACGCTCCTGTCGGTTCTTCACCGCCGATTCGACGCCTGGACCATGGGAAACCACATCCAGTCTGCCTCCCCCGCCCTTGACGTCCTGCGGGCCATCCGTACGACACAGCTGCTCGCCTTCGCCGCCGCGCCCATCGGCGCGCTGTGGGTCTTCGGGCGGCATGCCTCCCTGTTCGTCTTCGCCCTCCCGCGACTGCTTCTCTACCCCAAGCTCGCCTGGATGTCCCCTGCTCATCGAGCATCACCGGAGCGGCGCGGGGCTCGGCCGTTGGCCCGGACGGACTTTGCGGCACGTGGTCCTCCCCGTCTCACCTCGCTGTTGTACCAGTGTGCTCGCCGTTTCGAGGCCGCTGATCCCGGCAGCAGTCTTCACAGCGTCATTCCCGCCCCGGCCGAGCCTGCGTGCTGGGTCAGCGGGCCGGGGCATCGGGGTGCTGATCGAGCCAGGCCAGGCCGGCGGGGTCGAGGTGGCGGCGGGCGCGGGTGACAGCGACGTAGGCCAGGCGGGCCTCGTCAGGGTCGATGGGGCCGGGCACGGGGCGCCCCTCGGCGTCGAGTTCGTCGGTGTCGGCAGGCGGGGTGAAGTCGGCAGCGATGCGCACCTGGGACCATTCGCGGCCTTTGGCCTTGTGGGCGGTGGAGACGGTGATCTGGGCGTGGGTTTCGGGGACCAGCCGGTCGACCGCCTGGAGGATGGCGTCGGGGCCATGGCCGTCGACAAGGCCTACGAAGGGCTGGAGGTCGGCGCCGGCGGGGTCGAGTTCGGCGTAGTCGCGCAGTTCGTTCCAGGTGGTGAACAGCACCAGTTCGGGGTGGTGGGTGCGCCGCCCCTGGATGAGGTCGCGGGCGGCGTGGGCCAGGGCGCGCAGCGCGTCTCCCCCGCCGGCCAGTGCGGTGGGGGTGCCGGCCTGCTGGAGGGCGAGGATTTCGGTGACGGCGCCGATGTTGGTGCGGCACAGAACCGCGCCGGTCCGGTCAGTGGACGGCCCGATGGTGGTGGGGAGGTCGGTGCTTCCGGTCAGGCGGATGGGGGCGTCAGCGAGGGTAAGCCAGCGGTTGGCTTCGGCGGCGAGCTGCGGGCCGAAGCGGAAGGAGCGGGTGAGGGTGAGGTGGTTGCCGGTGAAGCCGGTCATGACGTCGCGGGCGCCGCGCCAGCCGTAGATGGCCTGGGCGGAGTCGCCGACCATGACGATCTGGGTGCGCTCTCTTTGGGCCAGGACGATCTGTTCGAGGACGGGGTTGGTGTCCTGCGCTTCGTCCAGCAGCAGGAAGTCGGCCTCGAGGACGGGCTCGGTCAGGGCCCACATCTTGAGGTAGTGGTCGTGCTCGAAGCGGACCGTGAACCGCCCCGGGGTCCTGCAGATCCTGCCAGGCTTTCGCGGCGTACGGCAGGAGCAGGTCGGCGAGTTCGGCGTGGGCGGCCTCGGTTTCGATGCCGCGCAGGTGCGGGACGTGGTGGTGGGTGAGTTCGGTGTCGGCGGACTGGCAGTAGCGGGTCACGGTGCGCAGCACGGTGTTGGACAAGGTGGCGGGCAATAGGTCGCGGCCCTGGATGCGTGCGGGGGTGTTCAGGCCGAGGTCCGCTCCGGTCTTCCAGCCGGGCCGGCGGGGGCTGTTGAGGCGGTCGCGGTAGCGGTGGCCGAGGGCGGCGTAGGCCAGGGAGTGGGCCGTTTTGCACTGGACGGTTGAGGGGAAGCGGGTGGCGGCGTCCTGGGCGATGGCGCGGTTGAAGGCGAGGTAGCGGCCGCGGCGGGTGGGGTTTTGCTCGGCGAGGAAGGCGAGCGTGGAGGTCTTTCCGGTGCCGGCGCCGGCCTGGATGACCAGGTGGTGGCCGCTTGTGAACGCCTCGAGTGCGGTGGCCTGTTCTGCGGTGGGGGTGAAGTTCATGGGTGGGGTCTCCGGAGGCCGTGGCAGACCGCGGGTGCGGGTATGCGGGACGGACCTGCATCGGCCGATGCAGGTGCCGGAGTGAAGGGTGGCAGCCGGTGCACCGGTCTTCGGGGCGTGTCGCACGTGACACCTTCGAGAGGGTGACGGAAAGGGAACGCCAGGGCTGCGCTCGCACGGATGGGCGGGTGCGGGTCCCGATCGGGTGAGGATTCTCAGCGGGCCCGGGGTTCGCCGTGCGGGGGTTCGTGGCCGGTGCACAGGGGGGCGAGGATCTCGCCCAGCGGGAGGCCGAAGGCGTGGGCGAGGGCGTGCCAGGTGGCCAGGGTGCCGATGGTGCGGCCCTGCTCAATCTCGATGAGGGTGCGCCTGGACAGGCTGCTGCGGGCGGCGAGTTCGTCGTAGCTCCAGCCGCGCTCGGCGCGCAGCCGGGACAGGTCCTGGCGCAGCGCCGTCGGGTCCGGGTCCGGCGGCGGGAAGATCGTCACCTGCCCATCCGATGGCGCAGACCCCCGCCCTGACAGTGCAGACATCTGCCCTATTTGCGAGTGCCGGGCAGGGCAGAGCTCTGCACTACGGTGTCCGCTCGTCACCCCCTCCCCCGGCGGCGCCCCGATCCCGCCCTCACGACATGGCCGAAGGGATTCCATGGCCCTGCCCGCACGCGCCTGGAGCGTGACCATCAGCGCGCACGACGGACGCCCGACCGTCACCTGCAGCGTGTGCCACTCCTTCGCCGCCCGGCCGGGCATCCCGGTGCCACGTCAGGCGCGCCACCACCTCGCCGGCCATCTCCTCGGCACTCCACTGCCCGCACACCTGCGGACCTGTCAGTGCCGTGAGCACGGGTGCGTCTGGCACCGGCCGCCCACTGCCTGCTCCGGACCACTGGCGCTGCTGCTGATCTGCAGCGACAACGGGCGCACCTGGCGCCTGGCCGACGCCTGCCGGGGATGCTCCCGCTCGATCCCCCACGCCGCCACCGTCCCCGAACCCCCTCGTGCCGCCCCGCTCACCTCCTCACCCCCGCCTGCAGAACTCACCGCCGACCACGGCGAGTGGGTGGAGGCCCTGTGAGACAGACCGCACCCGGCCGCCACCCGCATCCGCGGTCGCGTCACCGGTCCGCCCGCCTCACGTGGGGTGCGTCCTGCCCACCGGGCACAAGGCGGTGCCCGGCCGGAACCGGTGCGAGCCCGGCGTACGCACGGCGGCCGCGGACGGTCCCGTGGCAGTGCGCGGGCCGCTCACCGGGAGCAGCCGCCTCCCGGTACCGGGAGGCGGCCCGGGACGGTTGGTGCCACGCCGCGCCCGCACCGTGGCTGCGCCGGATCGGATGGGCAGCCTGCGCGTGTTGCCCACCCGATCCGGTGGGTGCGCGCCCGGCCCCGCTTCCCGTACCGGGACGGGCCGTTGGAGCACCCGACAGCAGGCGGGCGAGACGAAGGAACCGCGGTGGCAAGGGACTTCTTCTGTGAGCGGCTTGTGCTCACATCGGACGGCGAGGTGCGGGAGATCGATCTGGCCCACCCGGTGGTGTGCGTCGTCGGGCCGATCGACACCGGCAAGACCACACTGGCCGACTGCATCAAGTACGCGCTCGGGCTGCGCGTCGCCTGGCGGGAGGTGCCCGGGGAGCGCCTGCAGACGGTGACGCTGTTCGTGCGGATCGAGGGGATGCGCATCGGGCTGCGACGCTCCCTGGTCCGGGACGTGTCCAACGTCGAACTCCTGGACAGCAACGGAGGCGGCGTCGAGGAGATCCTCGACGTGGAGCCGAAGCCGGACAGCGATCGGCGGGTGGTGGGCGAGGTGCTGCTGGACCTGCTCGGCCTGGGCGAGATGTTCGCACCTCCCTCCGCCGTGGCCCTGCTGGGCTCCGGGGCACGGCTGACCTTCGAGCAGCTGTACGCGATGTGCTACCTCACCCAGGACGTGGTGGACGGCACCGAGTCGGTGAGGGGCAAAGCGAATACCACCCAGTCCTACCGGACCGTGGTCGAGCTGCTGCTCGGGCTGACCGACGGACCGATGCGGGTCCTGACCGCCCGCAGGGACGAACTGTCGCGCACCCTGAGTGAGCTAAGGCGGCAGGCGGAGACCATCAACGCGTTCCTTTCCGGCAGCGCCGCCGACCTCGAGACGGAACTGGCCCGCTCGCACGACGAGGAGCACGCGGCACTGCAGCGTCTGGAGGAGTTCAAGGGCCGGATGCGGGCCGCCACCGCCCATGCCGACCCGCTGCGCCGCCGGGTCCAGGAAGCGGAGCAGGTCCTCGAGCGGTACCGGCGTGCGGTCACCGACGGCGAGCACACGCTGGGGCGCCTGCAACAGAAGGTCAAGGAACTGATCCACCAGCGCGACAACGGTCCTGGGCGGTGTTCGCCCTGCCCGGTGTGCTGCGCCGATCTCACTCTGCGGCCGGTCCCCGAGGGGGACTGCCCGTTGTGCCTGAGCGAGCTCGATCCTTCCGTGCTGGCGCATGCCCTGCATGCGGCGCAGGACGCGCTGGCGGCGGCGGAGCGTCAGCTGACCGAACAGGTCAAGGCCCACAGCGAGGCGCAGACCGCATGGGAGCAGGCCCGCATCGAGCTGGATGCCCGTACCCGGGAGGAGATCAGCCCGCTGGCCGCGCAGATCGAGCTGCTGGCCGCGGCGCACGCGACGGCCCGTACCCGGACCACGATGCTGGAGCGGGAGCTGGAGCCGCATCGCCGGCTGGCCGAGCTGCACCGCTCCGTCCAGGCCGCCGAGGACGAGCTGAAGGGCGTGCGGGAGGAGATCCGCACCCGCAAGAACCTGCTGGCCGGGCGGCAGACCACGCTCGGCGAGTTCGAGGAGCACTTCACCGAACTCGCCGGCTCCGTCGGCCTGCCCGGCGATCCGGGCGCCCGGCTCAACCACAGCTCGCTGCTGCCGCAGGTCCGCGCCGGAAACCTCACCAAGGTCGGACACGGGGTCCGCTGCGCCATCAACGTCGTGTACCGGATGGCGTTCCTCAGCTACGCGCTGGTGACCGGGGCGACGGACCTGCCGTCCTTCCTCGTCATCGACTCACCCCGCAAGAACGTCGGGTACGGGGACGACGACCAGGAGCTCGTCGGCCGGCTCTACACCCACTTCCTCGATCACATCGCCGGGGTGCGCAGCGGCGGTGCGCTGCGCGCCCGGCCCCACCAGATCATCATCGTGGACAACGACCTGCCCCAACTGCCCAAGCGGCTGCTCGATCAGATGCACACCATCGAGCTGACCCGGGACAACCCGCTCGTCCCCTGAAGACGGCGGGCCAGGCTGGCCTGCTCGCGAGCCGCGGAGCCGAACGGCGAAGGCAGAAAATGGGTCGAAGCACCCTGAACAGTTCACCTGCTCCAGGTAGGCTCCGTGCAGAGCCAGTCGCCGCGGGCAGCTGGAAGTGAAGCCAGGCGGTCCGGGGTAGACCGGGAGCCCGGCTCGGCGCATGTCCGGACCGGGCACCCGGCCCAGCGACTGGTCATGGTGGAACAGAAGTCCCGGAACCTGATCTTCGGCGGCACCGCTTCGCGCGCCTGGCCGGCATCTGGTGCCAGTACGGGCTGAGGCCTACCGGTTGCCGCGCGAGAGTGTCCGTTCCCCTGCCGCCCTGGTGGCGGCGGATTGATCAAAGGTCGTGGGGTCATGGGCCCAGATCGCCGCGGTGACCTTGCGCATGACTGCGGTGGGTTCGGTTGGTGCAGGGGCGTTGGGTGCGACGGCCTCAGGAACGATGATCGCCGTCTGAGTGGCGCGTTGCGGGCGCTGGCCCATCAGCGGGCGGAGCGCGTCGACCAGTTCGATGGTGGTGTAGTGGTCGGCGGGCAGGACGACCGCGTCAAGATCGGGGGGCATGGGGTCACTCGCGCGCTGGCAGCGGATCACCGGCTGGTTGTGCTGCTGGCGGGTGGCGCCTTGCGGGGGTACGACGATTTCTGCGTCGAGCATCTGCACGGCCAACTGGCAGGCAAAGGCTTCGGCTTGTTTCAGGTCCTTCAGTACGGCTACGACGCGGCGCAGGTTGTTGAGCTCGATGAGGTGGGCCGCCCCGATGGCTTGAGCGCGCCAGCGCATGGGTGAGTTGCTCCAGCGGGGACCGGGCAGGGGCGGTGGCTGTGGGACGTGGATCTGCATCCACTGGTAGGGGCTGAGCACCTCGTCGGCTTCGAGTTCGGGCCGTTCCGCGGTGTGCTGGTGGATGCCGAAGATCGGCTGGTTGGGCATGTTGACGGCCCAGGCGTCCCACATCTGGTCGGCGTGGACGGGGAGTTGGTAGGGGATGCAGGGGGTGGCTGTCAGGTAGAGGCGGCTGTGGGCGAGGATGCCGTCGTCGTAGTGGATCGTGGCGTGTGGGTGGTGCGGGTCGATGATGCCTTCGGCGGTGCGGTGGGCTTCCTCGACGATCAGGTGGTCCCAGGGGGGCAGGTCGTGGTCGCGGTGGCTTTCGGCGATGAGTCCTGCATCACGGTAACGGGCCAGGACGAGGGATCCCGGGGGCTGTTGGGTCATCCAGTCGGCCAGGTCACCCGCGCTGGCCAGGGTGGTGCCTGCATTGCCGTTGCGGGTGGGCCGCATGTTGAGGGCGGCCAGCGGCCCCGGGCGCACCAGGCGCCAGGTCTTGACCACATGGTGGAGGTAGGTCGGGTCGGGGCCGAGAACCAGGCAGACGGGGCTCGCGGTCTTGCTGGCCAGGGTCGCCGCGATCATGGTTTTGCCTGCTCCGGCCGGCAGGCTGAGGAGCTGGCGCCGGCCGCCGTGGAGCAGCACCTCGGAGAGTGCCGAAGGTGCCGACTGGCGGTCGGCGATCCAGAACGCCGGGTGGTGCCTGCTAGGTTGGGCGAGATCGGGTGGCGGCGTGGGCTTGGCGGTGTCGGCCGGTAGCGTGGCGGTCGTGGGGGTTGCCGGCAGCGCGGCCGGGGCGTTGTCGCAGGCGAGTCCGGGGAGCCATTCCATGGCCAGGGCTTCGACGGAGTCGATCTCTTCGTGGTTGAGGAGTCCTTCGCCGACCATGATGCGCAGGTCGGCGATCCACCGGCCCAGCGGGAAGCGGGTGCCGCCGTGGTCGTCGGCGTAGTCGGCCGGGACGCGCAGGTGCTGGTGGCGGCGGAAGAAGCGCCGCGCGGCCCGTAGGCCCTGGGCGTGGGTGCGGGCCTGGTGGCCGTGGGGGCGGCGCAGGGCGAGGGCCAGCGGGTCGTGCCGCAGGGCAAGCGCCGCGAGTTGGCTCTGCTGGCCTTTGGTGAGGGTGGGGAAGGCGTCGAACTGTTCGTCCAGCCAGCGGGTGAGGTCGTCCGCGTGGGTGGGCAGCGGGCCCGCCGGGATGGTCAGGCGCCCGGCTCGGGCGCGGGTGCACATGCGCTGCCATTCGCGGGGCCAGGAGGGGTTCCAGTACGGGTCGATGTCTTTGAGCGCGCGTTCGTAGGGCGGAGGCAGTGTGCCGTCGGCGGCGGCCTGGCGCTGCTCGGCGAGCCACTGCCCCAGCGGGCGGCCCCGGAATTTATGTGCGGGCTCGGCGAGCAGGTGCCCGTGTTCGCTCGCGTAGGCCTGGGCGAGGTGGAGGTAGTGCTCGGTGCTGCCCTTGGGGTGGCTCCAGGTCATCTTGCAGGTCGCGAGGGCTGCGGTGCGGGCCGGGGTGAGGTTGCCGGCCAGTTTGAGGGCGCGCTGGTAGCCGAGCCAGCAGCCGAGGTGGAACCCGGCTGCGTCGATGTAGTTACTGGGGACGTTCAAATGGCCCTGGTCGTCGAAGTACTGCTGGGCGGCGGCCATGCCGGTGTCCCAGACGTCGGGCTCGGGCTCCATGATCCGCAGCATGAGGTGGGGGGCGATCTCCCGCGCGCGGGCGGGACGGATGGCGATGTCGTTGTGGCTGAGCCGGCTGGCCGGGCCGCTGACGGGCAGGCGGACGAACACGTGCTCGTCGTACGCCCGCAGAGCGATCATCACCTGGTGCAGGAGGTGGTAGGGGGTGCCGAAGGTGGCCTCCTCGGGACGCTGCCCAGGGCCGAACACCACAGGAATGATCAAGGTGGCGATCTTGTCGGTGCCGGGGGCGATGCGCAGCGCACGGCCGATGGCCTGCACGATGTCGATAGTGGAGCGTTTGGGGTCGGTGAAGAGCACGGAGTCGGCCAGCGGGAAGTCGACGCCTTCCACGCACAGCCGGACGTTGCACAGCACGTTCAGGTCACCCAGGGTGCCGCGGGCCGGCGGGAGGCCGGGGCTGGCGAACCGGTCGGTGCGTTCTTTGCGCAGCGCCCGCGAGTGGCCGGAGTGGATGGCGGCCGTCCACAGGCCGTCGGCGTGGCGGCCGGGGAGGATGGCAGCGGTTTCGGGGAGGGTCTCGGCGAACGCGTCGCACTGCACGATGCTGCGGCTGAAGACGACGGTGCGGCGGATGCCGTGCCGGGCCCGTGCCTCGAACAGGGCCAGCTGTCCGGCCGCGACGCGCATGGCGTCGCCCTGGGGGGTACGCAGGCAGCGGCGGCCGTTCAAGGCCAGTGCCGCGCGCAGCTGCGGGTCGTGGATCTCCGGGGCGGCGATGCGGTAGTCGGCCAGGCGGCCTTCGTGGATGGCCTGGGCGAGGGAGTAGCGGTAGGCCACTTTGCCGTACAGGGTGACGTCGTCCATGGAGGCGACCGGCTCGGCGGTGATGCCTTTGTTGACGTCCCAGATGCGCGGGGTGGCGGTGAGGTAGAGCCGGTGGCGCGCCGGGATGGCGTCGTTGTCGTGGACGATGCCCCAGCGTTTGTTGCGGGCGCCGGCGGTGCGGTGCGCTTCGTCGACGACGATGAGGTCCCAGCGCGGCAGCAGATGCTCCTGGTGGGCCGGGGGGAGTTTGTGCAGCGACTGGTAGGTGACGAACACGCTCGTCGGGCCGTCGGCGGCGCGCAGCCGGGCAGTCAGGTCAGCGGGGTCGCGGGTCAGGGTGAGGACCCCGGCGAGCGCGGCCTCGGATGTCTCCTTGTCCGAGCACAGTCCCAGGTAGGTTCCCTTGCGGCCGGCGTCGTACCAGACGCGGGCGGTCTGGTGGAGCAGGTCGAGGGTGGGCACCACGACCAGACTGCGGCTGTTCGGGGCGATTTCGTGGGCGATGTGGACGGCCAGGTGGGTCTTCCCGGTGCCGCACGGCATGACGACGAGTTGGCGTTCGGCGCCCATGGCGAAGGCGTTGAGGACGCAGTCGGCGGCGTCCCGCTGCGGCGTCCACAGCTGGCTGGGCAGGCGGGTAACGGCATCGTGCAGCACGGGCGGCTCCCCCTGGGGCCGGCGCGGTGAGGATCCCCGGCAGGATGCCGCGCGGCAGGCGTGGCGCGGGCTCGTCTGCGTCCGTTTGTCATCCGTGCGGGTGAAGTTGATGGGCAGGGCACGGATGGCGTGGTAAGGAGGGGCGGCGACCGTGGGCCGACAGACCACGGGCGCGGTGCGGCGAGCGGCGGATCGGCCGATGCCGGGGCGCAAGGAGGGTGGGGAACGGTGTACGGCGGGAGACTGGCGGCGCGGCGTGTGCTGCTGCTGGCGGGCGAGTCCAACGCGTCGTATCTGTCCCGGGTGGCCGCCGTGCAGGGGGTGTCGGTGGACTTTCTGCTCGGCGAGCTGGGTGCGGGCCCGCCCGGGCAGCAGGCACTGGCGCCGCATCTGGCTGAGGTGTTCCTCAGCCGTGCCGCCGTCGACCGGCTGGCGGTGATGGTGCAGATGAACTGGCCGCGGCTGCGCCGGGCGCTGCCGCATCTGCGGGAGCCGCATCTGCTGCCGGGACAGCAGGCCCGGTGGGACTGGCCCTGGCAGCCGCTGCCGCACTATCTGGTGCCCGCCTGTCCTCTGTGCGCGGCCCGGCGCGGCGCATCCGAGACGGCAGTGTGGCTGGTGAGGCCGGATGTGTGGACGATCTGCCGGCGACACGACCGGTTCAGCCACGTCCGGCAGGTAGGCACACAAGCGGTCGATGTGCGGCGGCTGCCGGAGACGGTGCGCGCCCACCGCGTGCGGCTGCGCCTGGAGCGGCAGTGGGGGTCGGCAGGGGCGTTCTTGTCCGCAGATGCCTTCGCGATCGTCGGATGGTGGTGGCGTCGTTGCCTGTTCGGGCCGGTGTGGCAGGACCGGGCGCGGCGGGCGCACCTGCAGCTGACGGATCCCGGCACGGCATGGCTGCTGCTGTATCCCGAAGCGGTGCAGATGGCCCGGCTACTGCTGCGCCATGAGCGACGGCGTGCCGTGACGCCGGCCTCACAGTGGGGTCGGGCCGAGGCCGAACTGGCGGCAGCCGGGTCCGAGTTGGCCGCGGCGGCGGGGGTGTCTGCGGGGCGATGGCAGGTACCGGTGGCGGAATGGCTGGCGCTGCACCATCGCTGCGACGCGCCCGCCCGCATGGAGGGCTTCGTGCCCGGCCGCGACGGGCCGGCGCCGTGCGTGAGCGCCGTGGTGCATCACAGCAGTAACGAGCAGGGCGCGCTGGAGGACCGGTGCTGTCTGCCGTGGGAGTGGAGCGACCCGTCGGCGCCCGTCTGACCGTGCGTTCGCGCGAGCACCCCACCCTGCACATTCCGCAAGTGGAACATGCGCTCGACTTATCGCCGGTTCGGGTGGCCGGTGGTGAAGTGCCCTGCCCTGGGGGTCGGGTCGGCCGATGCTGGCCGGGGCTGTTTGCGTGGTCGTCCGCCACGAGGTCAGGGGGTGGGAGCGTGCCCGTGTATGCCCGGGACATCACGGTCGTGTACGTCGACCGTTTCGGACGGCAGCAAGCCCTGCCGGTTCAGCGGGCGGGCCGTATCCCGTTCGAGGAGTTGCCGCCGTTGCGGCCGCCGGTGGCCTATCCGGGACGGACCTCGTTTGTCACCAACGCCGCGGCCCCGGTCGGCGGCCAGGCGCTGGTGTGTTCCTCGCTGCGTGAGCTGGCCTGCTCGATGCTGCTGGATCGCGACCCGCAGCCGGGGGTGCGCAGCGCCGGCCCGATGGAGCTGCACTGGCAGGGTGAGCGGCCGCACCGTGTGCGGCCGGCGTTTGTCGCCTGGCGTGCGGGGCGCCGCGAGGTGGTGTGCGTGCAGCCGTCCGAGATCACGGAGCAATGGAGCCTGGAGCAGCACGTGTTGGCCACGGCGGCCGCAGCCGCGGGCTGGCTGGTGCGGGTGATGGTGCCCCCGCAGGGCCTGGAGCTGGACAATCTCACCCTGATGCACGCGGCCCGCGACGCCGTCGACTGCCCGGAGCAGCTCGAGCTGCTGCTCGACCGGGTGCCCCGTCCGCGCCGTATCTCACGCGCCGTACGGGCGGCCGGACTTCCGCTGCTCAGCGGCGTGGACCTGGCCTACCACCTGCTGTGGAAGGGCGCCCTGCTGTTCGATCCCGGCCACCTGCTCACGCCCGCCACGACCGTGTGGCGCGCCGCCGGTCCTGGGGTTCCGGCGTGAACGGGCACCGCCTGGAGCCGCCCCCGCTGTGGGACAGCCTCGCCCTGGGGGACACGGTGCGCTATCGCGGCAACACCTGGAACGTCATCGCGTTCTGCGGGCCCCATGTGTATCTGGAACGGCCCGGGCAGGTGGCGGCGGATCCTCTGGTCATCGTGCAGCGGGCGCTGACGGCGGCGCCGGACTTCGCCGTCGTCAGCCGGCCGGCCAAGCGGACCGTGCTGCCGATGCGAGTCGGTGAACTGCAGGGCCTGCCGCGGGCGTTACGCAAGGAGGCGCAGCGGTGGGAGCGGCACGTCCAAGAGGTCCTGCACGAACAGGCGCCCTGGATTGCCGCCGACACCCCGCCCGCGGCCGCGTTCGACCCCCACCTGCGCACCCTCGAGCAGCGCTGTCAGGCCAAGGCGGACCAGCTCACCGCGCTCGGCCACCAGGTGTCGGCCGCCACCGTAAAACGCAAGTGCGCCGCGTGGCGGGCGGGCGGCCTGATGGCACTGGTCGACAAGCGCAGCCTGCGCGGCGCGTCCCTCACCGGGCACCTCGACGCGAAGGTGATCGACCTGGTGTGGGAGGTCTTGGACGACGAGCGGGAAACGGGCCGCTCGCCGGGCACGCTGTCGCGTCTGATCGACGACGTGAAGCGCCTGATCGCCGCCCGCTACGCGAAAGACGGCAAGCTCCCCAAGGAGTGGCGCTGCAGCCAGGCCACCTGGTACCGGCTGCTGGCCGGCCTTGGCATCACCGCCGAGAACGCGCATGCGGTGGCAGCGGCCCGGTCCGCCGACAGCGCCCACACCGCCAGCTGGTACACCGGGCGTCCGGCGACCCTCGCGCGCTGGCCCGGTGAGCTCGTCCAGATCGACACCACCGGGCTGGATGTCCTGGTGATGGGCGATGACGGGCGGGTGATCTCGGTGGAGTTGACCATCGCCATCGATGTCGCCACCCGCAGCATCATCGGCGCGCTCATCGTGCCCAAACGCCACCGCCGCGGCGACGGCAAAGGCCGGTGGATCGCCGGGCGGGCCACCCGGTCCTTCGACACGGTGCAGGTGCTCGGACAGGCGCTGGCACCGCTGCCGGCCCGGCCGGGCTGGGGCCCCGAGACCCTCATGGAGGGATCCGCCCTGCCCTACGAAGAACTCCTGGCCGCCGACGAGCGGTTCGCCGGCTCCGCCGCCCGCCCCGTCATCAAGCCGCACACCGTGGTCATCGACCATGGATCGCCCTACATCTCCGAGGACTTCACCCGGGCCTGCCTGTCGCTGGGCATCCAGGTACGCAAGGCCCGGCTGCGCACCGCGATCGACAAGGCCATCGTGGAACGGGCCATGCGGGCCATCAAATTCGG
Organism: Streptomyces griseoviridis; assembly: GCF_005222485.1. Classification (NCBI taxonomy): domain Bacteria; kingdom Bacillati; phylum Actinomycetota; class Actinomycetes; order Kitasatosporales; family Streptomycetaceae; genus Streptomyces; species Streptomyces griseoviridis. The sequence continues at coordinate 40,335 of NZ_CP029078.1, forward strand.
GTTCAGCCAGTACCTCGCCTCCTACACCCATCACCGTCTGGACCTGCGCGGAAAGAAGGTCCGCAAGCAGCTGGTGTGGACGATTCCCCAGCTGCAGGACCTGTTCGAGCAGTGGGTCGTGCTGCACTGGCAGCAGATGCCGCACGGCGGACTGCGCAGCCCCTTCCATCCCGGGGTGAAGGTCTCCCCCAACGCCATGTACGCCGCCCTGGTGGGCATGCGAGGCTACCGGCGCATCAGCCTGACCGAGAGCCAGACACGCAAACTGCTGCCCGCCTGGTACGTGCGCGTCACCCGCAAAGGCTTTCAGCTCAACAACCGCACCTACAACCTGGAGCGGGGCGGCCTGGACGCCTTCCGCGGCCCGTCCGATCTGGCCTGGCTCAAGGGCCGCTGGGAGGTGCACTGCTCCCCCAACAACCCCGAATTCGCCTGGTTGTTCGACCATCAGGCCGAGGCGCGCGGGGAGGACCCGTGGGTGGAGGTTCCCTTCATCCACCGCCGGCTGCTGCTCGACCGGTGGACGGAGGAAGCCTGGGAGGAAGCCGTACGCATCCACCAGGCCCGGGGCGGCAGCATCCGGGACGAGGTGGCTATCACGCGGGTCCTGGCCGAGCTGCAGCGCACCATGGCCGCCGGGCCGCAGGAGCCGCAGCCCGGCCTCACCACCCCCGCGGCCGCGCCGGCCCGGCCGGCCCCGCCGCGGCCACGTGCGCTTGCGTCCTCGGTCGAAGCCACCGCTGAACTGCCGCCGCTGGACATCGAGTCGGTGCGCCCGTTCCGCTCGCTGGACCGGCCCGCGCGCGATCTGTTCGACACCCCGGAACCGGTACGGGGCGGCGCCCAGAGCCTTGAGGACTTCCTCGCCTCACTGCCTCAGACCCCGCACCCCGACAGCGGCACTCTGCCGCCGGATGACCTCCCGCCCCCGCCAGGAGAACGATCATGACGAGCCAGACCCGCGCACCACGCACCACTGCCACCCGCTCGGCGGCGCCGCTGCACCCACAGGACCTCACCAGCACCGTGCACGGCTGGAACGCGCTGGCGCGCGAGGATCCCCCCTCTCCCCCGCCGCTGCCCGCCGCGCCGCCCAAGGAGGTCGCCGAGGACGATCCGCGGGTGCGCTACCACGGTCGGCTAGGGCTGGTGGAGACCCCCGACATCAGCAAGGGCCTGCTCACCGCGCGCCGCCTGCTGCGTCTCAACGGTGAACGCCGCCACCCCTGCCCCCACGTCGCCATCGACAGCGACTGCCGCGGCACCGGCAAGCGGACCCTGCTGCACCACATCGGCCTGGGCTTTCAGGGCCGACTGGAGAAGCTGCACGGCATCGACGACACCGTCATCCCCGTGGTCTGCCTCAACACCCCGCCCGCCCCCGGCACTCCGGCCGACTGGTCCGCCGTCATGGCCACCTTCCTGGGATGGGACCTGTACCGCCACAACGCCGAAGGTCAGCTTGTCCCGCGTATGAAGGACTTCACCGGGCCCGCGCTGCACATGCTGCGCACCAGCCGTACCCGCCTGTGCCTGATCGACGGCATCGACCGGCTGCGCGCCGAAGACCTGCAGCCGACGTTCGACTTCTTCGACTACCTCACTGACGAACTGTCGCTGACCATCTTCTGGAGCGGCATCGGCTCCAGCGACATCCTGCGCGAGGCCCGCACCGCCCGGATCCCCGCCCTGCGCCGGACCGGCCAGAACACCGCCGCGCTGCGGCCCCGCGCGGTGCCCACCCTGTGGGTCAACCGGCTTCCGCCGCGCAGCGCGAAGCACCCCGACGAGTGGGTCAGCGCACTCGCCACCTTCGACGGCAAACTGCGGCTGATCCAGCACGTGCCGGGCACTCTGCTGAAATACCAGAAAGTGCTGTACCGCATCACCGACGGGCTCATGGAGCACCTCGCCCCGCTGATCGGCATGGCCGGCCAGCTCGCGATCCTCGACCACAGTGAAGCCCTCACCCCCGATGTGCTGCGGGACGCCGCCGCCTACCTCGACCTGCCCGCCGGCGACGACATCGACAGTCTCTGGGCAAGCGATCCCGAGCCGGAGGTCACGGACGCCCCCACCACTACAACGGACCGTACGGTGTGAAGGCGCCTGGCAGTCGGCTACTCGTGCATGGTCAGCGGTGCCCGCACATAGGTCGTTCGGCCGGCCCAGATCGCACCGTCCACACACGTCGGATCAGCCATCGGCCCGGTAATGATCACAACATCCCCCGCCGCGGCGACAGCCCGCCGCCACGCTGCTGACGACGGCATTGTCCCTTCGTAGAAGCACAGCCCGTCCGGGAAGGACACGCTCAGCATGTCGCCGGGCAGGCGCAGTTGCGCACTCCAACCAGCCGTGCGCTCAGGGGCGAACAGCGTGCTCGTCGACAGAGGTTTCCCTCCTGCCTCGCGCACGAGGAACTCCACGACGTCCGCCACCTCTACCTCGCCCTGCGCAGTCTCCATTTTCATGGTCATGGGCTGCAGCATGAAGATCACAGCCTGATCGGCGAAGTGCCCGCTCTGCGCCCTCAGTTGCGATTCACCGGGGCCAATGTCGAGCGGCTCCTGACTTCGGGGATGATCCGCGCTCAGCGCGGCCACCAGGGCCACGGCCGTGTCCGCCGCATCCCGCCGCTCCTGCATCGTGCAGTCCGCGCTCGTGGCACTTCCCGTCCGCGCGCCGTCGGCCCACGGCTGTGCAAGTCTGCGGAACGCGGCCGAGGTTCGCACGACGGCGTCCGCCGACCCGTCGCCGTCCAGGAGTGCCGCAGGGAACCCGCCGTAGACCTCCAAAGCGATCACACACGCCCACTCCATCAGCTTGCCGACCGATCGAGCGTCCGTCGCCACGCGATCCAGCAGAACCGACCGGCACCCCTGACAGCCGTCCAGCGCCGCGTCGTACAACTGGTCCATCACAGCAGCCCGCGCCCCGAAGTCCGGCACGTAACATTCCGAGGGCGCAACGAACCGCCGCCCACGATCTCTCGCATGATCGTGCACATGATCGGCGGCAGCGACGAGCTTCTCCACAGCCCCTCCAAGGCAGTCCCGTCAGTCCAGCCCATCGTCTCGGCGCTTCGAGAACCCCCACCCCAAAAGCGCTGAAACCACCACGCGGAGGCCGATGCTTCGGTACGGAGCCACAGGGACAGCGCCAGCCCGCCCTGCCCCCACGAACCCAGCAACCAGGCCAGGCCACAAGATCGCGCCCGTTCCGATCAGCGCCCAGATCCTCAGGAGTTCTCACTGGATCTGCGCCCTTCTCAATCAACCTGCACCACAGCAGGCCAGAGCACATACAGCGGGACACACTCCGTTCTCAACTATCTGCAACCCCGCAGCTCACAGAGCGCCCAGGATGCATTCTCGATGAGAAGTCACAGGCGGCGATCTCCTTGAGCTGCTGGTCGGTGGCGCCTGCTTCCTGGGCGTCGAAGAGGCGGGCGGCGTAGCGGGGCGGCAGCGCGATGGTCAGGTGCCGGATGCGGTCCTGGTCCGTCGACCCGATCGGCGCGGTGTAGCCCATGCGGGCGCAGGTGTCGATGACGATGCCGCCGGTGGTCGCCGCCTTCTGCCGGGCCTTCGCCCGGATCTGCGGCTGCCACCGCTTCTTCACCTCGCGCTCCAGGCGGGCGGCGAGGTCGGCGCGGGGCTTCTTGATCTGGTCCTTCACGTACCGCTCGACGGTGCGCTGGGAGATCCGCAGCATCTGGGCGACCGCCTTGGTGCCCCCCAACTGTTTGACGAGGTAGCGCATCTGCGGGCCCGCACTCTTGGGCGCCGGGCGGGTGAACGCCTTCTGCACCGCGGCGTCCAGGCCGTCCCCGAACAGGCTCATCGCGCTCTACCTACTCCCCGGTGTCCTGGTCGGTGACGGTGCCGTCCTTGATGTACCGGGCGAGGTTGAGGTCCGGGGCGTTGAACTGCTCGCGAACGCCCTCGCCCCACAGCACGCTCTGCGTGCCCTCCCACTTGACCAGCCCAGGGTTCACGCCGAGCTTGAAGCCGCCCGGCAGTGGCTTGCCGTCCCGGTAGGGCAGGAAGTCCAGCGGGGAGGGCCCGTCGGAGGCGTAGACGGCGCAGTCCGAGAGGACCGCCACCGGGTGCTGCCCGGTGAAGGCTGCATGCTTGACGATCTTGCGGTGCATGTTGATCCGGGTCCGGGAGATGACAGCGGCGCGGATGTCCGGGCGCCACGTCGGCCGGGCAAGGGCCCGCCACGGCTGCCCGGGTTTCCAGCCCTCCCCGCGCGGGCGCTCGCGCAGCTTGCCGATGCCGCCCTTCACGGTCGCCTTGACCGCGGACACCACGATCGCCAGCTGAGGGTCCCGCTGCCGGTAGCCGTCCATCGCCCTCAAAAACTCCTCCGGCGACAGGTCCGCGCCCACCCCGAGGTCGGCCATCGTGGCGAGGTAGGCATCGCGCAGCCGGTTGTACCAGCCGTCCAGGTAACGGCCGTTCTCGTACCGGACGTACGCCTCGATCGGGCGCACCTCGTAGCCCAGTTCGACCGCGTACGCGACGGTGGGCGTGGCGTACCACGCCGGGCCCTCGGGCCGTTCGCCCTTCGGCGTGAACGGGCTGGGCAGCAACGAGCCGTCCAGGTCCACCCACGTGTCCTTGGCGACCTTCACCCTCGACAGGTCGACGTGGGACAGGTCGACCAGCCACGCGCCGGGCAGCTTCGCATCGAAGGCGGGGTTCTTGACGTGCGTTGGCGCGCCCAGGCCGACCGTGAGGCCGTTCGCGCCGGCGGCGAAGGCCATGTTCACGTCGATGCCCACCAGATGGGGGCGAAGGCATTCGGCGTCGGTGAGTGGGCGCGCCCAGTCGTACGCCTCCTCCACCAGGACCTCAGCCGGGGTGCGGTGATGGAAGCGCGGCAGGTCTGCGAGCAGCGGGTGGCCGTCGGGGGCCTCGCACGGCGCGCAGTCCACTGGATCCTTCCCCAGCGAGCCGGGGTTGTGCTCGGAGTGCCTCTTGCCTGTCTCGTCGGGTTCGGAGGCGCGGGTCGGCGGGTGCAGGGCGTTCATCAGCTCCAGGCCTGTGACGGCGGTGGAGCCGCGCGGCGTCATCACCCGGGCCGCATACGTGCCCAACAGCCGGGCCAAATCCGCCGGCGGCAGCTGCCCCGTGTTGGCCCAGTGCCGGGTGTCCAGCGCGTCCCACGACGGGATGCACAACTGCACGCACGCCCGCTCCGAACCCTGCGCGGGGCGGTAGATCCTCGCCCACGGCCCGAAGCCGCGCTTGGTCAGCTTCCAGTCGGCGCGCGTCAACTGCTTGATGACCTTGTGGCCCTCCGGGATCCGCCCGGCCAGGCGCTCCTCTTTTGTGATCGTGACCGGCAGGCCGTAGTGCTCCAGTGCAGCCTCCGTGAGGACGAGCAGCGGATCGGCGCCCTTGCCCGGACCGGACAACTTCGGCTGACCGAGCCGCCCCTCACTCAGCGTCCACTCCACCAAGGCCGGAACGGACTTCGCCGGTACGTCTAGGACCAGGCCGCCGACGCAGTACGCCAGCACCTGGCCGTCTTCGACGTCGACGACCGCGAGCGGCCCGTTCTCGAACCGCGCATCGACACCACCGGCTGGGCTGCCGACGGGGGCGGCCTTACGCGCGGGCGGCCGACGCGACGTCGGCCTGGTCGTGGCCACCGGATGCGGCACAGCGGCGGGGCGCAGCGCGGTGTCCTCGGAAACAGGCTCCAGGATCCGGTCTGCGGTTGGTTCGGTGCGAGCTTTGGCCGGTTCAGCGACCGATGGCGCAGGAACGGCCGGGACGGCAGGCGTCTCGGGGACCGCCGTGTCCTCAGAGGGCACCGGGGCGTTGGCGGGGTAGAGCTGGGCGAGCTGCTTGAGCATACGGGCGTACGCGTCGCGCTCCGGCGGCCGCGGCTCGGTCTTGCCGGCCTCCCAGCCGCTGACCGTCGCGCGCCGCACCTGCAGTGCGGCGGCCACCTCGTCCAGCGTCAGACCGTGCGCCTGGCGCAGCCGTTTGCGTTCCGCCGGGGGCGGCAGCGTGGAGCGGGACGAGACCAGCGCGTCGACCGCGTCGAACAGCTCGGACATACAGAACCTCCTGCCCCAGACCCTAGCGTGAAGCGCACCTTTCGCGTACCAAGCACGTACGGATGGCGTAAATGGCGGTTGGGGGTTCACGGTTGCTTCGGGAAGGGCGTTCTCGGGTTTGGGTTACTGCTGTCTTTAGCCGAGTGCTGCAGCTGGTGTCCTGGCTATGCCTGAACTGGTCGGGGAGAGCGGCTTGGTGTGAGAGATCTGGGAGAGCAGACGGCCGCCGTGCACCAGCCATCGCGGGGGCAGAACGCTCGGGGGCGGGCATGGGTGAGATCGTCAAAGGGCTCGAGCGGGCGTTGCTGACCCGTCCCGTACCTACGAGTGATGCCGCTGTGCGCTTCCTACTCAGGGCGGAGAAGGGCTCCACGAAGAACGTGGCTGTCCTCCTGGGGATCTCCCAACGCACGGTACAGAGGTGGGTCACCACCCGGCCGGGAATGCGCCGCCGTCCCAGTGCTGTGCATACGGGGCTGATCGATGAGGCCGTCAGGGCACGGTGGCAGCCCCTGGTGCGCGCCCGCCGAAGGGCCCGGGCCGAGGCCGACGGGTTTGTCCTCCACACCAGGGCGCGGTTCGGATTCGCCGCTCCGGCAGGCTCGTCGGACGACCCGCGGGTACGGCTCATCACCCAGCACCTGTCGGGAGAAGTGGCCCGCGAGCTGTTCGCCGCCCGGGACGCCGGCGGGGGCGAGCAGCAGCAGATGGTGATCCTCGCCCGAGCGCTGGGGCATGCCTACTTCCGGGACGGAGGCCTGCGCGCCCACGGTCTCGGGATCGCCTTCACCGACGTCGAGTTCGCCGATTTCTCCATCGACTGACCGTGCAGCAGGGTTCGCACTCAGCGCGAGGGCGGCCTCTGGTTCCGTGTCAGCATCGCGTCGTAGTGCTGTGCTTCCTTGCGTTCGCGCCAGTCCCACTGGATACGGCCGGCAGGGCCGGTGTGTTGGCCGGCGGGCGGCTGGGGCGGGCAGAGCCGGGCTACCTCCGCCACGCGCAGCAGATGGGTGCGGTCGTGAGGGCCTGCCAGCAGATGCTGGTCCTGTCCAGGAGCGAGCCGGGCGAAGCAGACGGCGGCCTTCAGGAAGACGCGCGCCCACGGCGGCACGCGGTGGGTGGCGCAGCCGTCGGTGTAGCGGGCGCGGTCATGCAGGGCCAGAGTGGCCGCGGCGTCGTCGTAGTCGCCGGGACGGGCGGTGGCGAGCTGCTGGAAGGAGACACCGGTGAAGAGCGCGACAGCAAGGGCTGCGGCCAGGCGGGGGTGGGCCGTCACGGTGGCCAGACGGCGGGCGGCTTCCCGGACTGCCTGCTCGGTGAGCAGTGCGGGTGGCGGGCGGTGCCGGAAGACGATCGGCGGCGGCGTGCACGGGGCGGTACATGGAGCGGGGCTGTCGTAGGAGACGAGGCGGTCCAGCACGGGCAGGGTGAGCCACCGGTTGGCCGACCGGGCGGGCTCGTCAACAAGCGGGGATACGGCGGCCGGTGTGCCGTAGTAGTGGCGGCGGGCGGCCTGGAGGTCAGCGGTGACGCAGTAGTCGGCCGTCTGCAGGGCCTGGTGCAGGGCGGCGGGAAGGTGAGGGCGGTGGCAGACCAGCGTCAGGTGGATACCGGTGAGGGTGCGCAGCTCCAGGAGGCGCATCGTGCGGCGGGCGGTGAGGCGGTGAGCGCGCAGGACAGTCAGCCGGGTGACGGGCACGGCAGTGATCCATGCGGTGGCGGCTTCCCAGGCGGGCTGACGGCCGGCGGGAAAGCCGCCCGGGAGCAGGGGCGGTTTACCCAGGGCGACGAGAAGGTCGTGGGCAAGACCGGTTTCGCTGGTGGTGCCCGGTCCGGGGTGCAGGGTGATCCGGCCGGACGGCACGTGGTGGGCGGCCAGAGCGGTGCGCGTGTGAACCGCATCGTCGCCCGGGTCGATGACCACGGCGACGGGCGACGGCACGGCGGGCGGCATGGCGGCGTGGTGGTCAGGCGAGGCGGCTGAAGGCCCAGCGCAGCAGTTCCTGATCCACACGGGGTCGGCCGGTGCGGGCCAGGCCGGTGCGGGTGTGGGCGGTCAGCTGGGCCCAGGCGCGGAAGTTGCCGTGCGCGGCGTGACTGTCGGCGAAGGCGATGGCCTCGGGGTCGGCGTCAGCCCAGACCGGGTGGAACAGCGGGATCACCTCGAGGACCTCGTCGGGTGTGAGGCGGGAGAACTGCTGCCAGATGAAGACACGGGAGGACAGCATCGGTTCGCGGCGCAGCACGGTGTGGCAGCCCGCGCCACCGACGAAAATGATGGCGAGCTGGGTTGAGGGTTCGTCCCAGAGGTAGCGGAAGTATTCGAACGCCTCCCCGTTGAGCCACTGGGCCTCGTCGACGAGGAAGGTACGGGGGCGTTCGGCCAGGGCCGTCTTCAGCAGACGGTCGAACTCGCTGGGGTGGCGCGGTGGCTCGCCGGCCAGGTCGAGCGCGGTGAACAGTTCGTAGCGCACCGCGCGGGCCGTGGGCCGGGCCCGGAAGGTGATCTTTCGGACATCCTCGCCGGGTTCGAGTGCGCGCAGGCAGGTGTTGACAGCGAGGGTCTTGCCGAAGCCGGCCCCGCCGTGGATGCACATCATGGCGCGGGCAGCGACCGTGTCGGTGATGTTCTCCCGGGCAGTGAGCAGGGCGCGGGTGGTGACCACGGAGGCGTCGGGCAGGTCGACGTACTGGTAGGTGGCCGCGGTCACGAGGCGTCTCCGTCTTCGTCGGTGGTGGGAGGTGCGGGCCGCCCGCCTGGGCCGTCGGGGGCGGAAGCGCCGTCACGGCCGTACGGGTACCGGACGGGCGGGCCTGGCGTGGTCAGCGCGGCCAGGGAAGCCGGGGTGCGCCAGTCGGCCGGTGGCGCGGCGTGCGGGATGAGGTCCGGCATCGCGAGCTGCGCGAGGTCGGAGTCGGCAGTCTGGGCGAGTTCGGCCTCGGCCTGGGCGGTGGTCAGCGCGCCGAGCCGCCGGGGGGCCTCGGGCTGGTTCACGGCGGCGTAGCGCTCGCGCTGCGAGGCCTCCAGGTCCTTCTTCAGGCGGCGGGCACGAGCGGCCCGCGCCCTTCGTACGGCGCTGATCTGTTCGTCGGTGGCCTGGTCGGCCAGGTCCGCGGGGCCCAGGTAGCGGCCGGTGGCGGCGTGGTAGACCTCGATGCGGTGGTCGTGGTGGGGCATGAAGCGGATGCGGACCTGGATCCCGGCCTGGCCGGTCATCCACGGCCCCACGTAGTCGCGCCTTTTGAAGCGGATGCCGCGGGTGGTCAGCGTGCGGGTGCCGGCGTCCTCCAGGGTGAACGTCCACAAATCCGCGGCCGGCACATCCCGCAGCGGGGTGGGATCGTCCTGCCACGCCTCAAGCGGAGTCTTGCCCCGCAACGGCGCCGGGCGGTGCTCGGTGTTCCACCAGAGCGTCCAATCCAGCAACCGGGCGGTGAAGTCCTCAAAGCCCAGCAGCACTTCGTCCTTCGGACGGGAAGCACGTTTGCCGGGGCGCGACTGGCGGGCGTAGCCGGGCAGCGAGGCCAGGAACATGCTCTCCACCGCCCGGTTCAGGCCCTCCACGGTGCCCTTGAGGTGGGGGGTGTAGGCGGGCAGGTCCTCCACCGTCACGTCCAGGAGATCGAACGCTGCGGTCACCGTCCGGGACAGGAAGTCCTTGCCACGGTCCACCCGTACCTTCTCGGGCACGCCGCCGAACGGACCGTAGGGTTCCTCGCGCAGGACCGCGGAGCGCAGCGCGGCCAGCACCGACTCCCGCGACGGATCCCCCGGCGCGACCGCGACGCCAGTGATCGCGTTCGTCGCGCAGTCGGTGAACCAGGTGATCCACGGCCTGCGAGCCTTGCCCTCGACGTCGACCAGCACCGGCGCCTGCATGTGGTCCGTCTCCCACACCTGATTGCGCCAGCCCCGCGGCCGGGCCAGGAACACATCATGCTTGCGCGCCTCCCGCTCCCCTCCCGCAAGTCCGGCCCGCTCCCCGGGCGTCAGATCACGGCGGATCGCCCGGTGCAGCGTCGTCAGCGACGGCGCGTCTGCAGGCGGAGACTGCGTGGCAGCACGCAGGACCAGTTCGCGGTGGACCGCCCGCACGTTCCCCTTCCACAGCGCCAACAGTCCACGGACCTCGGGCGTGACCGTGAACCTTGCATCGACCCGGGAGCGTGCGCCGGGGTTGGCAGCCGCGGTCTCATCGCTCTGAGCGGTGGCCAGCCAGCGCCACACCGTGCGCTCCGACACCCCTAGCGCGTCCGCGGCCACCCGTACATGGACTGCTGTCAGCTTCTTCGCTGCCCGCAGGGCGAGCAGCCGCCGCACGGCCGGACCGCGCAGCGCCGTCCTGGACGCCGCAGGCAGTCCGCCGTCTGGGCGGATGGCGTCGCCGTCCTTCATGTCAGCTCCCCTCAGGCGGGTGGGACGTCGTGTGCTTGCCGGTGGCCGGGAGCATGCGATCGCCTCCCGTCCCTTGCAGGAGCGCTTTCGTTCACAGTGGCGGCGCGACCCGCTGGAACAGCCGCCTCAGCAAGGCCCGGTCGATGGACGCGTCAGCGGTGGCGAGCAGCGCGTTCTGCAGGTGCGCAGTCAAAGCGGCCCACGTGCGGAACGTGCCGTGCGCGCACGACCGGTCGATCCACGTCAGGTCCGGGGCCGGTACGGTGCGCCACAGCGGATGGAAGCCGGTCACCACGGTCGCCACTTCCGCTCCGGTCAAGCGTGGAACCTCCTGCCACGCGACCACCCGCGATGCCAGCTGCGGCAGCCGGGACAGCGCCCGCTCGCTGCCCGCCCCGCACAGCACCAGCGTGATCCGGGTGCCGGGGTGGTCCCACAGGCTCTGCAGGTACTCCAGGCACGGCACGGGCAGGCGCTGTGCCTCATCGACCACCAGCACCCGCGCCTCACCCAGAGCCCCCGCGACCGCGGCGTCGGCCAGCGCAGATGTGTGTGGGAAGCGGCCCGCCAGCGCCAGCGCGTCGAATACCGCCCGCCTCATGCCGGCCACCGACGGGCGCACCGGTACCGGCACCCACGTCACCTTCCAGCCCGGGGGCACTTCGCTGAGCGCCATCCGCACGGCGGCGGTCTTGCCCCGGCCCGGATTGCCGAAGACACACACCGCGCCCTGGGTCGCCATCGCCTGCCCGACCGCCTCGGCCACCGCCCGCACCAACGACGTCCGCACCAGCTGCGCTCCCGCCGGCAACGCCACACCTGCCAGCGCACCGTTCTCCCCCACCTGCAAGCTCCCGGTCGCCTCTGGTACGAGACGCGGCAGCCGGAGCGCAGCCACTTTCGCCGCGCCTGCCTCACGCGGCCCGGCCAGAGCGAGGTCAGCGAGTGCCTGCCGCGTTTGCTGTTCTTCCCGCTCCCGCCGCGCCACCGCGCGGTCCGGCAGGATCCTGCCGGCCTGAAGGTCCCGGCGCACCGCCCGGTGCAACGACGCCAGGGAGGGCACCTCGCCCCCGGCTGCCTTCAGGTGCCGGTGCAGCGCCGCAACGTTCCCGCCCGCCTGAGCCAGTGCCTCCCACATCTGGTCGGACAACTCCAGCCGGGCCCGCGGCCTGTGCTCGACACGGCCCTCCGTCCGCGCCGCATCCAGCCAGCGCCACACCGTGCGCACATTCACCCCGCCGACCTGGGCGCCCGCACGCACATGGGCCGTGGTCAACGCCCCGGCCGCCTCGAGCTCCAGCAGCCGCGCAACCAGCACCGGTCTGGACACCCTCAACCCCGCCGTGACCCCACCCCACGCGCCCGGCTGCCCCACCCCGCCCCCTTTCGCCCGCGCAAAACCCGACACGGACCACCGTGCCGCCGCGCAGCCCTCGGAAAGATCAGAAGTGCCGTTCTCAAGACAGTGGAGCGGAGTGGGGTGTACCGGCCTATGACAGCCGCACCGCTACAGAAACCGCCCCACGACAGTGACCACGCCCTTCCTCAACGCCCGACCAGCGAAAACACCCAGCTCTGATGTGCCGTCACTGACCCCCACCCACTGACACCAAACCGGCACATCGCACGCCGCCTACGGAATCCAGCTCGGCCTACTGATCGGCTCAGAGTTGGCCTTCGGAGGCATCGGAGAGAGCCTCCCCCTCGTTGCAGACGCCCAGAGCTCTGCCGCCCTGGGCGCGGCAGCGGGCTCAAGGCGGCAGAGCTGGGGGTGGGCCTGGTCGGCATCCATGGCGGCAAACCGTCGGAGTCCGAAGGCTCCGGAGGCGTGATGCGCGGTGGGCGCCAGGTCAGTCGTCGATCACGGTGGTTCGGGTCAGTGACAGTTGCTTCGTCTCCCGGAAGGAGGCGAGCACCACCAGGGCCGAGACGACCGCCAGGGCCATCAGGTAGAAGCCAGGGGCCAGTGGAGTGCCGGCGACGGTGACGAGCCCGGTGGCCACGAACGGGGCGGTGCCACCGAACAGGACGTAGGCGGCCGTATAGCCCAGCGCCGAACCACTCGCGCGAAGCTGCGCCGGAAACATCTCGACCATGGCAGGCACATTCGACGTCCCGATAACCGAAACGAACACCGCCAGGACAGTGGCACCCACCAACGCTCCGGCGAGGGATGTGCCGATCAGCCAGAAGGCGGGCAGGGTGCAGACCGCGAACCCCGTGCAGGCGGTGAGCAGCATGGGTTTCCGGCCCCAGCGATCGCTGGCCGCCGCCATGAGCGGGCATGCGGCGCTGTAGGCGAGCATCGACACGAACCCGGTGAGCATGGCCTCTGTCTTGCTGTACCCGACCTCCTCCGACATGTACGCGATGAGGTAACTGCTCATCAGGTAGTAGCCGACGGCGTTGGTGATGCTGTACCCGAAGAGGGTCAGGACCTGGCGTCGGCAGACCCGCCAGGCTTCCCGGATGGGGGCGTGGAGCACGGCCTCGCGCCGTTCCATGGCCCGGAAGACGGGGGTGTCCTCGATCCGGTTGCGCAGGTAGAGGCCGATCAGGCCGAGCGGTCCGGCCAGCAGGAACGGGATGCGCCAGCCCCAGCTGCGCAGTGACGCGTCGTCCACCGACCACGTGATGAGCAGCCCGGTGAGGGAGCCGGTCACCGAGGCGAGGCCGACGGTGAGGGCGACGACGCTGGCGTAGCGGGCGCGGCGGCCTTCGGGGGCGTACTCCATGATGAACGCCGAGGCGCCGGTGTACTCGCCGCCTGTGGAGAATCCCTGGACGGCGCGGAGCAGGAACAGCAGGACGGGCGCGGCGACGCCGATCGTGGTGTAGCTGGGCAGGAGGCCGATGAGCAGGGTGGAGCCGCTCATGCAGAGCACGCTGAGGGCGAGCATGCGGTTGCGGCCGATGCGGTCGCCGTAGCGGCCGAAGAAGACGGCGCCGGCCGGGCGGGCGATGAATCCGCCCGCGAAGACCGCCCAGGTCGCCAGGAGGGCGGCGGTCTTGTCGTACTGGGGAAAGAAGATTCCGGCGATGGTGGCCGACATGATGGCGTAGGCGCCCGAGTCGAACCACTCGACGAAGTTGCCGATCGCGGTGGCGAGGGTCACCTTGCGGCGGACCGCCGGGGACGGGGCGGAGGTGGTCTCCGTGGTTCTCGGGATCTTCTCCGCTGTGGGTGTGCTGTCGGTGCTGTGTCCGGTCACCTCGGTCCGTCCTTCCGGGTCGGTGTTCCTCCGGTGGGGGCGGGAGTGGTTGTCTCCAGGTCACGGGTGCGCAGGGCGGCCCGTTGGATCTTGCCGGTGGCGGAGCGGGGCAGTTGGTCGACGAACTCGACGATCCGCGGGTAGGCGAAGCGGGAGTGTGTTCCGCGGGCGTGTTCCGCTATCTCGCGGGCCAGTTCGTCGGAGGGCCGGTGGCCGGGCGTGAGTTCGATGTATGCCTTGACGGCCTGGCCGCGCAGCGGATCGGGGACGCCGACCACCCCGGCGTCGGCCACGGCGGGATGTTCGCGCAGGGTTGCCTCCACTTCGTAGGGACCGACACGGTACCCGGAGGTTTTGATCACGTCGTCGGTGCGGCCCAGGAACCAGAAGTAGCCGTCGTCGTCGCGTATCGCCTGGTCCTTGGTGTGGTACCAGGTGCCGCCGAAGGCTTCGGCGGTCGGCTCGGGGCGCTGCCAGTAGCCGAGGGGGAACTGGGGGTTGGAGCGGGCGCGCAGGCAGATCTCGCCGGGTTCGCCCGCCGGGACCTCGTGGCCGTCGTCGTCGAGCAGTCTGACGTCCCAGCCGGGCAGCGGGCGGCCCATGGAGCCGGGCTTGACGGGGACGCCGGGGAAATTGCCGAGCAGGGGGTAGGACTCGGTGGAGCCGTAGTAGTCGAGGAGGGTGACGCCGAACTGGTCGCAGAACCAGTCGATGAGGTCGGCGGTCAGCGGTTCGTTGGAGCAGCAGACCACGCGCAGGTTCTGCGGGTGACGGGTGCCGGCGTCCGGGACGTCCTGGCGCATCTTCCGCAGGAAGGTGGGGTTGACCAGGGCGGTGGTGACGTTGTTGCGGGCCATGGCGGCCAGCAGTCCGTCCGGGTCGAACCCGGCGGCCGGGCGGTACACGAGGTGGGCGGCGCCGGCTCGCAGCGGGCCCATCAGCTTGGCCATCGACCAGGCCCAGTCGCCTGCCCCGTAGAACACGTCGCCGGGGCGCAGGTCGTGGCAGTGGCGGAACTCGTTGTGCCCGAGGAGGGTGCGGTGGGCGTGGACGATGCCCTTGGCGGGGCCGGTCGTGCCGGAGGTGTAGAAGATGAGCGCGGGGTCGTCGGCGGCGGTGTCCGCGGTGGTGAAGTGCGGGGGCCGGGCGGCGATCTGCGGGTCGTCGACGTCGATGACGGTGCCGGTGAAGTCGGCGGCGCGGTGCAGGGCCCCGGGTTCGGTGACCAGTACGTCGGCGCCGGAGTCGGCGAGTCGGTAGCGGATGGGTTCGTCCGCCCACAGCAGGGACATCGTCACGAGGATCGCCCCGGTGCGCAGGACGCCGAGGTAGGTGGCCGGGGTGTCCGGGCGCTGCGGGAGCAGTACGGCCACCCGGTCGCCCTTGCGCACCCCGGCGGCGTGCAGATGGGCGGCGATCTGTCGGGAACGGTCCTGGACCTGCTGCCAGTTGACCTCCTGACGGTGCCCGGTGTGGTCCTCGAAGATCAGGGCGAGTCGGTCACCGGGGTGGTGGTCTGCGACGTCGGCGGCCATGTTGTACCGCTCGGGGACGGACCACTGGTGTGTTTCGACGAGTCGCCGGTAGGCGGCCTCGCCGTCGTGGAGCGGGGCGGTGGGGGTGACGCCTGTGGACATGGGTCGGGGCCTCCTGGGAGTGGGTCGGGGGTGCTGCCGTCGCGCGCGGCGGGTGTGCCGGGTGGCTGACCGCGGTCAGCGGCAGGGCCGGGGATCGTGGGTCGCGCTGTCCGGCAGGCCGGGGCGCCCGGTCGGTCGGCGGCGCGATCGGCGCGGCGCAGGGCCCGCGGGACGGCGGTGCGATCAGCGCGGCGCAGGGTGGGCGGGACGGTGGTGCGGTGACGGCGTCGTCGGCTCGGGGCGGACGGGTGGCTGGCGCTGTCAGCGTCGGCGGCCGGCCAGGAAGCGGGCCATCTCCCGCTGCGGCTCCCCGGTGGCGTACGCGGCGACGTGTACCTTCTTGGCCGCTTCGATCGCCTCGTCGAGGCCCGCGTCGTCCAGTTCGCGCAGCCGGCCCTTGGTCAGCGCGACGGCGCCGGGCGGCAGCTGGGCCAGGCGCGTGGCCTCGAGAAGGGCCTCTTCCTTGACCCGGTCGGCGTCGACGAGACGGTTCAGCAGTCCGAGGCGGAGCGCCTCCTCGCCGTGGACCAGCCTGCCGGTGAGGGCGAACTCGGTGGTCTTCGCGCGGCCGAGGATGCCGCGCATGGCCCAGATGCCGGTGATGCTGGGGATGCCGGAGAGGACCTCGGGCTGGCCCATGCGCACTCCCGCGTGGCCGATGCGCAGGTCGGCGAGCAGGGCGAACTGGAATCCGGAGCCGGCGGCGACGCCGTTGACCGCGGCGATGACCGGCTTGTCCAGGCCGCGCACGGTCCGGAACAGCAGTCCGAAGTCGTCGATCCACGCCTCGGCGGCGGCGTGGTCGTCGGGGTCGATGGCGGCGGTCTCCGCGAGGTCCTGGCCGGCGCAGAACGCCCGGCCGGCGCCGGTGAGCACGACGCCTCGGCAGCGGTCGTCGGCGCCGGCCTCGGTCAGGGCGCCGACCAGTTCGGCGCGCATCGCGGCGGTCCAGGCGTTGAGCTTGTCGGGCCGGTCGAGGGTCACCTCGGCGAGGTGGAGGGCTTCCTCAGCGGTGCCGTCGACGGAGACGGGGTGCCGGGTGACGGTGACGGTACTCGTGGCGGTGTCAGTGCTGGGCCGGGACATGGCGGTGTTCCTTCCTCGGTGCGGTGTGCCGCCGTGACGCGTTGCGTCTCGGCGGGCAGTCATGCAAACAGCGAGGGGTGTGACCTGGCCAACACCAATGAGGACTGCCCGCGATATCGCAGCGATATGGTGCCCCCATGGAGCTCCGTCACCTGCGCTATTTCGCCGTACTGGCCGAAGAACTGCACTTCGGAAGGGCAGCGGAACGTCTGCACATGGCGCAGCCGCCGCTGTCCCAGCGCATCCGGGACCTGGAGCGTGAACTGGGGGTGCGCCTCTTCGACCGGGCCCGCCCGCGCATCCAGCTCACCGAGGCGGGCGCGCTGCTGCTGGAGCACACGCGTCCGGTGCTGGCCGGAGTGGAGACGGCGCGGGAGGCGATGCGCAGGCTGCGGCCAGGGGAGGCGGGTGTCCTGCGGGTCGGAGTGCCGCCTGACACTCATCCGCCGGTGCTGCGCACGCTGAACGAGTTGTTCTCCCGGCGCGTTCCCGATGTCCTGGTCGATCTGCACGAGCTGACCACGGACGAGCAGTTGCTGCGGCTGCGGGAAGGCGAGCTGGACGCCGGGGTCGTGCGTCATCCCTGCGACTTGGTCGGCCTCGAGTCCGGGCCGAAGGCCCGTCGGGACCTCGGCGTGGTGCTCCGCACGGATCACCCTTGTGCCCGGGACGGCGGTCCGGTGCGGCTGCGGGAGCTGAGCGGCGCGTCGCTGGTCATCTTCCCCAGGGCGATGGCTCCGCAGTTGTACGACCACATCCTGCTGACCTGCCGGGACAGCGGTTTTCTGCCCGGCGCCATCCGGCACGCGCGCAATCCGCACTTCGTGCACGGGCTGGTGCTCGCCGGCCGCGGTGTCCATCTCAACGAGGCGCCGACCGCGCCGCTCACCGACGGGCTGACCTGGCGTCCGCTCGACGGCACGGATCTGGCGTGGCTGACGTCGGTGGTCTGGGTGCCCGCCCGGCACAACGCGACCATCGCCGCCTTCGCCGAGGCCGTCGACGAAGGGCTCACGGAGACGGGTCATCTCCCGGCCGGGGGTCGCCGGACTGAACCTGCCACGGACCGGCCGGGATGAAGGTGGCGCATCGCCACACCGCGAACGGCCGCGCCCTCCGCTGGCGGCATCCACTGCGGCCGGACCGTTTCGCCGGGGATCATGCGTCCACCGGGAGTCGAGCCCCGGTGGACGCAGTTCGTCCGGTGGGGTCAGGGTTGGAGGGGCATCGACCAGCAGTTGGAGGTGGCGGGCTTGCCCGCGAGGCGGTCGCTGAGCCAGGAGATGGCGTCGCCCTGGTCGGTGATGAGTGGCACGAGGTGGTTGGTGAGGATCTTGTCGCCGAGGTTGGGCAGCACGATGGCGTCGTAGGTGACGTTGCCGCCCTTGTCGCACCAGTCGACGGCGAGCTGCCGGGCCTGGGAGTGGGGGACGATGTCGTCCTGGACGCCGGTGGCCAGGCGTACGGGGCCGGTCGGCTTCAGCCTGCCGATGCGCTGCTTGTCCAGGGCCGCTTTCGCCCGGGGGTCGGCCGCGATGATGTCTGCGATGGACTTGCCGCTGGTGGTCCACTTGCTGCTCTTGGTGAAGCCGTAGCCGAAGATCGCGTCGCCGACGCACATGGTGGACGCGTCGGCCAGGGCGGCCTTTCCGACGGCGCTGATGTTGGCGTCGACGACCGCGCGCAGGTCCGGATCAGCCTGGGCGAATCCGTTGATGGACCAGGCGAGGGCGCCCGCGAGCGCGCTGCCGTCGATGCCCTTCATGACGGAGGTCAGGTCGGCCGGGGGCGCGCCGGCGTAGGTGCCGGCGAGGGGGATGTCGGGTGCGTAGGTGGGCTGGAGTTCGGCGGCGGCGGCGCTGGCTCCGCCGCCCTGGCTGTATCCGTAGAGGCCGGTGCGGGAGGCTGTGGTGATGGAGGCTCCGGGTACGGCGTGGGCGGCGCGGGCCGCGTCGAGCAGGGCGTGTGCCTGGTCGAGGCGGTTGACGTAGGTGTGCAGCCGGTCGGTGGTACCGAGGCCGACGTAGTCGGTGACGACGACTGCTGCCCCGGTGGACAGGAGCCGGTAGATCGCCAGGGCTTCGTAGCCCACGGACACCGTTTCGCCGTTGAGGGTGAGCGGGTTCTGGAGTGCGAACGACGGGGCGCACTGGTCGCCCTGGCCCATGGTGCCCGAGGCCACCGCGACCAGGGGGCGCGCACCTGTCCCCTTCCAGGCGGCCGAGGGTTCTATGTACGCGCCGGTCACAGCGACGGGCTGGCCGGCCGAGTCGGTCGACTTGTACATCAGGCGGGTGGCGGTGCCGGGCATGGGCCGACCGTCCAGACCGGGGATGGAGAGCCCGAGAGGCAGCGCTTCGGTGCGGATCAACGTCCCGTTGGCCGAGGGAAGTTCGGTCGGCGGGGTGTAGAAGGCGGGGATGGTGACGCCGCGGGAGACGACGGGTTCCGGCGCGGCGGAGGCGGGCACTGCCGACAGACCGGCGCAGACGGTGCCGGCGATGACGCCGGCCAGCAGGCGTCGGCGGGTCCGGTTGCCGCGGGGGGTGGTTCCGGCGGGTGTGGGGAGGGCGGAGCGGGATGGAGTTCCGGCGGGTGCGGGGAGAGCTGAGCGGGACGGGGTTCTCTTGCGGCTCATGTGTGTTCCTCGTTCGTCGGTCAGGTGAGGGTGTCGATGTGGGCTGCGGGGTTGTGGTCCATGGCCCGTTCGGCCACGGCGGCGATGGTCGTCGAGGGGGCGTTGGCTCCGGTGGTGCAGGGGATCTGGGCGCGGTGGAGGGCGTAGAGGCCGCGCCCGGCCCCGGACGGGTCCTTCTGGGCCGCATACGGTTCGCGTGGGGGCGCCGCCTAGCGGGTGCCAGGGGTTCTTGGCCAGAGCGTTGGTGTCCGTGAGGGTGCCGGGCTCCTGGGTGATGGCGCTGTTGATGACGGCGTCTTCGTCGAGGGGCCCGTGCGGTGGGACGGAGTCGGGGGGGGTGGGGGCGTGGCCACCCGGCCGGTGTCGTCGGTCCGGTCGGCGTACGTCTTCCACGCGCCTACCAGCGTCCGCCGGCGGTCCGTTCGGCGGAGGCGACGTTGTGGTGGGTCTGTACCGTCACTCGGCCCGTCGCCTCGGCCTGGGCGGGCGGAGGCGGGGAGGGTTCCGTAGCGAAGGTTCCCGGACCAGCCTCATCCGGGAGGGAGCCGTCGAGGCCGTAGGTGGGGGGTGGGTGCTCGCGGGTGCGAGTCCGGTAGCGCCGGTGAGCGGGCGCGCCTGCTGGGAGTGGGCATGTGCTGCTCCTTCGGTGGGGGGTGGCGGGCCGTCCGATCAGTGGGCCGTGCAGCGGTCAGGGCGGGTGTCGGGTGGTCGAGGTGCCCGCAGTCGTAGGCAATGTCCTGCACATGCCAAGGACAGAGGAAACAGCATCGTTACTCGCTGGTCACTTACGGCAGCGTAGGTCTGTGTGTCAGTGAGTGACAAGACGTCTTCACCCGCCGTTTTCGAACGGCTCGCTATGCTGCGACGACAGGCGGGGGTCGGAAGGGGCGAACGTGCACGAAGCACCAACCGCGGTGCATGCGAGGGCAGTTCAGGCGGCGGGAAGGCCGTCGCTGGCCGAGCGGCGAAAGGAGGCGCTCCGTTTCGAGATTGCCGCCGAGGCCGTCCGTCTGTTCGCCGAGCACGGCGTCACCGGCACCACGGGCGAACAGATCGCCCGCGCCGTCGGCATCTCCTCGCGCACACTGTGGCGGCACTTCCCCAGCAAGGAGAGCTGCGTCCTGCCACTGCTCTCCGCCGGGCTCGACTTCGCCGTCGCACAACTGCGCCACTGGCCGGCCGACATGGGCTTGCTGGACTTCGTCTCACGATCGCTGAGGGCCGGGGAACTGCCCGCAGTGGCTCCCGTCATCCTCGACCTGATCCGCATGACCACCTCGGACCCGGCACTCCGTGCCGTCTGGCTCCAGGCCCACGACGACGCCCTGCCCGTCCTCGCCCAACTCCTCGCCGAGCGTTCCGGCGGCAGTGCCGACGACCTGCGGACCAAGGTGCACGCTGCCACCATCAACGGCGCGCTGCGAGCGGCCTCGGAGGACTTCGCCCGCCGGTACGCCCAGGAGCCCGGTGCGGCGGGCAGTGAGATCGCCACCTGCCTCCTGGTCGCTCTGCGCGCGGCCTCCGAGGGACTTCCCTACTGAATCCTGTGCCGCCGGGCGGGAGCTCCTCCCCCGGTCACGGTCCCTGCGGCGCTCGCGGGCTGGGCGCTGCCCTGGCGGTCCGCTCAGTGCGGCGGTTCGCCGCTCCGCTCCAATGCGGACCGGCGGTGGGAAGACGTGTCCCTGAGTGGACTGAACCGGCGAAACCGAACGCTGTCGTCGACCGTCAACCTGTAGGCAGGTGTCTCCGTCGCGTCGGGGGCCGTGGCGGGCCCGTCCTCGTGTCCGCGCCCGCCAAAGCGCCTCAGTGCTCGTCGGCCGGTTCGACGCGGTGGTCGAGGCGGTCGGTTTCGGGTAAGTGGGCGAAGGCGTCGGCCACTTGGCGGAGCCAGTCGGCCTCGTCGGCCAGGGTGGGCGGGGCGTGCGGCTTCGGGTGTGCGGTCTCGGTGGCCGGGGCGCCGGGACGGCGGCCGAGTCGACGGTTCTCCAGGGCGGCGGCGATGGCGGCGGCTTCGAGGGCCGCCGCGCGGCGGGCGTCGGCGGCGTCCTGGCGGTGGGCGGACGACGTGATCCGCTCGGCCGTCTCCGGCTCCGCGTACGGACGCAGCGCCAGGTACGCGTCGCGGATCTCGACGACGCGGCGGTACAGCTCGAAGGTGGCCCGCCAGGGAAGGCCGCCGTGCCGCCGGGCAGGGGGGCCTTCGAGCGCGATGCCGGGTAGCTCGGCGTACAGGGCCGTCCAGAGGGGTTCCAGGGCGTGGAACGTGCGCCGGGCCCTAAACCAGCGGGCCGGGACGGCGAGGACGCCTGGCCAGAACGTCGCGGACGCGCCGCCCACCCCCAGCAGCGCCACCGTGACGCCCAGCAGCGTGGACATCAGGTCCTCGCCCAGGCCCACGCGTCCGATCCGGAGGACTTCGAGGGCGTCCGCCAGCGCCCACGAGGTCCACAGCACGCCCGCGCAGCAGGCAAGCGTCATCAGGCGCAGGCCGGTTCTGATCGGACCGGGCGCGGCACGGCGGGCGTGCCGGGCGAGGACGCGGATCAGGGGGACGACGCAGAGGCAGCCGTACGCCGCGAAGATCGCGCCGTACAGCGCGTACGCCCAGGAGCGTCCGGGGCGTACCAGGACGGCGTCGTCGGTGACGATCACATGGGAGGCCGCGTACAGGAGGGCGGACGCCAGCTGCGCGACGAGGCCCACGCCCAGGTGGCGGGCGCGGGCGGCGCGGTCAGCGGGCGGTCGGTCCAGCATCGCCGCCATGAGGGCGAGGCAGGTCAGCGCGGCCAGTTTCAGGCCGTGGGTGAGGACGACGAGGAGTGCGGAGAGGCTGGGCGCGGGGCGGGTGTTCGGCGCGTTGAGCAGCAGCGAGAAGCCGAGGCAGAGGGCGAAGACCCACATGCAGCGCTGGATGCGGCCGGTCCTGGCCACGGTGATCCGGAAGACGGCGAAGCAGAGGAAGATGAATCCCGCGACGTGGACGGCGATGTCGATCACGGGCGCGTCCTCCGCGTCCGGTTCACCGTGCCGTGCCCTTCGGCCGCCGGTCCGGCAGGCCGAACAGGGGCGCCACATCGGGCTGGGCGACGCTGTGCGGGCCCCGCGGTCGGTGGGAACTGACGCGGGACAGGATCAGCGATGCCACTAACTCGGCTTCGGCTTCCTCGGGTTCGCTGTACACGGTGCGGCCGAGGACGCGTTGGACGAGCGCGGGGTTCAGGGTGGGAAGCAGGTTCTGCGCGGCCGAGCGCAGGGTGGCGGCGTCCTGGTGGCCGCAGAGCAGGTGGGCCGCCTCGTGCAGCAGGATGTGCTGCTGATGGAACGGGGTGGTGTCGGCCGCGAACAGGACGTAGTCGGACGCCTCGGTGGTGAGCAGGAGTCCGCACGGCAGATCGGGCCGGGCGTAGACCGGTATCAGCTCGACCGGCCGTCCGCGTCGCGCCGCGACCTCTCGGACGAAGACGGCGGCGTCGAAGGGATCCGGCAGGTGCTGGCGGTCCACGAGGCGGCGGCAGTCGCGCCACATCCTTCTCCGGTCGCGTCCGGACCTGGCGCGGTCGGCGCTCACGCGGAGGAACCCCCGTCCCGCTCCCGGCGCGCTATCACGTCGATCATCTCGCTGATGGTCCCGACCGCTTGGGGGGACAGGTTCACGGCGCGCAGCGCCATGCTCCGGACCCCGGCGTCCCGCAGCGCGCCGAGGAGTTCGAGGTCCTCGGCGATGGCGGCGCCCTGCGCGTCGTCGAAGAAGTAGGTGACGGGGACCTGGAAGAACTGCGCCAGCGCCTCCAGGTGGCGTTTGGTCGGGTTGTCGCGCCGACCGGTCCGCAACTGCCACAGGTAGGTCGCCGAGAAGCTCTCGCCCGTCGCCTCGCGGCACGCCTTGGCGACTTCCTCGTGGCTGTACTGGTCGCGGTTGGGGCGGCGGACGACCCGGAAGAGGGCGTCGATCCTCCCGGCCAGCGTCTGCGGCGTGGCCTCGGGCTCCGTCACGTCACGCCTCCGGTCCGGTCTCGTCGGCCGGCGCTTCACCTCGCGTCGGCCCCGGCCACATTGTAGGGCGTGCGGGGGCGCGGCGATGAGCCCCCGGGCGGTGCCCGGGGGCTGCGGGAGAGCGCCGGTTCCCGGGAGGACACGGGCCGGTTGTGCGGGTGCGGGGCCGGGCCCCGCACCCTGCCGGGGAGCCGGTCCTGGCGGGAGGCCGGACCGGGTCAGACGCCCAGGTCCTCCGGCGCCACCCAGGTGGTGTTGGAGTCGCAGAAGATCACGCTGAGGGAGCTGTCACTGGTGGTGATGGTGGGCGGCAGGGCGGCGGACTCGTCGGCCGAACTCATGGTCTGGAGCTGCAGTACGGGGTGCATGGCGTCCTCCGGAGAGCGGATGGCTGAGTGAGCGCCGTGAGCCTACATGTATCAAATCTTCAATGCCATTCATTTCAGTTGACGTGTGATCCGGTGTCGGTCATCGTGGTGCGCAACAGCTGAGGCGGATGTGACGACGGGTCACCTTCGCGTCCGGCTGCCCCCGTGCTCGGCCTCGCCACCCAGGAAGAGGGCACATGCGGACCCCCTACGTCTTCACCGTCGCCGATCCCGACTTCTACGAACCGCTCGACGCGGCCGCATCGCACGGCGGCGAGCTCCGCCCCTCCACCGTGCCGCCCGGCTGGCACGGCACACCGTCGGGAATCTGGACCATGTGGCGGCGGGACGGGCTGGAGACCGTCCCGGCGGGCTGGAAGGTGCACGTCTCCGCCAGGCCGGGCCGCCTCGGCCACGTGCTGGACGTGGTGGCGGCCGTCTGCTGCGAACAGGACGTCTCCTTCAAGCATCTGTCCACCCGTCTCTTCTACGGATGGACGCACCAGAAGCACGCGTCCCGTCCGCAGAGCGGCAAGTTCTGCGCCGCCTACCCGCCGGACCCGGACGCGGCCCGGCGGCTGATGGAGCGCCTCGACGAGGCGCTGGCGGACGAGGAGGGGCCGTACATCCTCAGCGACCGGCGGTTCGGCACCTCCCGCACGGTGCACTACCGGTACGGGTCCTTCCTGCGACGGCAGCGGCTGCGGGCGGACGGCACTCCGGTGCTGCTGGTGCCCGACGGGCGGGGACGGCTGGTCGAGGACGTGCGCGGGGTGTCGTTCCGGCTCCCCGACGGTGTCGAGGACCCGTTCACGGCGGCGGCCGAGACGCCGTCGGGGCAGGCCGACTTCGGCGGCTACGTCTTCGAGGCGGCCCTGCGCCACAGCAACGGGGGCGGCGCCTACCGGGGCCGGCACAAGGCCACCGGGCGGAAGGTCTTCATCAAGGAGGCGAGGGCGCACACCGGTATCGGGGCGGGCGGCGCCAACGCGCAGCAGCGGCTCCGCGCGGAATGGGAGACCCTCCAGGCGCTGCACACGGCCGCGCCCGGCCTGGCACCTGAGCCGCTGGCGTACTTCTCGGAGTGGGAACACGACTTCCTGGTCACCGAGTTCGTCGAGGGCGACTCGCTCAGCTCCTGGACGGTCCTGCACAACCCGCTGATCCGCCGCGACGCGGGAGCCGCCGACTTCGCCGACTACTACGGCCGTTGTGAGAAGGTCCTGGCCCGCACCGAGGAGGCCATGGACCGGCTGCACGCGGCCGGCTACCTCTTCGTCGACGTCAGCCCCGGAAACCTGCTGGTCGCCGAGGACGACACGGTCCGGCTCATCGACTTCGAGTCCGCGCACCGGATCGGCACCCCCTTCGTCGCCTCCGGCACTCCCGGCTTCAGTCCGCCGACCGCGCTGGTGGGCGACGATCCGGCGGTCCACGACGCCTTCGGGCTCAGCGCGCTGGCCCTGCTGACGCTCTGTCCCCTGCACCAGGTGGTCGAGCGCGCGCCGGCCGCGCTCACCTACGTACGCCACGATCTGCGGCGGCGCGGCATCGACATCCCCCCGTCCCTGTGGCGGCGCGCCACCGCCTTCCACCACGCCGAACTCCTCGACGACGGCCGGGCGCCGGGCGGTGATCCGCTCGCCCCGCCCGCGCCCGAGCGGGTCGCGGAGGCACCCGAGGAGAGCCTGCTCTGGCTCCGTGAGCGGGTCGCGGAGGGGCTGACCGCCATGGCCGAGGCGGACCATCCCCGCCGGGTCTTCCCCACCGTGCCCGAGGGCCACCTCTCCAACACCCTCTGCCTGGCCTACGGAACGGCCGGTGTCGTGCACGCCCTGCGCCGGGCCGGCACACCGCTGCCCGACTCCGTCCTCGGCCGGCTGCGCACGGACGCGCTCGGTGCCGTGGACTCCCTCGGTCCCGGGCTCTGGACCGGGCTCGCCGGTATCGCCCGCGTGCTCGCCGACTGCGGACACACGCAGGAGGCGGTCGATCTGCTCGCCGCGGCCGACCGGCACCCGCTGACCCGGTCGGACGCCACGCTCGCCGGCGGCGGGGCGGGCGTCGCGCTCACTCATCTCGCGCTGTACGGGCACACCGGGGACGCCCGCCATCTGGAGAGGGCGGCCGAACTCGCCGCCGGCCTGGCCGACGGACCGGGCGCGCTCACCCCGCGACTGGGGCCGGACGACGCGACCGGGCTCTGGCACGGCAGGACCGGCGTCGCCCTCATGTTCCAGCAACTGGCCGCCGTCACGGGCGACAAGGACTATCTCGACACGGGACTTCCGCTGCTGCACGCCGAGTTGGACCGCGAGAGCGATCCGTCGGCCGTGCAGATGTCCTTCCCGGTCTCCACGACCGATGTCCGCCGCATGCCGTATCTGTACTGCGGTTCCGCCGGGGTGCTGCACACCGTGACCCGGTATCTGCGCGAGCGGGACGACGAGCGGCTCGCCGCGGCGTCGCCCCGGCTCCTCACCGCGCTCACCACCAGCTACACCGGAATGAGCGGCCTCGGCCAGGGGCTGTCCGGGCTCGCGCTCGTCCTCTCCGAGCACGCCGCGCTGACCGGCTCGGCGAGCAGCCGCCGGCTCGCGGTCGACGCCGCGTGCGGGCTGTTCGCGCACGCGGTGCCGCATCCCACCGGGGTCCGCTTCCTGGGGGACCAGATGCTGCGCCTCAGCGCGGAGCTGTGGAGCGGCAGCGCTGGTGTGCTGCTCGCCCTCACCGAGGTCCTCTCCCCCGCCCCCGACCCGCTGTTCACCGTGGACGCGGTCGCCGCCGCCCGCGCCTGACCGGAGCCCGCCACCGGACCGGTGCCCCCCACCGCTCCGATGTGACCCAGCGCCTGGTCCCCCATGCTCCCGGCCGTCACAGGGACGCACCGGGTTCGTCACACACACCAAGGAGTTCGCCATGCAGCAGATCCTCGACCTTCAGGAGCTGGAGACCGAGCACATCGTGGACGAGGACGGTGCGGTCATCGCCAGCGATTTCAGCACCTTCGCCTGTGACAGCAACGTCAGCGTCGTCGTCTGCTGACATTCGCGACGCCGGCCCCCGCAGGGCCACGGCGGCGGCCGCCCGCGCGGGTGTGCCGCCGCCGCTCTCCCGAACCACGCCGCCGCTCTCCCGAACCTTGCCGCCGGTGCCCGCTCCGCCCTGAGAGGAACCATGACACTCCCCCGGCCGGCGCTCGCCGGAACGCCGGCACCGACCGGGCTCGCCAGGTCCCGCCCCGCTGGAGCCCGGACCGGCCCGGCCGATCCCGCAGGCCCGGCGTGCGCCACCTTTCCCGCGGAGCCCGGACGCTCCCTGCGCGAGAACCTGCTCCACGCGCTCGGGCCGCGTGAGCCGCGGAGCGCCGACGCCCTGTCGGCCCTGTCCGACGCCACGTTGCGGGAGCTGGCCCGCACCGGGCTGTGCTCGCCGGCGTCGGTGCGGTCGCCGGGGCCGCCGACCGGGTGGCCGGGTGCGCTCGCCGCCCTGACACCGGAGCAGACGACCGTCGCCGGGTACTGCGCGCTGCTCGGTCCCGATGTCTCGCCCTCGCTGCTGGCGGCGGTCGGCGGATGGGACCTCGGCCGGGTGCTCGCCGTCCTCGACGAACTCGTCGCCCGGGGCGTCGTACGCGAGGACGAGTCCGGGGCCCCTCTCTTCCACTTCCGGCACCCGCTGCTGAGGGTGCTGGCGTACACGCGTGTCCCGCCCGGCCGCCGGATCGCCGCCCACGCCGCGGCGGCGCGCGCTCTCGCCGGTGTCGGTGCCCCTCTCTCCCAGCGGGCACCCCACCTCGCCCGGTCCGCCGCGCCAGGAGAGACGGAGGCCGCCCGGCTGCTGCACCGCGCGGCGCACCACGTGCTCGACAGCCGGCCCGACTCCGCCGCCGACTGGCTGCTCGCCGCTCTGCGCGTCCACCCGGCGGACCCGGAGGGCGGCGCCGCGACGCTGAGGACGCGGATCCTTCTGTGCGTCGCCGCGGCACGGTGCGGACAGCGGGCCGAAGTCGTCCGCCGGATGCCCGAGGTGCTGGCCTCGCCGCTGCTGCCGCCGGAGGAGCGCGGGCGGCTCCTGGACGTGTACGCGCGGATGGAGGACGGTCTCGGGCGGCACCGTGAGGCACGGGCCCTGCTCGCCGCCGAACCGCTCGGCACCGGACCGGCGGTGCCCGCCGCCCCTGACACCGCGCTCCTGCTGCGGTCCGCCGCGCTGAGCGCCGCCGCCGGGGACCTGGTGGCCGTTCGCGAGCGGCTGGCCGCCGTCACCGCCGCGACGGCGGCCTCGCCCGGCCGGGCACCGGGCGACGCGGTACGGCGGATGAGCGCCGCGGCCTCTCTGGCGCTGGGCACGGCTCTGGCGTCCGACGTCACCGCGCGCGACGCGGCGGTCGCGGACGCCACGCGCCGGGCCGACCTGCTCACCGACGCGGCTCTGCCCGAGGTGCTGGACGCCGTGGTGCGCCTGGGGCGGGCCCAGTACCTGACGTCCCGTCACCGGGACGCGGTCCGGCTGTTCGACCGGGGCGTCAGGAGCGCCCGCGCCGGCGGACGCACCGCCGAGCTGCCGGCGCTGCTGATCGGGCACGCACGGGCCGAGGCCGTGCTGGGGCGGCTCGCCTCTGCCTCGGCGTCGGCGGCCGAGGCCGCCGGAGCGGCGCGGCTGCTCGACTGCCCCGAACTCGCCCACGAGGCAGGGGTGATCGGCGGCTGGACCACGCTGTGGTCGGCGGGGCACGAGGCCGCGGAGCCGGCGGCACGGGACCTGGCAGGTGCGGGCGGCCCGTCAGGCGAGCGGGGGCGCGCGGCCGCCCTGCTGCTCGCCGCGGTCCATCTCGAAGCGGGCCGGCCCCACGAGAGCCTGGCTCTGCTGCTGTCGCCCGCCGCCGACGGGTCGGGGCCGCCCGGGAGCGGCCGGGCGCCCTGGTGGTCCCTGGCCTGCCTCGCGGCGGTGGCCGCGGGCCTCGACGGCACCGCGCGTCGCTGCGCGGCGGTGGCGCGCGCCGCAGCCGGGGCGTCACGGCTGCCGGCCGACCACGCCGCCGTGCTGCGCGCCGAGGCGGCTCTCGTCGCGGACGAGGCGGCGCTGCCGCTTCTGGCCTCGGCCGTGGAGCAGCACGTCCACGACGGCGCGCTGCCGCTGGAGTGCCGTACCCGCCTGCTGCTGGCCCGGCGGCTGCTGGGCGCCGGCCGGCTGCCGGAGGCCGCCTTCCACGCCGGCCTCGCGAAGTCCCGTGCGGAGCCGACCGGTTCCGAGCCCCTGCGTCTGCTGGCCGTCGATGTCCAGCGCGCGATCGGTGCGCGCCGACCGCGCGGTACAGGGAGTCCAGGCGGCGCGGGGGCCGCCGGTCTGTCGCAGCGGGAGCGCGAGATCCTCGCCCTGGTGTGCCGCGGCATGTCCAACCGCGCCATCGCGGGGGCGCTGTTCGTCTCCGTCAAGACGGTCGAGGCCCACCTCACCCGGGTCTTCCGCAAGACCGGGACCCGGTCGCGCGCGGCGCTGCTGGCCACGTTCGGAGCCGCGCGACCGACCGAGGTCCTGGCCCCCGTCGAGTCGGGCGCGGCCGCCCGGGTCTGACCCGCCGCCGGGCGGGCCGGCGGCGCCGTACCGGGCGGGGCGGCCCTCACTCGCCCGGTACGGGGGACGCATCCGGCCGACCGGCCGGTGGCGCCGTGCCGTCCCAGTGGCCGACCAGCGCCGCGTAGCCGGGCTCGGCCGCCAGCAGCTCCGTATGGGTGCCGCAGACCGCCCGGGTGCCGTCGAGCAGCAGGACGCGCCGGCCCCGCAGCGCGGACGCCAGGCGGTGGGCGATGACGACGAGGGTGCCGCGCCTGACGGCGAAGGCCGCTTCCACCACGGCCTCGCTCCGCATGTCGAGATGGCAGGTGGCCTCGTCCAGGATCACCACGGGCGCGTCGGACAGCCAGGTCCGTGCCGCCGCGACGAGTTGACGCTCGCCGCTGGACAGTTCGGCCGCCGGGTCCTCCAGCACGGCGTCGACGCCGCCGAGCCGTTCCACCACGGGTCCGAGTCCCATGGCGGCGATCGAGGCGGCGACGGCCGCCGGGTCGGCGTCGGGGGCGAGATAACGCAGGTTGTCGCGGAGCGTGCCGCGGAAGACGTAGGCCTCCTGCGGCAGCAGCGCCACGGCCGCGGGCCGCTCCCTGGTGCCGAGATCGGCCACCGGCCGCCCGCCGAGCAGGATCCGGCCCCCGGAGGGGCGTTCGAGACCGGCGAGCAGCCCCGCCAGGGTCGACTTGCCGACCCCGCTGGCCCCGACGATCACCAGGTGGTCGCCCTCGGGGACGCTCAACCGCACGTCCCTCACGACGGGTTCGGCGTGCGGACCGTAGGCGAACGTCAGGTTGTCGACGTCGATGCGGTAGCCGCCGCTCGGTGCGTCGCCGCGCACCGTGCCGGACGCGGGCTCGTCGCACGGCTCGGTCGCGGCGGCGAGCCGTTCCAGCACCACCTGGAGCTGGCCCCACAGCCCGGCCACGGTGCCCGTGAGCAACTGGAGCGCGGGCACGAGGCTGCCGGTGACGTACAGCGAGGCGCCGACCACCTCACCGGCGCTGACCGCTCCCTCCTCGACGAGGGTGGGGCCCGCCAGCAGGACGAGCAGCAGCGGAAGCTGCCCGCCGAGCAGCACGATCGGTACCCGGGCGGCGGCGGCCCAGGCCACGGCGACCGACGCGCGGGCGCTCGCACGGGCGCTGCGCCCGGTCGTCCCGCAGGCCAGGGCGACCGCGCCGAGGGCGGCGATGTCGCGGCCGGCGCCGAGCACGGCACCGGTGGACGCCGCCACGTCCTCCTCGGCGACGACGGCCGCCCGCCTGCGCCGGATCACCGACCTCATCGAGACGGCGAAGGCGATGAGCGCGGCGGCGAGCGGCACCGCGACGACAGCGGCGAGCACCGGGGCGAGCGCGGCGAGACCGACGAGCGTGGCCATCAGGGTGACGGTGAGGGGGCGGGCGGTGCGCAGCAGGGCGCCGACGACCAGGCGTACCGTGTCGACCTGACTGGTCATCCGGGAGACCCCGGCCGCGTCGTACGCTCCGGCGCCCCGGACCGCGCGGGACAGCGTGGCGTCCACCACGGCGGTCACCAGGGCGTCCCGCATCGGTTCGACGCAGGCGGCGAGCGGGTCGAAGAGGGCGCGCTCCGCGAGGGCCCGCACGACGTAGAGCGTGGCGAGCAGGCCGATCCACAGCAGCCCGGTGCCCGGTTCGCCGGCGAGGAATCCCCGGTCGAGCGCGGCGGCGAGCGCCCAGCCGGAGGCCAGTGCGGGCCCGGCCTCCAGCACCGACCAGAGGGCGATCCGTCGCAGCGGGCCGCCCGCGCCGCTCAGCGACCGCGCCAGCAGCCGGGCGGCCGGCCCCCGGAAGGGTGCCGTCCGTGCTCCCGTGCTCACACCGGTGAGGGACACGGCACCTCCCGCTCGGCCGCCGGGTCGTCGTGGGCGGCGAAGACCGCGCGGTAGTCGGCGTGCCGCCACAGTTCGCGGTGCGGGCCGACCGCGCGGATCCGTCCCCCGTCCAGCCACGCGACGGCGTCACAGCGCGCGGCGGTGGTGACGCGGTGCGCGACCACGAGCCGGGTCCGTCCGGACAGGGCGCCGGTGACGGCCTCGCTCACCTCGGCCTCGGTGACGGTGTCGAGCCCCGAGGTGGCGTCGTCGAGGACGTACACCAGGGCGGGTCTGGCCAGCGCCCGTGCCAGGCCGAGCCGTTGGCGTTCCCCGCCGGACAGCGGGGCGTGGTCGAGCGGTGTGTCGTACCCGGCGGGCAGCCGGCGGACGAAGGCGTCGGCCCGCGCCGCGCGGGCCGCGCGCTCCACGGTCGGCCGGCTCGCTCCGGGCCGGCCGTAGGCGATCGCGTCGTGGACGGTCGTCCCGATCAGGGCGGGGCGTTCGAAGGCGTACGTCACCGCGTTCCGCAGCGTGTCGAGGGTCAGGTCGCGCACGTCCACACCGTCGAGGAGGATCTGTCCCGCGTCCGGGTCGCTCAGCCGGCCGAGGAGCCCGGCGAGGAGGCTCTTGCCCGCGCCGGTCCTGCCGACCAGGGCCATGGAGCGGCCGGCGGGCAGCTCCAGGTCGGCGCTTTCGAGCACCGGGTCTCCGGCGGCGGACCGGACGGTGATCCCCTTCAGGAGCACGCCGCCGGGGCCGGTGGCGCCGGTGACCGGGCCGGCGGCCGGCAGCGGGTGCGCGAGGGTGGCGGCGATCCGGTCGCCGCCCGCGCGTGCCTGGGCCAGCGCGAGCAGGGCGTCGACCTGCTGGAGCGCGCCGATCGCGAGCTTCACGTAGCCGGCCACGGCCAGCAGTTGCCCCGGGCTCAGCCGTCCCCCGGCGACCCCGAGTCCCGCGACGGCGAGTGCCAGCGCCTCGGTGAGCGACAGCAGCAGTCCGAACTGCCAGACGGTCGACTTCTGGAGGCGCCACATGGCGTGTCCGGCCGCCGAGACGTCGGCCAGGGGCACGAGGACCCGGGCGGTCTCGCTCGTCAGGGTTCCCGAGGCCCTGATCGTCCTGGCCCCGGCCAGCGCGCCGAGCAGCCGGGTCGCGAGGTCGGACTGCGCGCCCAGGTAGGCGCTCTGCGCCTCGGCCGCCCGGCCGACGAAACGCCGGGCGATCAGCACCGAGAGGGGCACACCGAGGGTGAACGCCGCCGCCGTGCGCCAGTCGATCACCCAGAGTGCGGCGAAGCCCGCGAGGGAACCGGCCAGCGCGACCGCGGACTGGGCGGCCGCCGCGGGCAGCGCGCCCGCCTGGGGCGCCGCCTGGGTGATCTGCGTGACCGCCTCGCCCGCGGTCAGCGGTGCCCGCGGCTGGAGTTCGAGGAGGTGGCGTACGGTCCTGCCGCGCAGTCGGCGCGTGGCACGGCTGGTTCCTGAGGCCCCCAACGGCCCCATCACGGCGTCGCACAGCGCGGCGCAGGCGACGGCCGCGCCCCAGCCGAGCGCGGGTCCGTGGAGCCCTCCGCCGTCGCCTTCGAGCACGGCGTTCACGGCCGACGAGAGCAGCGCCGGGACGGCGAGGGCCACGACGACCCGGCACACCATCACGCACACCAGCAGGGCCAGGGACCCGCGGGTGTCCCGTGCGACGTCCCTGAGCAGGCGTCCGCCGCCGCGGGCGGGGTCACGCCGTGGCGGGGTGGTCATCGCTCGCCTCCCCGGTCGGCGCCGACAGCACGCGGGCCGCGTACCGCAAGGTGCTGAGCAGGGGCGGCATGCCCTCGGCGACGGCTGTGCCGTCGTGCGCCGAGATCGCCGGTTCCATCGGGACGACGTGGTGGCCGTCCTCCCGGAGCAGGTCCAGGTTGCGACGGACCGACGGCCGGGCGAGCGCGCCCTGCGGTATCGCGGGGGCGAACACCACCGGCGCGGTGGTGCAGATGACCGTCGTCAGGGCCAGGCTGTCGGTCATGCCCGCCGCGCACTTGGCGATGAAGTTGGTGGTCGCGGGGGCCACGATGATCAGGTCGGGCCACTCGGCGAGTTCCTTGTGGGGTACGACGCCCGACGACGTGTCCCAGTCGGGGCCCGCCACCGGCGACCGGGTCACGGCGGCGAGCGCCTGACGGGACACCAGGGTCTCGGCGGAGCGGGTCAGGCAGACGCGTACCGACCAGCCGTAGCGCGAGCGCGCCAGCATGGCCCATTCGGGCAGCGCGGTGACGGAGATGCCGCCGGTCGCGACGAACAGCAGCCGTCCGCGCGGCAGGACGATCGGCGGCAGTGCGCCGCGCCGTGTGCCGCGCGGCTGAGGGGTGGGGTCCGGCTGCACCGTGCTTCTCTCCGCTCCTCGACGCTCTTCGTCGCTGTCTGTCCGGTCGCTGCTGAGTCGCTGCTCGGTCGCTGCTCGTGGCTGCTCGGTCGCTGCTGAGCCGTCGCTCGGTCGCTGCTCTGTCGCTTCGGCGGTCGTGCCGGTGGGGCGGGCGACGGCCGGCGCGCCGTTGCGCGGGCGCGCCGGCCGTCCCTGGCCCGTCGGGTCAGTTGGTGACCTGACAGCTGATGCCGCAGGTGCTGCCGCCGTTGCAGGTGTGGCCCTCGCAGAGGTTCAGCGCGTGCGCCTGGGCCTCCTCGCCGGAGAGCAGTTGCAGGGCGTCGAGGTCGTTCTCCATGGGGGTCTCCTTCTGAGAAGCCGTTCGGCCGTGGCCGGGTGGTGGTGCGGAGGCGGCGATGCCTGCCGGACGGTGCCTGGGCCGCGTCCGGTGGGAGGGCGGCGGTGCCCGGCGCCCGGGGCGGTCAGCCGGTCACCGCGCACGTGCCGCCGGGCGAGCAGGATTCGCCGCAGGTCACGGTGCAGAGGGCGGCGGTGTCCTGGTCCTCGGCGGGGAGCAGTTGGAGCGCTTCGAACTCTGTTTCCATGGGGTTCTCCGTTCCGGTGGGCGACACCGCGGGCGCGGTGTCCGGTTCGAGGGGCCGGCGGGTGTCCCCGGCCGGTCAGCCGGGGGCGCGCGCGGACCAGGTGGCCGGATCGGGCATCCACGGCGTGGGGCCGCCGTGCAGGAGCCGCAGCAGGAAGGAGACCGTTCCCGCCACACCGGTCCTGGCGTCCGGGCGCACCGACGTCCCCGACTCGTCGGGGACGAGCAGGAGTCCGTCGCGGACCACGGCACGCAGGCGCAGCACCGCGGCGAGGTCCCCGGCCCAGCTCCGGTAGGGGCCTTCGGGCACCGCGTCGGCGAGGTCGAGGAGGAAGTCACCGTCGCCGGCGATCCCGTGGCAGGCGGCGGTCGACGATGTCCAGCGGGCGGCGTGCGCCGCCGCGCCGGCCTGCTCGGCGAGGCGGAGGTGGGTGGTGTCGCCCGTCGCGCGCCACAGGCGCAGCAGGAAGGTGCCGACGCCCGTCGAGCCGGAGCACCAGTGGTGGAGCAGGCCGCTGCCTGGCTCGTGGTCCAGGTCGGTCCGCCACCGGGCGCCCCAGGGGCCCCGCTCGGCCTCGGCGACCAGCGTGGCGCCCGCCGCGGCGGCCAGTTCCGCGTACTCCTGGTTGCCGGTCGCCCGCGCGGCGCCGAGCAGGAAGGAGGCCACGCCCGCGACGCCGTGCGCGAACCCGAGGTGCCGGGCGCCCGCGAGGGCGGAGTCGAAGTCCGCGGGCACCGGCCACACGATCCGGCCGCGCACGGTCTCGGCGCACTCCACCAGTCCGTCCGCGCAGGCGACGATCCGGTCGAGGAAGGCGGGTTCGTGTGTGGTCTGCCAGAAGTGCAGTTGCGCCATTCCGGCGCCGGCGGCGCCGTGGCAGACGTCGGGGTTGGGCCACCGTACGGGCACAGCCAGCGCGAGGTCCGCCGCCCGCCGCGCCATCGCGGGGTCGTCGAGCCGCCGGGCGGCGTCGTGCAGCGCCCAGGCCGTGCCGGCGCGGCCGAAGTAGAGGCCCGGCAGCAGCCGCGGTACGGATGCGCGTCGTTCGTCGGTCCACCGCGCCAACAAGCCGTGGGAGGCGTGCAGTTGGTCCCCGTCGAGGAGTTCGGTGGCCCGGCCGAGGACCGCCAGTACGCCCGCCGAGCCGTGCTGGACCGCGCACGGGTCCGTCGTGTCGCCGAAGGGACCCGCCTTCCAGAGGCGTCGGCGGGACGGCGGGCCGGCCTGTCCTTCGACGGCGGTACTTGGTCGCAGCGCCCGCGTCAGGTGGGTGAGGCCGTCCTCCACGAGTCTGCGCAGGTCGCCGTCGGGTACGGGCCGCGGGGCGGCAACGGCCGGGGCGGGCCCGCCGGCCCGCTCAGGGGCGGGGGCGACGGCCGGTGTGCGGTCGGCCAGGGAGGCGGCGAACCGCTCCATGGTCCAGCGGTGTTCGGGCCTGTGGACCGTGAGGCCGAGGATCGCCGGTTCGAGCCGCCGGGCGGCCGCTCGCTCCGGCCGTATCAGGGCCAGCAGTTCGCCGACGCGGTGCGCCGGGGACCGCTCCCGGCGGTCGTCCCGCGCGGCGGGCGGCACCACTCCGGTGGTCAGGTGGCAGAGGACGGCGCCGAGGGAGTACAGGTCGGCGGCGGGGCCGTGGGCCGGGCCGAAGCGGGGGCCCGCGCACTGTTCGGGAGCGGCGAAGCCCGGCGTGTGGGCCCGGTACGTCCACGCCCCCGGGACGGTCGCCCATTCCGGGTCGATCAGCCACAACCGCCCGTCGTCGTCCACCATGATGTTGTTCGGGGTGAAGTCCTGGTGGACGAGGCCGCGTCGGTGCACCTCGGCCAGGAGCGCGGCCAGTCGGCCCGCCATCGCGACCGCTGTCGCCGGGGCGACGCCGGGTCCGCCGTCCGCGTACCGCCGGCGGACCCACTGGCTCAGCGTCTCGCCGCTGATCAGGCTCTCCACCAGGAAGGCGTGGCCGTCCTTCTCGAACGCGTCGACCCTCTCGGGGCAGACGCCCTTCAGCGCGGTGAGCATCTCGGCTTCCCGGCGGAGCAGTGCGCGGGCGTCACTGCCGGTCAGTCCTTCGGCGACGTGGGCGCGGGCCTGCTTGACGACCACCTCGGTGCCGGTGTGCTCGTCCAGCGCCCGGTACACACCGCCCCGGGCCGAGTGCCGGATCGCCTCCTTCACCACGAACCGGCCGGCCAGCAGCACCGAGGAGGGCTCCGCCGGCGTCGCCGGCGGGCGTCCCGGCGTTCCGGCCAGGGGCAGTTCGGCCCACGCGGGGGGACAGAACCACGGCTTGCGGGGGTCGGTGACAGCGGCGCCGCCCGGCTCGCGCAGCCGGGTCTCGAACGAACCGTCGTTGTTCAGGACCGGCACGCCCCGGAAGGCTCCGTAGCGGTAGTGCACCAGACTGCCCGCGCGCAGCGGACGGTCGGAGAGGATCGCGGGTCCCGGCAGTCCTGCGGTCGCCGCGTCGAGCCGGTCGGCGAGGTCACGGAAGTGGTCGTCGTCATCGGGGTAGGCGGTGAGGAACTTGCCGCACTGCGCGCGGTCGTAGGAGGCCGAGGTCATCTCTTCGACGAGGTCGAGGCTCCGGGCGAATTTGAAGGCGCAGCCACCGGCTGCCAGGACCCGCGCGGCGCGGTCCAGGACGTGCGGCGCGGACAGCGCGGTCGCCGAGACGTGGAGTTTCCAGCCCTGGACGCGCGCCGCGGCGGAGGGCGGGGCCACCCGGCACCACACGTCGTCCTCGTCGAACGTCCAGCCGGACGCGCCGAGGTCGTCGAGCACGGCACGCACCAACGACCGCAGGGAGAGGGACGGCACGGACATGACCTCCTGACTCCGGTTCCCGCGGTCCCGGCGGGGACGGGCCGCGCCGTCCCACAGTGCCTCCTGGTCAGGGAGGCCAGCATTGGGGAAACCCCTACATGAGGGTCGGGGCCCGTCCTCGCGGCGGCGAGCACTCCTGCGAGGACGATCCCGGCGACGGTGTCCTCGACGGACCGGAGCCGCTTCTGGGCGCGGCCTGTGTGGACGGCCGCGGAGCCGGACCGGAGCCGGTGCTACGCGCAGTCCGTGTCGACGGCCGCCGAGCGGGTCGGTGCCGTGCCGCGTTCCACGGGCAGGGACGGGTCGCGTGACCAGGCCGACCATGAATCGACGTACAGGCCGACCTGTTGGCCGATGAGCGCTCCGGCGAGCACCAGCAGGGCGCTGGAGACTCCGCCGCCGCAGTAGGCGCCGACCTCGTGGCCGCCGACCGCCCTGCGGGCGAGGAACCATTTCCGGAGTTCGACGGGGGGTCTGAGCAGGCCGTCGGGCGTCATCAGCTCGGCCGAGTGGGCGTGCACGGCGTGCGGGACGTGCCCGCTCCTCGGGTCGTCGGGGGTGCCGTTGTAGGCGGCTGCGGGGCGGGAGTCGAGCAGGGTGCCCAGGGCCGCGATCTCCGGGACGTCCGCGCGTGCGAGGACGCGCCGACCGCCGGCGCCCTCGTCGTCGTACGAGAGCGGTGGCGCGGGGTGGCCGGGGGGCGCGGGCGTCGCGAGGGTCGTCGGGCCGTCCTCGCGGACCCAGGCGGGCAGTCCGCCGTCGAGGACGGCCACCGAGCGGAAGCCCGCCCAGGTGAGGACGAACCACGCGCGGGCGGCGGAGGACAGCTCCTCGACGCGGCGGGTGTAGAGGACGAGGTCGTCGCCGGGTCCGACACCGTGTGCGCGCAGGGCGGCCCGTACGGCGGTGCGCTCGGGCAGGGGCAGGTGGCCGCTGGTCGCCGTGGGGCGGCCCGCGAAGTCGGATCTGACCGAGGTCCTGATGGCGCCGGGGACGCTGCCCCTGATCGGGTCGGGCCCCTGGGCCATCACCCGCCAGGGAGCGACCTCGACGAAGACCGTGCGGGCCCGGCGCGCGCAGGCCGTGCGGGCGTCGACGAGGTGGGGCGAGCCGGCGCCCGTCACCCCGATGCTCCGGGAGTGTGCGGGACGAACACCACCGGCAGGCTGTCCTTGAGGGCGTTGTAGATGCGGCACCTCTTCTTGTACTCGGCGACGAGTTCGTCGGCGGTGACGTGGTCGACGCCGTCGATGAAGCACTCCATGACGAGGGTGCCCAGGTAGTCGCCCTCGATCTTGCGCTCGATGCGGGCGAAGATCTCGACCTGGCGCGCGGGCTGCCCGCCTTCGAGGAAGTCGTGCCGGAACGCGTTGAGGGCGCAGGAGACGAGGGAGGCGACGAGCAGGTCGAGTGAACCGGCCTGCTCGCCCGGTCCGCCGCTGCGCACCGATCCGTCCGACACGATCTCGAACTCGGGGCCCGCGATGGTGTACCGGCCCTGGATCTCCGTGGTCCTGCCGTGCAGATTGCTGACCACGGTCACTTTGTCGTTCACCGCGCGAGTCTAGGCGCGCGGTGCGTGCCGGGCCGCGGAGTCCGCAGTGTGGACGGCGCCGTTGGTGGTGGCGACCCGCAGCTGGTCGGCGAGGAGGGCGACGACGCGGGTGAGCGAGCGGTTGTCCTCCTCGAGCACGGCGGCCCGGTGTTCCAGTTCGTCGATCCGGTCGAGCAGTTCGCGCCGGCCCGGCCTGCGGTCCTGGCGGGCGGCGGGCGCGGCGCGGGGCTCCCAGCCGTCGCGGTCTCCGTCGCCGTCGGCCGGGGTGTGGTCGTAGTCGTAGCTGCCGTCGTCGTAGCGCAGGACCCACTTGCGCAGTGACTGCGGGCCGACCTCGAACTCCTCGGCGACCTCCCGGACGATCGAGCGGTTCTCGGGCTCCTCGCGGCGCCTGGTCAGGACCCGCTCGACCGCCGCCCGGCGGACCTCGTCGCTGTACTTCTTGTCGAACACCACGTCGTTCGTCCGTTTCAGGAGACTGCAACACTGCCGTCACGATACGTAAAGCATACCCGTGCCAACATATCGGTTACGGAGTCGCGGTGCACAGATCACATCGCGCCGTATCCCACCCCCGCCGCACACGGCATCTTTTATGTATCGCTTCTACATCCCCGCCTGAGACGTGCACATCGCTATGTAGCGCATCCGCTACCCGCTCGCCCAGGACCGATCGAGAGGAACCACACGTCGTGTCCAGTTCACGCCCATGGCGCCGGCTGACCGTTGCGGGCACCGCGCTCGCGCTCCTGTCCACCGCCGCCTGCGCGGGCAGCGGCGGACAGAGCGAGCCGGCGGCCCAGGTCGCCAAGAAGGACCGCTACGGCGGCACGCTCAACATCGGCCTCAGCGCCGACCCCGGCGGCGTCGACTCCGCCGTGGTGAACCAGGTCTGGCGCACGGCCGCGCGCGCCCTGGCCGACTCGCTGGTGTTCTACAACCCCAGGACCAAGCAGGTCGAACCGTGGCTCGCCACGAGCTGGACGGTCAGCGACGACGCCCGGGTCTACTCGTTCGAGCTGCGCGACGACGTGACCTTCCACGACGGCACCAGACTCACCGCGCAGGTGGTGAAGGCCAACCTGGAGAGCCTGGACCGGCCGGGCATCCACTCCAGCGCCAGGACCGTCGTCCAGGGCATCAGCACGATCGAGACGCCGTCCGAGCACCGGATCACCGTCAGGTTCGCCGAGCCGAACGCCGCGTTCCTGACGTCGCTGTCCCGCGCGTACGTCGGCATCGTCTCCGAGAAGACGGCCGGGCTGCCGGTGGCCGAGCGGCAGAAGTGGCTGGACGGATCGGGCCCGTACTACCTGGAGGAGTACGTCCCCAACCAGCGCATCGTGCTGAAGAAGCGCAAGGACTACGACTGGGCGCCCGCGTACTTCGACCACGAGGGGCCCGCCTATCTCGACAAGGTCGTCTACAAGATCATCCCTGAGGACTCGGTGCGCAACGGCGCGGTCATCGGCGGTGACGAACTCCAGTTCGTCTACTGGGTGAACGCCAAGTACCTCCCGCAGCTGAAGGCCGCCGGGCTGACCATCTCCAGGACGCTGAACCCCGCGACCGGCACCGAGCTGCCGCTGAACACCTCGTCGAGGTTCCTCAAGGACGTCCGGGTCAGGCAGGCGCTCCAGGTGGGCACCGACCGGGACGAGTTCGTGAAGATCGACTCGGGCGGTGTCGACCAGCCCGCGACCGGCCCGCTGAGCAAGGACAACCCCTACTACTCCGACCAGAGCGCGCTGCTGGCCTACGACCCGCGGAAGGCCACGTCGCTGCTGGAGCAGGCCGGTTGGACCAAGGTCGGCTCCGACGGCATCCGCGTCGACGCGAAGGGCAGGAGGCTGTCGCTGCGGGCGCCCGAGGACGACGCGGGCTGGCAGGTGCTCCAGGACCAGTGGAAGAAGCTCGGCGTCGAGCTGGTCCTCGACCCGCCGCTGGCCGCCGAGGCCAACGAGAAGCTGCTCAGCGGCGCGTACGACATCGCCTACTGGTACGCGTCGACGCCCGACCCGGACGTCCTGCGCGCCAACTACGGCAAGGCGACCGGCTCCAACCGCAGCTTCATCGCGGACGACGACGCGACCGGCGGGGAACTCGACCGGCTCCTCCAGGAGCAGAACCAGACCATCGACAAGGAGAAGCGGCAGCAGCTCGTCGACCGGGCCTCGCGCATCCTGGTCGAGAAGGCGTACGAGATACCGGTCTCCAACGACGTCGACATCTGGGCCTCCTCGCCCCGGCTGCACGACATCCAGCCCGTCGGGCTCGACCAGTACCTGATCAACGCCTGGCTGGCGAAGAAGTAGACCGATGGCTCGATACGGACGACGCCTGCTGTACGGCGTGATCGTGGTGTGGGGCGCCTTCACCGGAGCGTTCTTCCTGCTGTACGTGGTGCCCGGTGACGCGGCGGGCGGTCTCACGGCCGGCGCCGACGGCGGTGACGTCGAACAGCTGCTGGCCGAGCAGCGCGAACTGCTCGGCCTGGACCGCCCCGTGTGGACGCAGTACTGGGACGCCCTCACCGGGGCCCTGCACGGGGACTTCGGAGAGAGCGTCTACCAGCGCAGGGCCGCCGTGGACGTCTACTTCGACTCCTTCCCCCAGACCCTGGAGCTGGCGTTCCTCGGGCTGCTGCTCGCCGTGG
Source organism: Streptomyces griseoviridis (assembly GCF_005222485.1). Taxonomy (NCBI): domain Bacteria; kingdom Bacillati; phylum Actinomycetota; class Actinomycetes; order Kitasatosporales; family Streptomycetaceae; genus Streptomyces; species Streptomyces griseoviridis. The sequence continues at coordinate 81,155 of NZ_CP029078.1, forward strand.
TGCTGGGGGTCACGCTGTCGGTCCTCATCGAACTGACCGACTGGAGATGGGCGCGCGAGCTGCTCATCTCGCTGCCCCCGGTCGCGGTGTCGCTGCCGCCCTTCCTGGTGGGGCTCGTGCTGCTCCAGGTGTGCGCCTTCCAGCTGCACTGGATCAAGGCGGTCGGCGACCAGAGCCTCGGCGGGCTGCTCGTGGCCTCGGCGGCTCTCGCGGTCGCCGGCGGCGGCAGTGTCTCCCAGCTCCTGACGGCCAATCTGCGCGGCGCGCTGACCTCGCCCTATGTGGAGACCGCGCGCAACTGGGGGCTCAGCCGGTTCGACATCGTCGTCCGGCACGCCCTGAGGAACGCCGCGCTGCCGGTGGTCACCTCGCTGGGAACCACCGTCGGCGTGATGGTCGGCGGGACGGTGCTGACCGAGACGGTGTTCTCCCGGCTCGGGGTGGGACGCCTGGTCGTCGACGCGGTCAACGGGCGGGACATGCCCGTCGTGCTGATCGCGGTCACCGTCAGCGCGGTGATCTTCGTGGTGGTGAACCTCGTCGTCGACGCGGTGTACCCGCTGCTCGACAGGCGCATCCGATGGGAGGGATGACATGACGACCACGCTCGAAGCCGGTTTGGCCGCACCGCCGTCCGGACGCCCGCGCGGGCTGCGGGGACGCCTGGCCGTGCCGGCGCGCTCCCCCGGGCTCCTGCTGGCGTACGTGTGGATCGCGGTGGTCCTCCTCGCGGCGGTCCATCCCGCGCTGTTCGCGCCGGGCGACCCGCTGCGGCAGGACGGCGCCCGGATGCTGCTCGCCCCGGGCGGTGGCCGTCTCTTCGGCACCGACGACTTCGGCCGCGACCAGTTCACCCGGACGGTGTGGGGCACCGGGCAGTCCCTGCGGGCGGCGGTCGTCGCCGTGGCCATAGGGCTGGTGGGCGGCTCGCTGATCGGGCTCGTCGCGGGGGCGCTGCGCGGCCGGGTGGACAGCGTCGTGATGCGGATCGTCGACATCATGCTGGCGGTGCCGAGCCTGATCGTCTCGCTCGCGATCATCTCCGCGCTCGGCCGCGGCACGCTCAACATCGCTGTCGCCATCGGCATCAACAGCACGGCCGGTTTCGCCCGGCTGATGCGCTCCGAGGTGCTGAAGGTGAGCAACGCGACGTACGTGGAGGCCTCGGTCTTCGCCGGGCACGGGTATGTCCGCCGGCTGTTCAAGCACGTGGTGCCCAACGCGTCCCGCTCGGTGCTGGCCGCCGCGACCATGGACATCGGCACGGCGATCCTGACCGTCGCCGCGCTGAGCTTCCTGGGGCTCGGCGCGCCTCCGCCGACGCCCGAGTGGGGCCTTCTGGTGGCCGAGGGACGCACGTTCATCGGCGTCCAGTGGTGGCTGAGTCTGCTGCCCGGCCTGGTCATCGTGGTGACCGTGCTCGCGGTCTACCGCATCGGCAGGTCGTTCAACCGAGGGAGAACCCGTGTCGTCGCCTGACCATCTTCCCGCGCGGTCCTCCGGCGGGCCGGCTCCGCGGGCCGGGGAGCCGCTGCTGCGGGTGCGGGACGTGAGCGTCGAGTTCGCGCTCCCCGGCCGGCCCGCGGCGCGCGTGCTCGACGGCATCGACCTGGACGTCGCGGCGGGGTCGATCCGTGCGGTCGTCGGCGAGTCGGGCTCGGGCAAGTCGACGCTCGGCCGGGTCGTCACCGGCACCCTCGCCGGGAACGGGCGGCTGACCTCGGGCGAGGTCGTCCTCGGCGACCGCACCCTCACCGGACTGTCCGAGCGGCAGTACCGGACGGTGCGAGGCAAGGAGATCGGCTACATCCCGCAGGACGCGCTGCTCGGCCTCAACCCCCTGCTGCCGGTGGGTGTGCAGGCCGGGGAGCCGCTGCGGGCGCACCGGCTGGCGTCCCGGGCGGAACGCCGTGAGCGGGTCGTCGACCTGTTCGCGAAGGTCGGGCTGCGTGATCCGGCGCGCCTGTACGAGCGCTACCCGCACGAACTGTCCGGCGGGATGTGCCAGCGGGTGCTGATCGCCGCCGCCATGAGCACCCGGCCCAAGCTCCTGATCGCCGACGAGCCGACGACGGCGCTGGACGTCACGGTCCAGAAGACCATCCTCGACCTGCTGTCGGGGCTGGTGGAGTCGGAGGGCCTGGGGATCCTGCTGATCACCCACGACCTGGGGGTCGCGGCCGAACGGGCCGACGACATCGCGGTGGTGAGGGACGGGCGCGTGGTGCGCGGCGGCAGGACCGGCGAGGTCGTCGCCGATCCGGGGGACCCCTACACGGAGCGGCTGCTGCGCTCCTCGTCGCTCGGGTTCTCCGGGCGGCGGGCGGCGACCGCGCGGCTGGAGTACACGCGTACCGTGCCGGCGGACTCGCCGGTGGTGGTCGAGGCCAAGGGGGTCTCCAAGACCTTCGCCTCCCGGCGCGGCTCTCAACCGGTGACGGCGGTGGCCGACGCCTCCTTCCGGGTGCGCAGGGGGACCACGCTGGGGATCGTCGGCGAATCGGGGTCGGGCAAGACCACCCTGGTGCGGGTCCTCGCCGGTCTGACCCCGGCGGACACCGGCTCGGTCGAGATCGACGGCGAACCGGTCGTCCACCATCGCAGGGGCGCCGGGCAGGCCGGTCTCTACCGCACGGTGCAGATGGTCTACCAGGACCCCTTCGCCTCGCTGAACCCGCGCTCGACGGTCCGCTCGATCCTGGACGAGCCGCTGCGGGGCCACGGGTACGGTCCCGGGCGGGAGCGCGCGCGGCGGATCACGGAGCTGCTGGAGGTGACGGGGCTGCCCGCGTCGCTCGCGGACCGGTACACGGCCGAACTGTCGGGCGGCCAGCGGCAGCGGGTGGCCATCGCCCGCGCCCTGGCGCCGCGGCCCGACGTCGTCGTCCTGGACGAACCGGTCTCGGCGCTCGACGTGAGCGTGCGGGGCCAGATCCTGGGCCTGCTCGACTCGCTCCAGCGCGAACTGGCCCTGACCTACGTCTTCATCTCGCACGACCTGGGCGTCATCGCCGAGGTGTCCGACGAGATCCTCGTCCTGCGCCACGGGCGGATCGTCGAACGCGGCCGGGCCCTCGACGTCCTCACCGACCCGCGGACCGAGTACGTCGGACGACTGCTGTCGTCGATCCCCGGTGCCGACGTGCCCGGCCCCACCGTGCCCTCACCGGCGTCGTAGACGCCACAGAAAAGGAACACACCATGCCTGAACGACAGCTCCACCTGGGCTACATGCACTGGCTCAACGGCACCCACTGGGGCGGCTGGCGGCACCCGGACGCGCCCACCGCGCGCGCCTTCGAGCTGGAGTACGCGACGAAGGCGCTGCGGATCGTCGAGGACGCGAAATTCGACTTCTTCTTCCTCGGGGACACCCTGCCGGGTGACATCGTCGGAGAGCAGTGGATCACCACCCACAACACCGGGCGCCTTGAACCCTTCACCCTCGCCTCGCAGCTCGCCCTGAACTCCTCGCGGATCGGGCTCGTCGTGACGGCGCACCCGACGTTCTACGAGCCGTACATCCTGGCGAGGCTGACGGCCTCCCTCGACCATCTCAGCGGCGGACGGCTGGCGTGGAACGTCGTGCTGGGCGCCTCCGACCTGGCCGCCCGCAACTTCAGCCTGCCGGACCTGGGCGGCGCCGACCGCTACGGGCGGGCGGACGAGTTCATCGACGTCGTCCAGCGGCTGTGGGACAGCGTCGAGGTCGGCGCCTACCTCCAGGACAAGAGGTCAGGGCGCTACCTCGACGACACCAAGGTGCACCGGCTTGAGTGGGAGGGCAGGCACTTCCAGGTCGCCGGCACGCTGCCGCTCGAGCGGCCGCCGCAGGGGCACGTCCCGCTGCTGTACGCCGGTGCGTCCGAGCTGTCGCGCGAACTGACCGCCAAGTGGGCCGACATCAACTTCACCGGCCCCGCGACGCCGGAGGAGTCGATCGCCTTCAACACCGACGTGCGGCGGCGGGCCGAGCGGCTGCGGGGGCGGACCGACCCCCTCTTCTTCCTGCCGGGGATCACCCCGCTCGTCGCGGACACCCGGGCCGAAGCGGTCGAGCTGTACGAGGAGTTGAACGCGCTGCTGCCGTTCGACGACGACCTCGTCGAGGGCGACCAGGACGAGGCGTTCTGGTCGGGCCCCGAGTGGGCGGGGATCAGCTCGGGGCGGGGCGGGCTGCCGAGGGGGGTGCGCAGTGTCCGCTCGCTGTCGGAGCGGCTCGGTGTGGATCTGCGGCCGCTGGGCATCGACGGCGTCGTCAAGCCGGACACCGCCGAGCGGTTCGACGCCTACGGCCGGCGGCTCCTGGCGGCGCTGGGCGAACGCACCGGCCGGAGTGTGGACGGCGGGTCGGTGCGGGTCAGGGATCTCCTGGGCGCGGCGACGGCCGGGAACTTCCCGCTGGTCATCGGGACCGCCGGGCAGGTCGCCGACACGCTGATCGACTGGTTCGAGCGGGGTGCCGCCGAGGGCTTCAACGTGAGCACGCCCTACCTGTGGGAGCCGCTGGAGCGGTTCGCGGGCGAGGTGGTGCCCCTGCTCCAGGAACGCGGCGTGTACCGCGCCGACTACACGAGCAGCACCTTCCGGGGCCACTTCGGGCTCGACGTCCCCGCAGGCCGGTTCGCCGCCACCGCGTCCGAGGGGCGGTCCGCGTGAGCCGCCGGCGCAAGCTGCGACTGGGGCTGGCCGCCTACGGCACCGGGTGGGACCTGGACGCCTGGCGGCTGCCCGAGGCCACCAACTCCGGTCTGCGCGACCCCCGTGTCATCCTCGACATCGCCAGGACCGCCGAACGCGGCACACTGGACTACGTGTTCGCGGGCAGCGCGCTCGGCAGCGAGCCCGACCGGCTCAACCGGGTCCACCGGTGGGACAGCTTCGTGTACGCCGCGCACGCGGCGGCGGTCACCGAGAACCTCGGGTTCGTGATGTCGGTGAACTCCTCCTTCGAGCATCCCTACGGCGTCGCACGGCAGTTGGCGACGCTGGACAACTTCAACCGGGGGCGCACCGCGCTGAACGTGGTGTTCGGTATCGACCGGGACGGCGATCCGGTCGGCAACTTCGGCAAGAACCCGGTGCCGACCGAGGAGACGAAGTACGCGCGGGCCCGGGAGTTCACCGAGGTCGTCAACCGGCTGCTGCACGAGAGCTGGGACGACGACTTCCTGCTCGACGACCGGGCGGGCGCCACGCTGATCAGGCCCGGGTCCTGGCACGAGATCGACCACCACGGTGAACACTTCGACGTCCGGGGCCCGTTGAACGTCCCGCCGCCGGTGCAGTCGCACATCCCGATCGTCCAGGTGGGCCTCTCCGAGGAGTCCCTGCGCTACGGCGCCGACTTCGCGCAGCTGCGGTTCTCGCCGTACTTCGGCGTCAGCCGGGGCAAGGAGGAGTACCGCAGGCTCAAGGAGCGTGTCGCGGCCAACGGGCGCGACCCCGAGAAGTTCAAGATCATTCCGGGGATCACCTTCTATCTCGGGGGTACCGTCCGGGAGGCCCGCGCGAAGTTCAACGAGATCAACGCCCTGCAGCTCACCCAGGATCTGCCGGCCGCGTTCTCCCGCGGCCTCGGTGTCGACCTGTCGCGGGTCCGCGACAGCGAACGCGTCCTGGACGTGGTCGACATCGACACGCTGCCCGACGACGCGCTCAGGCCGCTCCTCGGCGACCTCGGGCGGGACGCCGAGGACGACCGCGAGCTGCTGCGGCGGATCCTCGGCACCCAGATCGGGGAGGACGCGACGCTGCGGGAGCTGTACCACCACGTGCAGCGCTCCCGGCACGCGCAGCAGCCGGCCGTGGTCGGTGACGCGCGTGCCATCGCCGACTGGCTGGAGGAGAACCTGGAGGAGGAGGTGCTCGACGGCGTGCAGCTCTTCCCGCCCTACCACCGCGGTCCCGCCGACCTCTTCGTCGACCTCGTCGTGCCGGAGCTGCGGCGGCGCGGCATCTTCAGGACCGCGTACGAGGCTTCGACCCTCCAGGGTCTGCTGGACACCGACGACACCTACTGAGGACCACTGTGCCCCCTGCTCTTCAACTCCCCGCAGGACACCGGCTGCTCGGCTCCTCGGGTCTCGTCCTCTCCGAGATCGGCGTCGGTGCCAGCACGTTCGGCCGGTCCGGCATGCGGGCCGCCGGCCAGGAGGCGGTCACCGCGATCGTCGACCGCGCCATCGGTCTCGGCGTCACCTACTTCGACCTCGCCGAGGGCTACGGCGACCGGCCGGGACAGAGCGAGGAACTCTTCGCCGCCGCGCTCGGCCGCCGACGCGAACAAGTCGTCATCGGCACCAAGTTCGGGCTGAACCTCGCCCGGGAGCACGGCGCCGCCTACTCCCGGCCCGGGTCGCGCAAGTACATCGTCGCCGCGGTGGAGGAGTCGCTGCGCCGGCTGCGCACCGACTACATCGACCTCTACCAGATCCACTTCCCCGACCCCCTGACGCCGATCGAGGAGACCCTGTCGGCCCTGGACGCGCTGGTGCGGTCGGGAAAGGTGCGCTATGTCGGCGCGTCGAACTTCCCCGCCTGGCAGCTCGTCGAGGCCGAACACGTGGCGCGGGCCTCGGGGTCGACCCGGTTCGTGTCGACGACCGACGAGTACAGCCTGCTGTGGCGGCGTCCCGAGGAGGAGCTGATCCCGGCGCTGCGCCGGCACGGCCTCGGGCTCATCCCGTACTTCCCCTTGCAGAACGGGCTGCTCACCGGGAAGTACACGGCGCGGCGGGCGCCGGACGACGCGAAGATCACCAACCTCAAGCGGTATCTGCTGCGTTCGGCTCCCTGGGACGCGCTGGCGCAGTTCGAGCGGTTCGCGCGGGAGAGGGGCATCACGCCCGCCGCGGCGGCGCTCGGCTGGCTGCTCGCGCAGCCCACGGTGACCAGTGTGATCGCCGGGGTGACCGTGCCCGAGCAGGTGGAGGAGAACGTGCTGGCGTCCCGGTGGACGCCCACCGCCGACGAAGAGGCCGAGCTGCGGGGCCTGTTCACGGGTGATCTGTCGGGCGGTCCTGGCGTGGTCGACCGGGGCTGACGGGCGGGGTGCCGGGGCGGCGGGCCCCGGCACCCGGGTCAGGCCGCCGAGGGCTCGGGGGCGCCGGGCCGGTCGCCGGTGGCGGCGGGTCGCGCCGGGTCGGTGATCCACTCGGACCACGAGCCGGGGTACAGGGCCGCCTGGATGCCGAGGGAGGCGAGCGCCAGCACGGTCGTGGTGGCCGAGACCCCGCTTCCGCAGTAGGCGCCGAGCGGACGTCCGTCCAGGTGGGCGCCGTAGCGGGCGGTCAGCTCCGCGGCGTCGCGCAGCCGTCCGCCGGTGAAGTTCCCGGAGCCGGGGAGGCTGTGCGCGCCGGGGATGTGTCCGGTTCCCGGCCGTCGCGGGTCGCCTGCGTACGCCTCGGGGGCGCGGGCGTCGAGAAGGTGTCCCGAGGCGGCGAGCCGTTCGGCGTCCCGGGCGGTCAGGACGGGGAGCGAGCCGGGCCGTGCGACGGCCGTCCCCGCGCCCGGCGGCGGCACGCGGGTGTCGAGCGCTCCCCCGATGGCGCGCCAGGCAGCTAGGCCGCCGTCGAGGAAGAGCGTGTTCTCCACTCCGGCCCAGCGCAGCACCCACCAGGCCCGCGCGGCGACGGCGGGGTTCTGCCGGGTGTGGACGACGACGGTGGAGCCGTCGTGCACGCCCCACGCGCGCAGCCGCCTCTCCAGGTCGCCCGCGGACGGGAGGGGGTTCGGGCCGGAATCCTCGGCCGGTGCGCCGACCATGTCCCGCTCGAAGGGGACGTAGTGGGCTCCGGGGATGTGTCCCTCCGTGTAGGCGCGGAGCCCCGATTCGCCCTCCGCCGCCCCTGCGCCGGTCTCCCGGCCGATCTCGAGGACCACGGGCCGGGTGCCGCGACGGGACACCGTATCGAGGTGCTCCGCCGACCATATGACTGATTGCACGCACAAGGGCCGCACTGCCACACTCCTCCGCCTCCGATGTACATAAAAGATATCGGGAGAGCGGCGCGGTGCTACGTAGTTTCTATTGCGGCTTGACGAAGCTGTTGTGTCCGAGGTCGGTTCCGCCCGGGTGCCCCGGGGTCAGCCGTGGGCGGTGGGGCGCGAGGACTCCCCCGGCTCCCGCGGGGCGGTCTCGCCGGGGAGCGCGGGCGCGGCGGTGCCGCGGGCCCTGCGGCGGGCCGCGAGGGACTCCCGTGCCGCCTGGCGGGGGTGGCGGCGGCGCCAGTAGGGGTTGTCGTGCGACAGCTTGCTGGAGACCCGGCCGTACATCCCGAAGGTCAGGATGATCAGCCCCATGACGAAGCTGAAGATGACGTTGGTCATGCCGAAGTCCAGGATGTTCGCCGGGCGGTCGAGGATGAACAGGTGCACGAAGCCGCTCAGCAGGAAGAGGGTGCCGACGACCATGTTGAGCGTCGAGGCGATGTTCCCGCCGATGAAGCCACCGGCGATCAGGGCCAGGCCCACGACGACGGAGATCAGGCTCAGCACGCCGTTGGTGGACATGCCGGCGAGCCGGTGCCCGTCGGTGCTGAACGGGCTCAGCTCGTCGGCGAAGCCGAGGGCCCCGAAGATCAGCAGGACCACCCCGCACAGCCCGGCGCCGTAGCGGTAGACCGTGGACAGGCCGTGGTCGACGGGCAGTTCGTCGCGCAGTTTCATGGCGGTTCCCTTCCGGACAGCGGAACGCGTCGGCGGATCAGCGGATCAGCAGGGCGGCGGATGAGCAGGTGGCGGGTCGGCGAGTGGCGGGTCGGACGGAGTGGCGGCACAAGGACCAGGTAGAGCGTTATCACCCTGAAAGCCACTCATCACACCATTCTTCGCACAACGACCGTCCGGTTGCGGTCGGTCCGGTTCTTCACCCGAACGGGTCCACCGGGTGTTCCCGGCGCGGGCGCGCTCAGTCCGTGCCCCGGGCGGCCAGCGCCCGCAGCAGGCGGCCCCGGCCCCGGTCGGGCACGGTCCACAGCGGGTGGCCGCGTACCCCCCACTCCTGGAGCAGGGCGTTGGCGGCGAGGAATCCGCTGGTGGCGGCGCGTTCCATCAGGGCCACGGGCAGATCGGTGCGGACCAGGTCGCCCGCGAGCACCAGGCCGGTGCCGGGGGCGCGGGTGCCCGGCCGATCCGCGTGGCCGCCCACCGGGAACAGGGGGCAGTCGCCGCGCCACTCGTGCCGGGCGTCCAGGACCCGCGCGTGTCGGGTCTCCGGGTAGACCCTGCGCAGTTGTTCGACCAGGCGGGCGGCCTCGGTGGCGGGGTCGGCGTCCTCGGGCAGCGCGTATCCGTGCAGTTCGACGACGGAGCCGCCGGTGCGGGTGGCCCAGCGGCGGGACTCGCCCTCCCAGCGTTCGAGGACGCTGACGTTGTCCAGTGAGCCGTATCCGGCGGTGCCGAGGAAGCCGGGTCTGCCGGGGGCGACCGGGCGGTCGAGCCAGAGCCGGGAGACGAGGAACGGCGGGGCGGTGCGGAGCCGGCCGATCCGCCGCCGCCAGTCGGCGTCGCCCAGCCGGGGCGAGCGGGCGACGAGGGCGCGCAGGCCCGGGGTGTCGAGGGCCAGGACGACGGTGTCGTGCCGGGTCTCCTCCCCTTGGGTGGCGACGGTGTACCCGCCGCCGCCGGCCGGCGTGACGTGCAGGACCGGTGTGGTGGTGCGGACGGTGACGCCGTGCCGCCGCAGGTGTCCGCCGAGCGGGTCCCACAGGGCCGTCGGGAAGGGTTCGGCGGGGACGTCGAACAGGAGCCCCTCGGAGGAGCCGAGGAAGTAGATGTGGAACATCAGGACCATCTCGGCGGCCGAGAGCTGCCGGGGGTCGGCGAAGAAGCTGCGGGAGAACACCTCGAAGGCCAGGTGGCGCGCGGCCCGGGGGAAGCGCAGCCGGTCGAGGAAGGCGTGGGCGCTGACGCCGTCGAACCGCTCGTAGACGTCGGGGACCCGCACGTCGAGCAGGGCGAGCGCGGCGGCGGGGCGCATCCGGACCAGGTCGCGGGCGCGGAAGGAGGGGCTCAGGGCGACGAAACCGAGCGCGCTGAGCGGTGGGGTGCGCGGGACGCGGCGGAAGCTGTCGTGGAGTCCGTCGCGGTGCCGCAGCGGGTAGTCGGGCAGCCGGGTGAGTGCGCCGAGGCCGGGGTCGGCACGGCTCAACAGGCTCCGCAGGTTGTAGTACTGGAGGAAGAAGGCGTGGAATCCGCGGCTCATCGTCGCGGTGGAGCCGTCGAACAGGTCGGTGTGCCAGCCGCCCACCCGGCCGCCCAGGTACGCCTCGCGTTCGTAGAGCGTGACGTGCGCCCCGCGTTCGGCGAGCGCGGTGGCGGCGGCGAGTCCCGCGATGCCGGCGCCGACGACGGCGGTGGTGCGCGGTCCGCCGTCGACCCGGGGCGCTCCGGGCGGGGCCGCGACGCGGACGGCGCGCCGGTCCCGGACCGTGCCGGTCACCGCGGTGCCCGCGCGGCGAGGACGGTGTGGGCGATGCCGGTCTGCCAGCCGGGCAGCGGCAGGGCCCGCACCCGGTCGAAGCCGTGCGCCCGGACGCGGTCCGTGAACCGTTCGACGGTGTCGAAGCCGACGACGCTGTGCCACAGATGGCGGTAGAGGGGGCCGTCGCCGAGGGCGGTGGCGACCGGCAGCACCAGGCCCCGGCAGACGGCCGTCCACGCCGTTCGGTGGGCGGGGCGTCCGCTGAGGAGGTAGTCGTGCACGGCGAGCCTGCCGTGCGGGACGAGCAGTGTGTGGACGGCGTCGAGGACGGCGTCGGGGTCGGCGACGTTGCGGAAGAGGTAGGCGGCGAACACGGCGTCGAAGGGGCCGTCGACGCCCGCCCGGGTGAGGGCTTCCGCCGGTGCGCGCAGGAACGTGACGCCCGTGGGCCAGGGTTTGGCGCGGGCCCGTTCGAGCATGCCGGCGGAGGCGTCGACGGCGGTGATCGCGGCGCCGGGCAGCGCGGCGCACAGGGCGGCGGTGGAGGCACCCGTTCCGCAGCCGAGGTCCAGCACCCGCAGCCCGGCGCCTGGGCGGGGCAGTCCGAGCCGGTGGGCCGAGCGGCGCAGTTGGCGGTGGTAGCCGGGGTTGGCGGCCACCAGCGTGTCGTAGCGGCGCGCCACCCGGTCGAAGGCGGCGGCCAGTTCCGCGTCACGCAGCAAGGTCATGGCGTCTCCGGTGCGGGTCTCGGGGTGTCGGAGGGGGCGGGTCGGCTCAGGGGAAGGGCCTGCGGGGCAGCCGGGGGAGTTCGGCGGCGGCCCTGAGCATGGGCAGGACGGGGGTGCGCAGCCCGATGGCGAGGTCTTCGTGCCAGCGGGTCGTGCCGTCGAGGAAGCGGAGCAGGCGGACCATCGGGACCCGGGAGAAGAGCCGGGAGAAGAAGGCGGCGCCGTCCATCGCCCCGCTGTCGAGGGCGCGCAGCACGACGGCGTCCATGGCGCGGGAGCGGTGCGAGTGCGGGGACGGCGGCAGCGGTGGGCGCCCCTGGCGCAGGGCGGCTTCGACGGCCGCCGTCTGGCGCTGGACGCCCGCGAAGGTGTAGCCGGTGGAGGGTCGGGTGCAGCCGCCGGCGGCGCCGACGCGGAAGACGGACGGCGCCGCCTGGCGCGCGAAGGGCGCGTCGGTCATGGGGATGGCTCCGGTCTCGGTCCCGACGACCTCGAAGTCCCCGAGGCCGAGCACGGCGCTCGTGTAGTGGCGCAGGGCCGCCTCGTACTGCGGCGCGGACAGCGGCGCCCGGGAGAACTCGGTGTACTCGACGAGGGCTTCACGGCGGCCGGTGGGCAGGACGTAGCCGAAGGAGAGGCCGCGCGCGGGCTGGGGGGTGCGGAAGTCCATGAGGTCGGCGACGCCGGGTTCGAAGGCGGCCTCGCCGGTGCGGACGAACCAGCCGTGGAAGTGCTGGAGCAGCGTGGTGCGGGCGGCGGGGAGGCTGCCGAGCGGGCGTGAGTCGAAGACCCAGCGGGCCCGCACGGACCGGGTCCTTCCGTCCGCCGTGCGGGCGTGGACCCTGGCCCCCTCGGGGAGGGTCTCGACGTGGTCGACGGTGGCCGTGAGGCGCCGGACCCGGTCGCCGCGCGCGAGGTCGCGGCCGACCAGCCGTTCGAAGTCGTCCGAACGGATCATCTTGTAGCGCAGCGGTGTGATGTCGTCCTCGACCGGTGCTCCGGCGGGCGGGTGGACGCGCAGCCGGTGCCAGGTGGCGGTGACCGCCTCGTCGTGGCGTCCGCGTCCCGCCTCCCAGAAGCACCAGGTGCGCGGGGGCGGGCGGAGCGGGCCGGGCGGGGCGTCCAGCAGGACGGCGGAGGGGCCGGGGGCGCCGGGTCCCGAGCCGGCCAGGCGGTGGGCGAGGGAGAGCCCGGCGGCTCCGGCCCCGACGATGGCGACGTCCGTCTCGATCACGGCGTGTTCACTCCTCCCGCCGGCCCGGCAGGCGGACGGCGGGCACGAGGCTACGCATCGTGATCGCGTCCGGCCGTCCCGGCTGGGCCGGACGGCCGCGCGCGCTCCCCCGTGCGGACGCTTCGGGACGCGCGGACCGTCCCGGTGCGGGGCGGGCGGGTGAGCGGGGTGGTGCCGTCGTCCGCGCCTGCGGGTCGCGAGCGGGCGTGACAGATTTATCTCGGTACATCACTTATAAATATGAACAGATGACCTAAATCAGAAGAAGATGATCGTGAATCGTCAACGTGGTGATGGGTCACCGTCCTGTCCTGCCGTAGCCGTCCCCCGGCCCGCGGCGGACCGATGACGACGACGCCAGCTCTGATCGCGAGGATCTCGATGACGGGAACCGGCATGGGCCCCCCAGCGCGCCAGGACCAGCGCGGTCCCGAGCACGCCTTCGCGCACCCGTGCGCCGTCGACGCGGACGTGACCGGCGCCGTGCGCGCGGTCCTCGCCGACCTGCTCGCGCGCCGGGTCGCCGCGGCCGAGGCGGTCGATCCGCTCTTCGCCCGGGACCTGGCCGCGCGGGTCGCGCGCTTCACCCACGACGGCGGGAAACTCGCCAGACCCCAACTGATGTGGTGGGCGCTGCGGGCCTGCGGCGGCGGCGAGCACCCGCAGACGGCCGCCGCGCTGCGGCTCGGCGCCGCCCTCGAACTCATCCAGACCTGCGCCCTGGTCCACGACGACGTGATGGACGCCGCGCCGGTCCGCCGCGGCAGGCCCGCGCTGCACGCCGACGTCACCGCCCAGTACGCCGACGCCGCGCCCGGCGTGCGCGGGGTCCGGCTCGGCGAGGCGACCGCGATCCTCGCCGGTGACCTCGCGCTGGCCTGGGCGGACGACGTGGTGGCGGAGACCGAGCCGGCGCCGGGGACCGCGCGCCGGGTGCGGGAGCTGTGGAGCGGGCTGCGGATGGAGATGGTCGCCGGGCAGTACCTCGATGTCCACGGCGAGGCCACCTCGGCGCGGGCGCTGGCCCGCGCGGTCCGCGCCGCCTGCCTCAAGAGCGCCCTGTACTCCGTGGAACGTCCGCTCGCGCTGGGCGCCGCGCTGGCCGGCGCCGACGCCGTCACCACGCGCGCGCTGTGTTCGGCGGGCCGCTGCGTGGGGCTCGCCTTCCAGCTCCGCGACGACCTGCTCGACGCGTTCGGCGACCCGCGCGCCACCGGCAAGCCGGCCGGCGGTGACATCCGCAGCGGCAAGCCGACCTGTCTCGCCGCCGTCGCGCAGGCGCGGGCCGAGGCCGCGGGCGACCGGCGTGCGCTCGGCGTGCTGCGCTCCACGCTCGGCCGCTCCGACGCCTCGGACGCCGAACTCGCGGCGGTCCGCGAGGTGTTCACGGCCACCGGGGCCAGGGACGCCGTGGAGGCGCGGGCGGCCCGGCTGGTCTCCAGGGGCCTCGGGCACCTCGACGCCGTGCCCCTCGACCCGCGCGGCGCGGTCCCGCTGCGCGCCTGCCTCAGCCGCGCGGCCGGCCCACCGCCGGCCGTGCCCGACGACGACGGGAGCGACCCGGCGAGGGCCGCCCTCCACGTCACCGCCTCCGACGAGGGAACCCACCGATGACCCGCACGGTGCCGGGCCGCACCGACCATGTGGTGGTCGTCGGCGCCGGTCTCTCCGGGCTCGCCGCGGCCCTGCACCTGCTCGGCGCCGGACGCCGGGTGACGGTGGTCGAGCGCGACCCGGCGCCCGGCGGACGGGCGGGCCGGCTGGTGCGCGGCGGCTACCACATCGACACCGGGCCCACCGTCCTGACCATGCCCCACCTCGCCGACGAGGCGTTCGCCGCCGTCGGCGACAGCCTGCGGGCGCGGGTCGAGCTGCTGCCGCTGCATCCGGCCTACCGCGCCCGGTTCGCCGACGGGAGCACCCTGGACGTCCACACCGGCGCGGAGGCGATGGAGGCGGAGGTGGAACGGTTCGCCGGGCCGCGGGAGGCGGCCGGGTACCGGAAGCTGCGGCGCTGGCTGGAACAGCTCTACCGGGCCCAGCTGCGGCGCTTCATCGACGTCAACTTCGACTCCCCCGCGCAGCTCCTCACCCCCGATCTGGCCCGGCTGGCCGCGCTGGGCGGGTTCAGCCGCCTCGACCCGCGGATCGGCCGCTTCCTGCACGACGAGCGGCTGCGGCGGGTCTTCTCCTTCCAGTCGCTGTACGCGGGCGTCCCGCCGGCCCGCGCGCTGGCCGCCTACGCCGTCATCTCCTACATGGACACGGTGGCGGGCGTGTACTTCCCGCGCGGCGGGATGCACGCGCTGCCCCGGGCCATGGCGGACGCCGCCGCGGCGGCGGGCGCGGACCTGCGTTTAGGGGAGCGGGTCACCCGTCTGGAGCGATCGGGCGAGCGGATCACGGCCGTCGTCACCGACCGGGAGCGGATCGCCTGCGACGCCGTCGTGCTCACGCCCGACCTGCCCGTCGCCTACCGACTCCTCGGCCGGGCGCCGAAGCGCCCGCTGGGCCTGCGGTTCTCGCCGTCCGCCGTGGTCCTGCACGCGGGGACGGACCGCACCTGGCCGTGGCTGGCCCACCACACGATCTCCTTCGGCGCGGCCTGGCGGCGGACGTTCCACGAACTCACCGAGAGCGGACGGGTGATGAGCGACCCGTCCCTGCTGATCACCCGTCCGACCAGCACCGACCCGCGCCTCGCGCCGCCCGGACGGCACCTGCACTACATCCTCGCGCCCTGCCCGAACACCGCCGTCGGACCGAGCGCCGCGCACTGGGGCGAACTGGCGCCCGGCTACCGGCACGGTCTCCTCGCGGAGCTGGACCGGCGCGGCCTCGACGGCATCGCCTCGGCGATCGAGGAAGAGTGCCTGGTCACCCCGGCCGACTGGCAGGCGCGGGGGCATCCGGCGGGTTCGCCCTTCTCGGCCGCCCACACCTTCGCGCAGACCGGCCCGTTCCGGCCGCGCAACCTGGTGCGCGGCACCACCAACGCGGTGCTCGCCGGGTGCGGCACCACCCCGGGCGTCGGAGTGCCGACCGTCCTGCTGTCGGGCAAGCTGGCCGCGGCACGGATCACGGGCGGCGACCGCTCCCCCGCGACCACGGCGCGACGGCGCTCGGGCGCCCGGGGCGACCAGGAGAGGAGGCCGGTGTGACCGACCGCGAACTGGACGCGGCAGGCATCACCGATCCGGCGCTGCGGCAGGCGTACACGTGGTGCAGGCGGCTCAACGCCCGGCACGGCAGGACCTACTTCCTCGCGACCCGGCTGCTGCCGGTGGAGCGCAGGCCCGCCGTGCACGCGCTGTACGGGTTCGCCCGCTGGGCCGACGACATCGTCGACACCCTCGACCCGGCGGAGACGCCTGCGGCGGCGCACGGCAGGTCGGCCCGGCTCGACCGGCTCTGCCGCGAACTGGAGAGGGGGCTCGCCGACGGGGACAGCGCCGAACCGGTGGTGCGGGCGCTGGCCGACACCGCCCGCAGGTACGCCATCGACCACCGGCACTTCACCGCCTTCATGGCGGCGATGCGCGCCGACCTCGATGTCGTCGACTATCCGACCTACGCCGATCTGCGCCGGTACACCTACGGTTCGGCGGAGGTGATCGGGCTGCAGATGATGTCGGTGCTCGGCACGGTCGTCCCGCGGGAGCGGGCGGCGCCGCACGCGGCGGCCCTCGGCGTGGCCTTCCAGCTGACGAACTTCCTGCGGGACGTGGGCGAGGACCTCGACCGCGGCCGGGTCTACCTGCCGGGCGACCTGCTGGCCGCGCACGGCGTGGACCGGGCGCTGCTGCGCTGGAGCCGGGCCACCGGCCGCTCGGACCGCCGGATCACCGCCGCGCTGCGGGACTTCGAGCGGCTGACCCGCGCCCTGTACCGCGAGGCGGCTCCCGGGCTCGCGCTCCTCGAACCGGTGTCCCGCCCGTGCATCCGTACCGCGTTCGTGCTCTACGGCGGCATCCTGGACGCGGTCGCGCGGGACGGCTACCGCTCGCTGCACCGGCGGGCCGCCGTCTCGCAGCGCCGCCGCGCCACCGTCGCGCTCGACGGCCTCGCCCGGGTCGCCGCGGCCAGGCTGCGCTCACCCGCGCCCGGCGCCGACCGTCCCCGCGCGGCGGAGCGGGTACCGGCGAGGGTCGCGTGAGGCCCGGCCGCCCCTCGCTGTCGCTGCGCCGGCGTCCGGTGCGCTGGGAGCGGCAGCGGCCGACCTGGCGCGAGGCGAGGCCCGGCATCATCGCGGACGCGCTCGACCGGGCCCTGGCCCGCCCGTCGGGCAACTGGTACGTGGTCGGCGCGGTCCTCGACGTCCGCCGCGACCGGCCGCTGTCCGCGACGGTGGCCGGCCGGGAGATCGTGGTGTGGCGGGCGGCCGACGGACGGCTGGTGGCCGGGCCGGGGGTCTGCCCGCACCTGGGCGCGCCGCTCGCCGGCGGCGCGGTGCGGTGCGGACGGCTCGTCTGCCACTGGCACGGCCTCGCCCTGGACGGCGCGCCGTTCGCCGGCTGGGAGCCGCTGCCCGTGCACGACGACGGGGTCCTGGTGTGGGTGCGGATGGACGCGGCGGGCGGCGAGACACCGCTCGACGCGCCCGTCGTCCCGCCCCGCCCGGAACGCGCGCGCTCGATCGCGGCGGTGTGCACGGCGGTGGGGGTGTGCGAGCCGGAGGACATCGTGGCCAACCGCCTCGACCCCTGGCACGGGGCGTGGTTCCACCCGTACTCCTTCGTGGACCTGACCGTCGTCGGGACACCGGAGAGGGGCGGGGAGGGTGACGGGAACGGTGGCGGTGGCGGTGGCGGTGACGACGGGTTCACCGTCGACGTCTCGTTCAAGGTCGCGGGCCGGCTCGTGGTGCCGGTGCGCGCGGTGTTCACCGCTCCCGAACCGCGGACGGTCGTCATGCGGATCGTCGAGGGCGAGGGCCGGGGTTCCGTGGTGGAGACGCACGCGACGCCGCTCGGCCCCGACGAACTGGGCAGACCGCGCACCGCCGTCGTCGAGGCGGTGATCGCCTCGTCCGAACGCAGGGGCTTCGCGGCGGCCCGGGGGGCGGCGCCGGTGGTGCGGCGCCTGATGGCGACGGCGGCCGGCCGGCTGTGGCGCGACGACCTGGCGTACGCGGAACGCCGCTGGCTGCTGCGGACCAGCGGGGGCTTTCCGGGGTGAGGGGGCCGTGGTGGTCCTGCCGGGCGGTCTCTTCTCAAGGCATGGATTCGCGGGCGCCCGGTGACCGCATGTCAGGCGCCGGTGACACCGTCGATCCGCTCGCGGATGAGATCGGCGTGACCGTTGTGACGTGCGTATTCCTCGATCATGTGGACCATGATCCAGCGCAGGGAGACCTCTTGATCGCCGACGAAACCGGCCTCCTGTTCGGACAGCCGACCGCAATCGTCGAGCGACGCGTCAGCGATCAGCTCACGCCCTCGGGCGATCTCGACCTGCCAGCGAGCCGTCGCCTCGTCGAGCCGTCGGTCCGGTCGGAGCGCGTAGCCGTCGAGGTTGTTGTCGCCGTGGACCGGCGGCACGTCCAGTTTCGCGAACACACGCTGGAACCACTTGCGTTCCACCTCAGCCACGTGCTGAACGAGACCGAGCAGTGTCATGGTCGAAGGTGGCAGTGCGGCAAGCCGTGATTGATCGTCCGTGAGGCCCGAACACTTCAGGGCGAGCGTCGCGCGGTGGAAGTCCAGCCATGCCTCCAGCATGGCGCGCTCGTCAGCATGTGCGGGTGGGACAGGCCGTCCGTCCGGTGTCGTCTTCATCAGCACACCATGGCAGCAACGGCCGTGGCCAACGGCCGCGTTCGCCGGCAACGAACAGGCGTCTCGTCCTCGCACTGGGAGGGCCTGTGTCATCAAGACCAACGTCGTGACGCAGTCGGCACGACGGGCGCCCAAGCAACTGAAGGCCGGGCCCGCAGCTCGCGGGGCGGGCCGAGCCGACCACCAGTGTCGTGCTCAGGCTCCCAAGTCCGGGGCGACGGTGCGCGTGACACAGTCCCGGAGCAAGGCCCGCCGCTGGTCATGCGCGCTCGCGGGCTCCTGGGCGGAGGCGGCGTAGACGTTGCTCACCGGGGACCAGGCCATGGACATGGCCATCACACGGAGTGGTCGTTCGCGACGGGCGCCATCAGCTCTGGCGCGGTACGGGGAAGCAGCGACGGCAGGAGGACGATTCCGCTTGCTCTCCTACTCTCCCGACTGGTCGGCGCGCGCCGACCGGACTTCCTCCAGCAGTTCCGGGTGGCGCTCGCCGTACGTGTTCACCGCGGGAGTGCAGCACCGCGGGTTGGGCTCTCAGGATGACCACTGCTTGAATGCTCCAGTGATCGAACTGGTGGTTGTCCTGGCAGTGGCAGGGCTGACGGCGTGGTTGACGCGTCGCAGAGTGAGCCAGCGGGCGGACAGCGCCGCACAGGGAAACGTCATCGAGGTTCCCTGCCTGCTTCAGCACCCTTCACTTGAAGGGCGATGGCTGCGGGGGCGGCTGTTGATAGGAATCGCCGGAACCGACTGGAAGCCACGGACAAGGGCGGGTGCGGCCGTGTCCCTCCCGGACGGGCTGCGGCAGGTCGGGGTGCGTTCACCGTCGTGGCGCGAGGCGGTGAAACTCAACGGTGGGGCCAGGATCGTTGAGTGCACCTCCGCCGAGGGGGCCTCCTTGTCGCTGTGATGCCGAATGAGTTGAATCACGTGCTCTCGGCTTTGAACGGCAGCGCGACAGAGTAGGAAGCGTCCCGTTGCGCCCTCCAGACAGGTTGCCGAGCCGCGTGATTTCGGAGTTATAGTCGCCTGGTCGCGAAAAACGATGTCCCGCGGGTCCACCCGCCAGGCATCGCGCACACATCGACGCAGATGGTTCTGATCGGTGAGCGTCTCCCTGCCGAGAGCGGGCGCCCTGCCCCCTCCCGGCGCTGCCCACCGCCGACGCGTGTCGGCGCGAGCGAGGAGCGCAACGTGCGGAAGACCATCGCCATCATCGGAGCCGGACTCGGCGGGCTGACCCTCGCCCGGGTGCTCCAGACACACGGCGTCGCCGCGACGATCTACGAGAGTGAGGCTTCGGCGACGACCCGTGGGCAGGGCGGCCTGCTCGACATCGACGAGGAGACCGGACAGGTCGCGCTTCGCGCGGCCGGTCTGTACGACGAGTTCCTCCCTCTTGTCCGTCCCGGCGAGGACGCCAAGCGCGTGGTGGACCGCCACGGCACGGTCCTGTTCGACCAACCCGCGGACCCCGGTTCGGCCCGTCCGGAGGTGGATCGCGGCGAACTCAGGCGGCTGCTTGTCGACTCGCTGACACCCGGCACGATCAGGTGGGGCCACAAGCTCACCTCGGTCCGGCACTGCCCGGAGGGCGGCTACGACCTGACCCTCACGAAAGGTCCCGCCGCACGCGCCGACCTCGTCGTCGGCGCGGACGGTGCCTGGTCGAAGGTGCGTCCGCTGCTCACCCCCGCCACGCCCTCCTACAGCGGAACCTGCTTCATCGAGATCGCCCTCACCCAGGCCGGCCAGGACCACCGGGCGAGCGTGGCCGCCATCGGCAGCGGCACGCTGATGGCGGTCGCGCCGGGCAGAGGCATCATCGCCCACCGCTACGCCGACGGGCGCGTACGCGGATACGTCGCGCTGAACAAGCCCGAGGGGTGGATGAGGTCGATCGACTTCAGCGAGCCGTCCGCCGGCCTCCGTCAGGTCGTCGACCAGTTCGACGGCTGGTCGCCGCTGCTCACCGCCTTCGTCACGGAGAGCGACGCGGAACCGTGGCTGCGGCCCATCCATGCCCTTCCCGTCGGCCTCACCTGGGACCGGGTGCCCGGCGTGACGCTCGTCGGCGACGCCGCGCACCTGATGTCGCCCTTTGCCGGCGAGGGCGCGAACCTCGCCATGTTCGACGGCGCGGAGCTGGCGAGGGAGTTGGTCGAGCAGCCGGACGCCGAGGCCGCGCTCGCCGCCTACGAGGAGCGGTTGTTCCCGCGCGGTGGCGACGCCGCCCGCCGCTCGGCGCGGAACCTGGAGATCTTCTTCGGCCCCGAGGCGCCGCGGAGCGTAGCCGCTCTCTTCGACCACTCCTGACACCTCGGTCTCGTTCGCGATCTTGTCGCGTACCGACCAGGTCATGGCCCGGATCGTGGGCCGGTTCGGGCGGGTTGAGTGCCGCGCCTCGACCTGCCCCTACCGGCGGCTCGGGCTGCTGTCCGGCGCGGGTGTCCGGCGCGGAGCCTGCGGGCCTCCTCATCTCTTGCTGGAGCCAGTGGTCCGGCATATCGCCCTCGGCCTGGGCCGCCACACCTGCCAGCACCCACCAACCACGTCCCACGTCCGACCAGCCGAATCCATCATCCACGTACATCACATGCACATTACGCAATCCCTTTTCAGCACATGGGATCTCCGGTAAGTTTCCGCCGCAGCGGAGGCCGATCGCCGCCTTCGCGTGACGGATCGCGTGATGCGCGCAGCCGCGCGGGAGGCATCGGTGGACGGGGCGACCCCGCCCGGTCGTACCGTTCCTGAACTCCGCCGCGCCGGTTCCGCCCCCGACGAAGGAGTCGCCATGCACCCCCTCAAATCCCGCGCCCTGCTGGCCCCGGCCGCCGCTCTGGCGGCCGTGCTCGCCCTCGTCCCGGCCGCCCCTCGGGCGGAGGCGGCCGGGACGGCCGCCGTCTCCGTGGAGCAGGTCCCCTACGCGATGGACTCGTCCAATCAGGCGGCCTGGTGGACCCCCGCCGCCACCTACAAGGGCCGGGGCCAGTACACCTACTTCGCGTTCAACGAACCGGGTTCGACGGCGGCCACGCACCGTCCGGCGATCGCGCGCCGCGATCCAGACGGGGTGTGGAGCCGGCTGCCGCTGCTCGCGAGCGACGGGCAGCAGGCGCAGTTCACCGACGACAACGGGCACAACCAGCCCTCCGTCGCGCGGGACGGCAGTGGCCGGCTGCACGTCTTCACCTCGATGCACGGTGACCCCTGGCGCTACTTCCGCACCGACTCGCCCCAGAGCGCCGTCACGGACCACTCCGCCGAGATGCCCGACCAGGGCCAGGGCATCACCTATCCGGTCCTGACCACCGCGCCCAACGGCGACCTCTACCTCGCCGCCCGCGTCGGCACCGGCAACGACCGGCGCCCCGGCAAGCTCTACCGCTGGAACAACGCGGCCGCCACCTGGAGCGTCGTCGCCACCTTCGCGTCGGCCCAGTACCGCTCCGTCTACCCGGACGACCTGGCGGTGGACGCCGCCGGGAACGTGCACCTCCTCTACGAGTGGTCGAAGGCGCCGTCGTCCGCCTTCCGTCACAAGCTGTCCTACCTGCGTCTCGACCCGGCCACCGGCCACTTCACGGACAGTTCGGGCGCCGCGGTCACCACGCCCGTCACCCCGGACACCTCCGACGTGATCCAGGACCTCACCAGCGGCGAGGAGTGGAGCGCGGACAACACCGGGTACACCGGTGCGGCGGTCCAGAGCGCCAAGCTCACCCTGGACGGCTCCACGCCCAAGGTGGCCTACCGCTACCGTTCGGCCGCGAGCGGGGCGGAGTTCCACGTGTACTACGGGTATCCGAGCAACGGCGGCTGGCTGCGCCAGGACGTCTACACCGGGGGCCAGACCACCGCCGCGATCGGCATCACCTGGGACGCGACCGACCTCAAGCGCGTCTACTACGTGAAGAGTTCGGGCACCGACCGCGTCTTCGCCGCCACCGAGAAGAACGGCGGCTGGACCTCGGCGTCCGTCGTGCCGGGCCTGACGGCCGACCGGCTCGCGGTACGCCGCGACAGCGACGGGAACGACGTCCTGTACCTTCCGGACACCAAGAGCGGCACCCTGTACTACGCCCGCCGCTAGCCACCCGTACCCCGGCAGGACGGCAGGACGGCAGGACGGCGGACCGGTGTCGTGCCGGTCCGCCGTCCGCACCGGCCCCTCCCCCGCCCTCGCACCCGCCCCTGGACCGACCGGCGGCCGTCCCCGCCCGACAGCCACCGTCTTGAGGAGAGATCTTGTCCGCCCGTCCGACACCCACTCGTCCGTTCGCCTCGGACCGCGGTGAACCCGGCCCGCTTCCGCATGACTTCCCCTTCGATCCCACCCACGGCTACGACCTGCCGCGGCTGCTCGCGGTGGACGCTCCGCCCGGTCCCCGCGACTTCGCCGACTTCTGGCGGGAGCGCCACGCGAGGGCGCTGCGCGTCGACCCGGCGCCCCGGATCGAGGGACCGTGGGTCACCGTGGAGGGCGTGCGGATCGCCGACGTGTCGTACACCTCCGTCGACGGCGTCCGGATCGGCGGGTGGCTGACCGTCCCCGCCGACGGCCCCGTCACGCAGGGCTGTGTGGCCACCCACGGATACGGCGGCCGGGCGGCCCCCGACCCCTGGCAGTGCCCGCCGGAGACCGCGACCCTGTGGCCCTGCCTGCGCGGGCTCGGCACGCGGAGCCTGCTGCCCGGCGTCCCCTCGTCGTCGGCGGGGCACGTCCTGCACGGCATCGGTTCCCGGGAGTCGTACCTCATCGGCGGGTGCGTGGCGGACGTCTGGTGCGGGGCGACCGCACTGGGGACGCTGGTCCCGGAGGCCGCCGGCCGGCTGACGTACCTGGGCACGAGTTTCGGCGGCGGCATCGGGGCGCTTGCCCTCCCCTGGGACGACCGCTTCCACGCCGCCGGCCTCACGGTGCCGACGTTCGGGAACCATCCGCTCCGGGTGACGCTCCCGTGCACGGGCAGCGGGGAGTCGGTGCGTACGCGGCTCGCCGAGGACCCTTCCGTCCTTGACGTCCTCGCGTACTTCGACGCCGCGACGGCGGCCCGTCATCTGCGCGTCCCGGTGCACGTGGGCGCCGCGCTGTTCGATCCCTCGGTCCCCCCGCCGGGGCAGTTCGCGATCCACAACGCGCTGGCCGGGCCGCGCGAACTCGTCGTCCTGCGGGCCGGGCATTTCGAGCACCCGGACGAGCGGGACGAGACGGCGGCCCTGGAAGAGGCCCAGCGACGCTTCCTGTCGGGGGCGGGCCCCCTCGCTTGACCCGTTCCGCGCGGCCCGCCTCCCTCCGGGCCGAGGCCCTTCGGCCACCGCACCATGACCTGGTGGTCCGGTGGCCGATTCGAGGTACGGGCGCCTGCCATGCGCGATAGGGTGATGCAGATTGTGCACGGTATTTGCAGAGCTAGGAGGGCCATGGTCACGCGGGCTACTGACGTCGGCACGAACCAGAGCGTCGAGCGCGCGGTCTCGGTGCTGCGTGCACTCGACTCCGGTCGGCCCGAACTCCGTGTCTCCGACGTCGCCGAGCTGACCGGACTTGGCTCGTCGACCACCTCCCGGCTGCTCTCCACCCTGGAACGTCTCGACATGGTCGAGCGCGATCCGGTCAGCAACCTCTACCGGCTCAGCCTCGGCCTGCTCCCCCTGGCCGCCACCGCCGTCAACCGGCATCCCGTGCACCGGGCCGCCCGCATGGTCCTCCAGGACCTCGCCACCCGCACCGGGCTCGGGGCCAACGTGGCGGTGCGCCGTGGCGGCGAGCTGATGTTCCTGTGCAACTTCGAGGGCCCCCGCGCGCCCAAGTCCTATACGCAGAGCGGACACACGGCGCCGCTGCACGCCACGAGCATCGGCAAGTGCCTGCTCTCCGGGCTCACCCCCAAGGAGCGTCGCACGCTGCTGGGTGCCGCGCTCGACGCGCACACCGAGTACACGACCACCAGCCACGACCTCCTCGACGCCGAGATCGACACCGTCCGGCGCTCCGGGTATGCCGTCGAGGCGGAGGAGCGGGCCTTGGGCCGCGCGTCCCTGGCGGCGCCCGTCCGCGACGCGTCGGGGGACATCGTCGCCGCCATCTCCCTCTGGGGCCCGACCTCGGTGCTGGGCGACCGCGACGACGCCGAGGGCAAGCGCCTCGCCCTCGTCCGCGAGGTCATCGAGGCCGCCGACGCCATCAGTCAGGCACTCGGCGCGCTCTGACGCGCGCACGGCGAAGGGCCGGTGGAAGCCGAACAGCTTCCACCGGCCCTTCGCCGTGCGTCTCCAGGCACCCTGCGCCTTCAGGTGCCCTGCGGCTCCAGGCGCCCCGTTGCTCTACACGCCGTACGCCTTGAACGCGATCACGTGGGCGTGCCGTGCGCCGTGCGTCGCGTCGACCACGAGCCGCAGCGCGGCGGTGCGCACCGGGCCGCCGTCCGCGGTGGTCAGTGCGTGCACCCGGTGGCGGCGCCGGTTGTCCTTCACGGTGAGGGCGGTGTGCCACGCCCCGGCGGCGTCGCACCACTGGACGCGGTAGTCGCTGACGAGTTCCGGCATGACCTCGTACGGAGTGCGGTGCCGGTGCAGGTTGTTGAGGTATTCGTCGACGTCGTCGTCGAACACCAGGCGGATCTCGGTGAGTTGCCGCTCGTCGTCCCAGTCGAGACGGAGCCACTCGGCGTCGCCGTCCGGCGCGGACGACCACATGTGCGGGCCGCCGTAAGGGCGTTGGTAGCCGCCCACGGCCCGTTCGGGGTGGAACGCCGCGGTGTCGGGGGCCGCGCGGAAGGCGAAGGTCTGCCGGCGCAGCCCGCGGGCCTGCCACTCCAGGACCGGTTGGCCGTCCTCCTCCGGGATGTCGTGGTCGACGGCCGCGTCCCCCTCGGCCTTCCTGCGCAGGGCGAGGACACCGTCGGTCCGTTCGGGGAGGAGGACCAGGGCCGTGTCCGGGCAGGCGCGGACGATGAGGATCGCGTTGCCGGGGGTGTCGGGACGGTGGTCGAGGCGGGCCGTGACCCAGTGCGGGCCGCCGGGGGCGACGGCGACCGTGGTGGTGAGGAGCCGGTCGGCGGGAACCGCGTTCTCGGGGCGGCCCGTGCCCCACAGTTCCACGGTGAGTTCGCGGACCTGGTCGTCGGGGGCGCCGTGGACGAGGAGGTCGACCGTGTCGAGCGCGGGGTCGACCGGCAGCAGCAGGGCGAGGTCGCGGGTGAGGGGGTACGGGACGCCGGGCGTGTCCGGTGTGGGCTCGGCGGCCAGCCCGGTCAGGCTGGAGGAGGCGGTGACGCGGGCCGTGCGCGCCAGGTTGGCGGGGTCCTCGTCGGCGAGGCCGATCACGGAGGCGTCCTGGCGCAGCAGGGTGCGGTGCACCAGATCGGGGCGTTCGGTGGCGAGTTGCCTCGGCGTCAGGCCCTCGGCGACGCAGAGGGCGGCGGCGGTGCCGGCGGCCTCGCCGAGGGTCGCGCAGGTGGCCATGACGCGGGTGGCCCCGAAGGCGATGTGGGTGGCGGAGATGTTGCGCCCGGCGAAGTGCAGGTTGGTGACGTTGGCCGAGTACAGGGAGCGCAGCGGGATGTGGAAGACGCCGTCGGCGTACCGCTGGCGGGCGCCCGGCTCGTCGGCGTACATGCCCTGGACGGGGTGGAGGTCGACGGACCAGCCGCCGAAGGCGATCCGGTCATCGAACCGGCGCTGCTGGAGGATGTCCTGCTGGGTGAGGACGTGGTCGCCGAGGAAGCGGCGGTACTCGCGCTTGCCGGGGAGGCTGCCGACCCACTCCAGGGTGAGGTTGGCCGCGTCCGCGAACCGGCCCGAGTTCTTGATGTGGTCCCAGACCCCCATGATCACGGACTGGAGCTCGTCGCGGATGCGCTCGTTGTCGTGCACGGTGTCGAGTTCGCCGCCCCACTCGATCCACCAGTAGTCGCAGCCGTTGTCCCCGGTGCGCAGGATGCGGTTGCGCAGGATGGGCGTGGTCGACAGGTCCTTGGCGTGGGCGGGCGGCACGAACTTCACCGGGCGGCCGGTGTCCCTGGTGTGGAAGAGGATCGTCGAGCCGAGCAGCGCGCCGTCCGCCTCGGACGGCGCCCAGGGCTCGTCGAACTCGGTCCGGGCCTCGCGTCCTATGCGGTAGCGGGCGCCGGCGAGGTGGCCGAGCAGGCCGTCGCCCGTGCAGTCGAGGAACTGGCGGGCGTGGAAGGTGATGCGGCGCTCCGAGCCCATCATCCAGCCGGTGCAGGAGTGCACCTCGCGGCTGTCGGCGGGGCCGCTCGCGTCGACCTCGCGCACGTCGGTGTTGAGGTAGAGGTCGATGTTCGGTTCGGCGCGGACGGCGTCGAGGACGACCTGGTCCCAGTAGTAGGGGTTGCCCTCGGGGTTGCGGTACTGGTTCTCGGTGTACAGCTCGCCCATGATCCCGGTCTCGCGGGCCCAGCGGTGGACGCCGTGCGCGGTGGCGCCGCAGACCCAGACGCGGATCTCGCTGCTGGCGTTGCCGCCGAGGACGGGCCGGTTGTTGACGAGGGCGACGCGGCGGCCGAGCCGGGCCGCGGCGATGGCCGCGCAGGTTCCCGCCAGTCCGCCGCCGATCACGGCGATGTCGTAATGGGCCTGTTCTTCCCGCACGGTGCGGCCTCCTAGGTGTGGCGCTCGGATACTCCGCGCCGTGGCGGAGCGACCTTGAACGTACATCACATCCATATTGTGCAACCACTGTTCAGTCAGCGGGATTGGCTGTAGGTTCCGATGGCGGCCACCGACCTGGCCGCTGTGTGGCGATGCGTGCGTTCGATGCAGCTGGGGCGCATGCAACGGCCCAGCCGGAACCGGCGATTCCCCGACCAAAAGGGTTGCGCCATCGCACGTTATGGAGAACGATCCCGCATGCTGCAAGTTGCATTCACGTAACCGGGGACGACGTTCACACAGGGTCCCGGCGCTCCCGCCACCGTTTGAACCGTTCGAGAGGACAGAGCCATGAGTACGGCCGCACCACGCCAGAAGGAGCCCCCGCCCCGCCGGACCGAGGGACGCCTCTCCAACGGTGCGTTCGCCTTGCTGCTGACCGCACCGGGACTCGCGCTGTTCGCGGCGATCATCTTCTACCCGCTGCTCTCGGCCCTGTTCACCGGCTTCTTCCAGCAGGATCTGCGGCTGCCGGGCCGGGAGTTCGTCGGCCTGGACAACTTCGCCTACTGGCTGGACGGCGACTTCCTCACCATCCTCGAGCAGACGCTGGTCTTCACCGTCGGCGCGACGCTCCTCCCCTTCGTGCTCGGCTTCGCGCTCGCGCTCGCGCTGAACACCGGGCTCAAGGGCAGCGGGTTCCTGCGCGGTCTGTTCCTGTTCCCGTGGGTGATCCCGGGTGTGGTGGTCTCCTTCCTCTGGATGTGGATCTTCAACGCGAACTACGGGGTCCTCAACGGCGTCCTCGTGGAGGCCGGGATCATCGACGAGTCCGTGGCGTGGCTCGGCCGGCCCGGCACCGCGATGCTCGCCGTCATCGTCACCAAGACCTGGGCCAGCTTCCCGTGGATGATGGTGATGCTCCTGGCCGGTCTGCAGACCGTGCCCAAGGAGCTGCACGAGGCGGCCTCGATGGACGGGGCGGGCTCGGTCCGGCGCTTCTTCGCCGTCACCTGGCCGCAGGTGCGGGGAGTCGCCTCGATCGTGCTCCTGCTGGAGTTCATCTGGAACTTCCAGCACTTCGACACCATCTACGTGCTCACCGGCGGCGGGCCCGCCGGCACCACCGAGACGTTCGCGACCGCCGTGTACCAGACCGCCTTCAACGGCTTCGACATCGGCCGGGCCACCGCACTGGGCGGACTGTGGATGCTGCTCCTGCTCCTCCTCGTCGCCGCCTACCTCAGGATCACCGAGCGGAAGGGCGACGTCTGATGACCTCCACCACCTCCACCGCGCTGCCCGCCGTCGAACGGCCGCAGCCGTCCACCGCGCGGGCCGGACGGGGCACCCGGCGCCGTATGCGCAAGGACCTGCTGCGTTCGCGGATCGCCGCCTGGTGCGCGGTCGCCGTCATCGGCGCCTTCGGTCTGCTGCCGGTCTACTGGCTGCTCGCCACCGCGCTCAGCACCCCCGAGTCGGTCTTCCAGTTCCCGCCGAAGCTGGTCCCCACCGATCTCACCCTCGGCAACTTCACGGCCCTGGCCGAGAACGACCAGTTGATCAAGTACATGGTCAACTCGCTCATCGTGGCCTCGATCACCGCCGTGCTGAGCGTGGTCGTCGCCACGTACATGGGCTATTCGTTCTCCAAGTTCCGCTACCGGGGGCGGCGTTCGCTGATGCACCTGGTGCTGGCCTCGCAGATGTTCCCCCAGGCGCTCCTGCTGGTGACGCTGTACGCCGTCTTCTCCAGCTTCGGCCTGCTCAACACGTACACCGCCCTGGTGCTCTCGTTCACCACGTTCACCATGCCGCTGTGCGTCTGGATGCTGAAGGGGATCTTCGACACCGTCCCCGACGCGCTGCTGGAGGCGGCGTCCATCGACGGCGCGTCCCGGTGGCGGACGCTGCACTCCATCGTGGCGCCGCTGGCCGCGCCGGGGATGATCGCCGCCGGCCTCTTCGCCTTCGTCCGCGGCTGGAACGACTTCATCTTCGCGCTGACCCTGGCCGACAAGGAGAAGCAGACCCTGCCTCCCGGGCTCGTCTCCACCTACATCGGCGAGTTCCAGACCGCCTGGCCCCAGTTGATGGCGGCCTCGCTGGTGGTGTCCGTGCCGGTGGTCGTCGCCTTCATGTTCCTTCAGCGCTACCTCGTCGGCGGCATGACCGCCGGCTCGGTCAAGAGCTGACCCGCGGGCCCGTCCCGCCCCCTCATCACCTTCCCTCCCGCCGACTTCCCCATGGAGAGATCATGACCACCTCTGGCATCAGCCGGCGCGGCGCGCTGCGCATGTTCGGCATCGGCGCGCTCGGTGCGGCGGGCGCCGGTGTGCTCGGCGCCTGTGCGCCGTCCGGCGCCGGCTCCACGGCCGACAGCGGCGACCCGAAGTCCAAGAATTTCGACTTCACCTCCTGGTCGCTGAACGAGGAGGCCGCCAAGCCCGCCATCGAGAAGATCATCAAGGCGTGGGAGAAGGCCGAGAAGTCGAAGATCCGCGCGGTCTCCTACCCGTACAACGAGTACCTGAGCCAGCTCACCCTCAAGCTGGGCGGCGGCGAGACGACGGGCGCGGTGCACCTCGACATCGCCTGGCTCGCCGCGATGGCGCAGATGGGCAGGCTGGCCGACCTCGGCTCGGTGGCGGGCAAGGGCGGCTACACGGACGTGGCGCTGAAAAGCGGTGTCTACGACGGCACGCAGTACGGGCTGCCGTGGAACACCGGCTCGATCGGCGTCATCGCCAACGCCAAGCTCCTGGAGAAGGCCGGGATCAAGAAGCACCCCACGACCGTCGAGGAGTTCGAGGACGCGCTGCGGGAGCTGAAGGGGCTCGGCGGCGGGGTCGTGCCGTACGCGGCCGCCACCAAGGTGGCGCAGCTCAAGGACATCTTCCCGTGGATGCAGACCTTCGGCTGCACGCTGTACGACGGCGGGAAGGTCACGATCGGCGACGACGCGTCGGTGGACGCGGTCACCTGGTACAAGAAGCTGCACGACCAGAAGCTGATCGCCGCCGACGTGGACCGCTTCGACGCCCGCGCCCTGTTCGGGCAGGGCAAGGCCGCCTTCTACGACGACGCGATCATCGGCAAGGGCGTGACCTCCGCCCAGTCCAAGGACACGACGCTGGCCGACGCGATGCAGCCGATGGAGCGTCCGGTGCTCAAGGCCGGGGACACACCGCGGGCGCTGCTGTGGGGTGGCGTGATCGCGATCGTGAAGGGCAAGGGGCAGGACGCGGCGACCGAGTTCGCGCTGCACACCACCACCGACCGCGCCACCACCTCCGCGTACTTCGCCGCCCGTGCGCTGCCGCCGTCCACCACCGCGGGCCTGGCCGCTCCCGAGGTCGCGAAGGACACCTTCACCACGGAGTGGACCGAGAAGATCACCAAGACGGCGAGCGGCAGCCCGTTCTGGCAGTTCGCCCAGAGCGCCCAGATCGACGAGGTCGTCGCCAAGCAGGTACAGGCCGTCCTCGTCGGCAAGGCGAAGCCGAAGGACGCGATGAGAAAGGCAGGCGAGGAGGTCACGGCCCTCACCAAGCGCTGAGGGCGAGGGACGGGGGGTCGGGCGGCGGGGGCTGACCGGGCCTGGTGGGTGCGGTGGGGCGGGTGCGGTCGGGCGGCGGGGTGGCAGGGGCGGCGGGGTGACAGGGGGCGAAGCCGGCGGGTGGCCGCCTATCCTTCGTCGCCCACGACCCGATCCCCCGCGTACGCCCGTCCGGTCCGTTGCCGAACGCCTGCGGGCAGGTCGGTCCCTGGCGTGACGGGCGACCCGCGCCCGACGTCGAGAAGGGACCGGCTCATCGACCCCGGCTCACGGAAAGCGGCTCCAGCGTGGCCCCGTGCGGGCCCAAGCCTCGTCCCACTCGGCGGAGTTCCGTCGCAGCAGTATCCGGCAGCACCCGTCGTACACCGCGATCCCGGCGACGGTCACCGCGGCGAAGGCGAGCAGCGCCCAGCCCAGGGCGCGGCTGCGGATCTCGGCGGCGGGCATCGGCGGGCGGGCGGGTGAGCCGTCCGCGTCGACCCAGAGGCCGGTGGTGCTGCCTCCGCGCAGTCCCGGTTCGACCTCGGTCCTGGCGGTGCGCTCGTGCCCGAGCGGGTCGGTGTAGCGGACCGTCACCGGATAGCGGGTGTGGCGTGCTTCCGGCGACCCCGGCTCCGGATGGCGCGGGGCGTCGTGGACGAGCACGGCCGGGGTGAAGTACCGGCTCCGTGCCTGGTGTTCGGCGACGGCACGGTAGTGATCGCGCACCGTGTCACGGGCGGTGGTCGCCGTGACCGCCGCCAGGCAGGGCACCAGGACGAGGAGGCCGAGGGCGATCCAGCCCTGGATCCGGTCGGTGCGGCGGCACAGCGGATTGCCCCGCCAGCGCCACAGCGAGAGCGGATGCTCGGGGCGGTGCCAGGAGGCGGGGGGCGGTTGATCGGGAGGCACCGGGCCGGGCACCGCGGGACTCCTTCCACAGGAGGGGATCGGGACGGACAGAACGAGCCGAGGGGCGCTGCCGTCAGACAGCCGGCTGTGGCGCCGACGGTTCGCCGCCGATCGGACAGCCGGCGCTCGCAACGAACTCAGCCGTCCGACGGTCGCCGTCGATCACGCCGAGCGCGGGGCGGTTCGTCGGTCTGCTCGGGTCGAGGGGTGGGTGTGGGCGGCGTGCAGGATCATCGCCGCGCCGCGGATCGCCGCGGTGTGCGGTGCCGGCACCGTGCGCACCGGCCCCCGCAGTCCGCCCGCGAGCCGGCTGATCAGCTCGGGGCGGAGTGCGCCGCCGCCGGCCACGAGCACCCCGCGGGCCAGGGCGTCCGCGCAGAGCGGGCCGCGGGCCTGACGGAACATCGAGGCGATCATGGTGACGACGGCGTCGGTCAGCTCTCCCGGGTCGCGGGCGGTGGACAGATCCGTGAGGCCCGACTCCGCGCGCCGCGCGTCGAAGACGGTGCCCTTGACGAGCAGCACCACCTCGGTGAGCTGGGCGCCGAGGTCCACCACGAGCAGCGGCCTCGACAGGTCCGCGTCGGCGGCCAGCGCGACGGCGCGCGCGGCGGTCACCGGCACGACCGCGCGCGGGCGCAGCACGTCGAGGGCGGTGCGGACCCGCTGCCGGTGGGGTGGTCCGCTCAGCACCGGCACGGTGACGACGACCAGCGGGCGGTCGAGCGGCGGGACCCGGTCGCCGAGGGTCCTCCTCAGCATGCGGGCCGCGCCGGCGACGTCCACGAGCCGGCCGCGCCGGACCGGGCCCACCGGACTGTCGCCCGGCGAGGAGGCGGTGGGGACGTCGAGGATGGACCGCTGTCCCGAGATCCACACGCGGGTGCGGGCGCTGCCGAGGTCGAGGGCGAGGCCCCGGCAGTCCCGGCACTCCCGGCACTCCGGGTCCGGCCGCCGCGGCCGGGGGTCGCTCCACGGTGTCACTGCCGGCTCTCCCTCACCTGTTGGCACCGCGCGCAGTACCTCGCCTGCGGCACCACCGTCAGACGGTCGCGGTCGATCGGGCCGCGGCACAGATGGCAGACGCCGTATCCGCCCTCCGCCATCCGCCGCAGGGCCGCCTCCACGTCGTGCAGGACCATCCGCGCGGACGCGGTGAGTTTGGCCCGCACCTCCGACAGGGCGGCGGCGCGCTGCTCGGCCGGGTCGCCGGTCAGTGGCGCCGCCTCGATCTGCTGGAGCTGCTCCTGTCGGAACAGCCGCTGCTCCTGGAGGTTCTCGCGCAGCGCGGCGAGGTCGTCGAGCGACAGGTGCGCGACACGGCCGACACGATCGACACGGCCGACGGGTTCGGCCCGGTCAGCGGGGTCTTCGGCGAGTCGTCGGTTCACCACGGCACCCCTCTCGAGCAGGGCGGCAGACGCCATCGGAGCGGGTCAGACGGCCGTTGCGGTGGCACGGCGCCGGCAGGGGACACAGTGACTGGTGTGCGGGAGGATCTCCAGGCGCTCGACGGGGACGGCTTCCGAACAGCCCAGGCAGGTGCCGTACGTGCCCTCGTCGAGACGGGTGAAGGCGTCGTCGATCTCTTTGAGCACCTGGCGGATCGCCTCCGCCTGGGCCGTCGTCAGATGGTCGGCGTCCTGGCCGTTCGCGGTGAGCGCGCGCAACTGGGCGGTCCGGCTGGAGCGGGCGTGTTCGAGCCGTCGGCGGGCCTCGCCCGGGGTCAGTCGTTCGAGGCGGGGATCGGCCGGGGCAGCGTCGAGGGACACGACGATGTCCTTTCTCCAGGGCGTGACGGACGCGGCGGTGGCCGCCCGCTCGGTTCGGGGCCCGGCGGCCTCGCGGCTCCGGGTGCCCCGGGTCGCGGCGGGCGGCTCGGTCACCGTCGACTCTGCTCGCCGCCGTCCCGGAAACCCATCGGGCGCGCGCTCCATTTGCCCGGCCCACGGTGTCCACACGGCGGGCGCGCGGGACGGCGGGTGGCTGCCGTGCGGGCGGCGAAATGAGTACTGCGCCCCATCGACGCGGCGCACCGGCCGGGGCAGACTGTGGGGCGGATCGATCACGACCAGGTACCGCGGCGCCCGCCCCGGGGTGTGATGACCGCAAAGACCGATCGCGGTCGGACCACTGAGGGAGGCGTCTGTCCTGTGTCGCTGTTCTGGCGGATCTTCGGGCTGAACGCGATCGTGCTCGGCGCGGCGACGGCGCTGCTGCTCTGGGCGCCCGTCACGGTCTCGGTGCCGGTGCTGGTGACGGAAGCGGTCATCCTGGTCGTCGGGATGGTGGTCATGCTCGTCGCCAACGGCGTTCTGCTGCACTGGGGGCTGGCGCCGCTGGGCCGGATGACCCGGCTGATGGGGACCGTCGATCTGCTCCGCCCCGGCCAGCGGCTGCCGGCGCCCGGTGTCGGCAGCGGCAGTGACGTGTCGGAGCTGATCCTGACGTTCAACGCCATGCTGGAGCGCCTGGAGCACGAGCGCGCCACCTCGAGCTCCCAGGCGCTGCTGGCCCAGGAGGCCGAACGGCGCCGTCTCGCGCAGGAGTTGCACGACGAGGTCGGGCAGAGCATGACCGCCATCCTGCTGGTGCTCAAACACGCCGCCGACGACGCGCCAGGACCCCTGCGGGAGAACCTGCGGCAGGCCCAGGAGATCACGCGCGAGAGCCTGGACGAGGTGCGGCGCCTGGTGCGTCACCTGCGGCCTGGCGCCCTGGACGATCTCGGGCTCGTCAGCGCGCTGACCTCCCTCACCCAGGACTTCGCCACCCACACGGGCCTGACGATCGTGCGGCGACTCGACGCCGTCCTGCCCGAGCTGGACAAGGAGAGCGAACTCGTCCTGTACCGGGTCGCCCAGGAGAGCCTGACCAACGCCGCCCGCCACGCCGACGCCCGCCGGATCGAGGTCGGTCTGCGCAGCGCGGGCGAGGCGGTGGTGCTGGAGATCTCCGACGACGGACGCGGCATCGGTTCCGCGTTCGAAGGCGCCGGGATCCGGGGCATGCGGGAGCGTGCCCTGCTCGCGGGCGCCACCCTCGACATCACCTCGGTCCCCGGCGCGGGCACGCGTGTCCGCCTCGCCACCCCTGCCCCCAGAAAGCAGTTCTGACCATGTCCGCTTCCGAACCGTCGGAACCTCCTGAATCCGTGCCGGCCCGCTCCGACGCCGGGCCGGCTCCCATCCGCATCCTGCTCGCCGACGACCACGCCCTGGTGCGCCGCGGTGTGCGGCTGATCCTCGATCACGAGCCCGACCTGCAGGTCGTGGCGGAGGCCGGGGACGGTGCCGAGGCGGTCGAGGAGGTGCGCCGCCAGGAGATCGACCTCGCGGTCCTCGACATCGCCATGCCGCGGCTGACCGGGTTGCAGGCCACCCGGGAGCTGCTGGCCATCAGGCCGGGGCTGCGCGTCCTGATGCTGACCATGCACGACAACGAGCAGTACCTGTTCCAGGCGCTGAAGGCGGGGGCGTGCGGCTACGTCCTGAAGTCGGTGGCCGACCGCGATCTGATCACCGCCTGCCGGGCCGCGATGCGCGACGAGCCGTTCCTCTACCCGGGCGCGGTGAGCGCGCTGATCCGCCACTATCTCGACCGGGCCAGGCAGGGCGAGGACGACCAGCTCCTCACCCCGCGCGAGGAGGAGGTCCTCAAGCTGGTCGCCGAGGGGCATTCGTCGAAGTCGATCGCCGACATGCTGTTCATCAGCCTGAAGACCGTGCACCGCCACCGGGCGAACCTGCTGCACAAGCTCGGCCTGCACGATCGTCTCGCGTTGACGCGCTACGCGATCCGCGCGGGCATCGTCGAGCCCTGACCCGTCGTCCGGCCGGGGTGCCCGCACCGCCGGCCGGCCCGTCGTCCGCCCCCCGGGGGCCCTGGCGGTCGCCCTGCCGGGCCCTGACACGTACCGGCCCGGCGCCCGGTAGAGATCCGCGTGCCCGAGCAGTGAGGAAGGAGCGAGCGGTCCGTGCCTTCGGTGCAGCGCGCCCTCCTGCCCTCCGGTCGCCGGATCGCGACGGCGCTGGTCGTGTTCGTCGCTCTGGTGACGACGGGGGCGCTCGCGGCGCCCGTCCCGGCGTCGCACCCGGTGGCGTCCCTCTCGGTGCCGGCCTCCGCCGGCAGCCCGCACCAGGACGTCGTCCCGTACGCCGACGGTCCCTTCAGGAGCGACAGTCCGCACCAGGTCAGGACGGTGCGCGACCAGCTCGCCGAGCGGCTGGACCTGCCGGACCAGCAGGCCGCGGGAGGCGACGGCGGCCAGGTCGTCCCCGGCCCCGGCGTGCGCGCCGTCGCGTCCGACGGGTGGGCGCCCGGGTTCCGTGGCCGCGCGCGGCACGATCGCGACAGGGCTCCTCCGGCCCCTGTCGACGTCTGAGACACCCACCCCATCCCTTTTCCCCGTCGGGGCCGGCGCGCGCCGTCGCCTCGACGTGCCTGCCGGAGGCATGTGTTGAAACGCCGGAAGAACCCGCTGCGCGCCCGCGCGCTGCTCGCCCTCGCCGTGAT
Source organism: Streptomyces griseoviridis (assembly GCF_005222485.1). Classification (NCBI taxonomy): domain Bacteria; kingdom Bacillati; phylum Actinomycetota; class Actinomycetes; order Kitasatosporales; family Streptomycetaceae; genus Streptomyces; species Streptomyces griseoviridis. The sequence goes on from NZ_CP029078.1 coordinate 116,904, forward strand.
CGTCGGATCACTGGCCATCGCTCTCACCACCCCGGTCCGTCTCGGACTCGACCTGCGGGGCGGTACCCAGATCACGCTGGAGACCCGGCCGGCGGACGCCGGCCGTGAGGCCACGGACCGCACCCTGGAGGTCCTGCGGGGCCGGGTCGACGCGCTCGGCGTCGCCGAACCGACCCTCGTCCGCTCAGGCGACCACCGCATCCTCGTCGAACTGCCCGGCGTGCACGATCCGAAGCAGGCCGCCGACGTGCTGGGCAGGACCGCGCAGCTCACCGTCCACTCCGTGCTGGCGGACGGGGACCGGGCCGAGGAGTCCGGCGGGTCCGCGGAGGACGGTGAGCTGACCCTGCCCGACGAGTCCGGCCGGCCGCTGAGGCTGACGGCACCGCAACTGACCGGCCGGGACGTCGAGGGCGCCGACGCCCGCTTCGACCAGGAGAGCGGCGCCGGGTGGCATGTCACCGTCGACTTCACCGAGGCAGGCCGGGGCCGCTGGGCGCAGCTCACCGCACAGGCCGCCTGCCACCAGGCCGACGATCCGCGGCGCCGGATCGCCATCGTCCTGGACGACAAGATCATCTCGGCGCCGCAGGTCGCCCCGTCCGTCCCGTGCGGAGCGGGCATCCAGGGCGGCACCACGCAGATCAACGGCTCCTTCGACGACGCCGAGGCCCGCGAACTCGCCCTTCTCGTCGCGGGCGGAGCACTGCCGACGCCGGTGGAGACGGTGGAGCAGCGCGTCGTCGGCGCCACGCTGGGCGAGAGCGCCATCAGGGCCGCGGCCTGGGCGGCCGTCGTCGGAACGGCCCTGACGGCGCTGTTCGTCATCGCCGTGTACCGGCTCGCCGGGCTGCTCGCGACGGCGGCCCTGGCCTGCTACGGCCTGATCTCCTACGCGGCGCTCGCCGCGCTCGGCGCGACCCTGACGCTGCCGGGGCTCGCCGGGTTCGTCCTCGCCCTCGGGATGGCCGTGGACGCCAACGTCCTCATCTTCGAACGGGCCCGCGAGGAGCACGCCGCCCGGGTCAGGCCCAGCCCGCGGTCCGCGCTCAGGGCCGGCTACCGGGGCGCGCTCTCCGCGATCGCGGACTCCAACATCACCACGCTGATCGCCGCCGCCCTCCTCTTCTTCCTCGCCTCCGGGCCGGTGCGGGGATTCGGAGTCACTCTCGGCATCGGGGTCCTGGCGTCCATGGTCAGCGCGCTGCTGATCACCCAGGTGCTCGTGGAGTACGCGGTCGGCCGCTCCTGGCTCCTGCGTCGCCCACGCCTCACCGGCATCACGCACACCGGGTGGGTCCGTGACCGGCTGGTGCGCCGCGATCCGTTCCTGATGCGCCGGCCCCGACGCTGGCTGGCCGCCTCCGCGGTGCTTCTCGTCCTCGCGGGCGCGGGCATCGTGACCCGGGGTCTCGCGTTCGGCGTCGAGTTCACCGGCGGCCGGCTCATGGAGTACTCCACTGCCTCCCCCGTCTCCCCCGACCGGGCCCGCGAGGCCCTCGCCGACGCCGGCATCCCCCGCACGACCGTCCAGTCGTCGGGACCGACGTCGCTCACGGTGCGCACCGACGCGTTGACGCCTGCCGCCGAGGCCACCGTCACCGACACCGTCGCGGGGCTCGGCGGGGAGACCCGGAAGGTGCGGGACGAACTGATCGGCCCGAGCCTCGGCGACGAACTGCGGCGCAACGCCCTCATCGCGCTCTCCCTCGCCCTCCTCGCCCAGCTCGGCTATCTCGCGGTCCGCTTCCAGTGGCGGTTCGCGACGGCCGCGGTCGTGGCCCTCGCGCACGACGCCGTCCTCGTGGTCGGCGCGTTCGCCTGGCTCGGCAAGCCGGTCGACGGCGTCTTCCTGGCCGCGCTCCTCACGGTCGTCGGCTACTCGGTCAACGACTCGGTCGTCCTCTTCGACCGCGTCCGCGAGTTCCGCGCGCGTGACCGTACGACGCCCCTGCCGCGTCTGACGAACCGGGCGATCCTGGGCACCCTGCCCCGCACGGTCAACACCGGCATGGGCGCGCTGCTCATCCTGGCGGCGCTGTTCGTCCTCGCCGACGCCACCCTCACCGACTTCGCCCTCGCCCTCCTCATCGGCCTGACCGTGGGCACCTACTCGTCCGTCTTCACCGCCGCACCCCTGACCCTCGTCCTGTCGCCCCGCAGCGGCCGGCGGCCGGGATCAGGGCCCGAGGAGCGGCCCTTGAGGAGCGGGGGCAGGACGGGTTCGCCGAGCGTGCGTTGATCGGAGCGGCCGTCGTCGTGACACCCCAGGACGTGCGTCCCGGGGTGCGCGTTCGGGGACATAAGTTTGGGGGCGTGCGTTTTGGGGCGTGCGTCGTCCGTGTCGACGCGGCACGGACCGCGTGCGCCGCCGGCCTCGACGAAGCCGCCTGCCGTGCGCTGTCCCGAACGCCGTGCTGCGTTCGGGACAGCGAGCTGCGTTCGGAACAGACCCTTCACCCGATCGATGGCGTGTCGGGCCTCTGGCGTGTCGGTGCCTCCCGCCGTCCCGCCAGTTCACGGGACAGCGCGCTGAACGGCTTCTGGGCCTCCCTCCCCGCCTGACGCCACCGGCTCCAGGGGGCCCGCCGATGGGGTGACGATGGCCCGAAGGGCACCGCACGAGGCGCTCGTGCCGTCTCCCGTTCCGGTGCGGTGCGGGTCGCGCGGGGCGGTCGGGGTGCGTCCACGCGCTGTTGTTTTTGTACTTGCGCTCTCCTAGCCTGCTTCCCATGGCGAATCAGATTGCGGCCGGTCCTGAACTTCTCGAATACGTACGGGAGTTCTCGCTCAGGGAGGACGACATTCTGCGCGACCTCCGGTTGCTGACCGTCGGGCTGCCCGGCGGCGAGGCCATGCAAGTCATGGCGGAGGAGGGCCAGTTCCTCGCATTCCTGATCGCGGCCACCGGGGTCACGGATGTGCTGGAGATCGGCACGTTCACCGGTTACAGCACGCTCTGCATGGCGCGCGCGCTGCCCGCGGAAGGGCGGCTGATCACGTGTGACATCACCGAGCGGTGGCCCGAGATCGGCGCCGAGCACTGGCGGCGGGCCGGCGTCGCGGAGCGGATCGACGTACGGATCGGCGCGGCCGTGGACACGTTGGAGAAAATGCTCGCCGCCGGGTTCGCGGACCATTTCGGCCTTGTTTTCATCGACGCCGACAAAGTGAATTACCCGCGCTATTACGAGCTGGCGCTGCGGCTGGTGCGGCCCGGTGGAGTCGTCGTGGTGGACAACACGTTGTTCTTCGGCCGGGTCGTCGATCCGCTCGCCGTCGACGCGGACACCGCGGGGGTGCGGGCGCTGAACGCCGTCGTGCGGGACGACGAGCGGGTCGATGTCTCCATGCTGCCGGTGGCCGACGGCATCACCCTCGTGCGTCGGAGGTGACGTCGGGGGCAGTGAGGTCGGGGGCGTTGAGGCGGAGGGTGGTGGGGGGCTGCCGTCGCTCGGCCGCGAGGTGCAGCAGCTGGACCGGGTGCGGGTAGGCGGAGCCGTCCTCGTGCGGGTCGGCGCGGATCGCGGCCCGGCAGGGGCAGGGGGCGTCGTCGAAGCCGGCGAAGCGGTAGGCGATCTCCATCATGCGGTTGCGGTCGGTGGGTCTGAAGTCCGCGAGCAGGTGGACGCCGGCCCGTGCGGCCTGGTCGCAGAGCCAGTTCAGCAGGACCGTCCCGACGCCGAAGGCGACCACGCGGCACGAGGTGGCGAGGAGTTTGAGGTGCCAGCTCCCGGGGTGCCTCTCCAGCAGGATCACGCCCACGGCGCCGTGCGGTCCGAAGCGGTCGGTGAGGGTCGTCACCAGGACCTCGTGGCGGGGTTCGGCGAGCAGGTCGCGCAGGACGTGGTCCGGGTAGTGGACCCCGGTCGCGTTCATCTGGCTGGTGCGCAGGGTCAGTTCCTCGACCCGGGCGAGTTCCTCGGGGGTGGCGCGGGTGATGCCGAGGACCAGGTCGAGTGAGCGCAGGAAGTCCTCGTCGGAGCCGGTGAAGCGGGCCTGTTCGTCGGTGCGGCGGAACCCGGCCTGGTACATGGAGCGGCGCTGGCGCGCGTCGACGGTCACGGTCCGGGGGCTGAACTCGGGCAGGGTGAGCAGGGTGGTGGCGTGCTCGGCCGGATAGCAGCGGACGTCCGGGAGGCCGTGGGCGACCTCGGCGCGCTCGGCGGGCTGGTCGTCGATGAGGGCGAGGGCGGAGGGCGCGAAGTTCAGCTGTTCGGCGATCCGGCGCACGGCGTCCGACTTGCGCCCCCAGCCGATCTGCGGGACGACGAAGTACTCGGCGACGCCGAGGGCTTCGAGGCGGGCCCAGGCGGGGTCGTGGTCGTTGCGGCTGCACACCGACTGGAGGATGCCGCGGGCGTCGAGGCCGGTGATGACGTCGCGGACGCCGTCGGCCAGGGCGACGTCGTCGCCCTCCAGGAGGGTGCCGTTCCAGAGGGTGTTGTCGAGGTCCCAGACGAGGCATTTGACGGGCGGGGGCGTCCCCCGGCCGGGGGCGCTCATGCCCGGGTCCTGAGGACGTGGTCGGCCAGGACGAGTTGGCAGACCTCGTCGGTGCCCTCGATGATCTGGGTGAGTTTGGCGTCGCGGTAGGCACGGGCGACGACATGGCCGTCGCTCGCGGCCGCGGAGGCGAGGACCTGGGCCGCGGTCGCCGCGCCCCGGGCCGCGTGCCGGGCGCCGATGTGTTTCGCCAGGACGATGGCGGTACCGAGGTCGGGCGCGTTCTCGTCCCAGCCGCGGCTGGCGTGTTCGCAGGCGCGGGTGGCGATCTGTTCGCCGGTCCACAGGTCGGCCAGGTGCCGGGCGACGAGCTGGTGCTCCCCGAGCGTCTTGCCGAACTGGCTTCGGGAGCCGGCGTGTCGGGCGGCGGCGGTGACGCAGGCGCGCAGGATGCCGACGCATCCCCAGGCGACGGAGAGCCGTCCGAAGGCCAGGGCGGTGGTCACCAGGAGGGGCAGTGGCTGGTGCCCGCCGCCGAGGAGGCTGGTCGCGGGCAGGCGTACGGCGTCGAGGAGGATGTCCGCGTGTCCGGCCGCCCGGAAGCCCATCGGGTCCGGCACCGCGCGTATCCGGACCCCGGGGGTCTCTCTGGGCACCACGACGACGGCGCCGGCGTCCCCCATGCGGGCGACGACGAGGAGCAGGTCGGCCTGTTCTGCGGCGGTCACCCAGCTCTTGCGGCCGTCGAGCACGACGGTGTCGCCGTCGAGGGCGGCGGTGGTGGCGATGGCGGAGAGGTCGCTGCCCGCCTGCGGCTCGCTGAAGGCGACGGCGGCCGTCGTGCCCGAGGCGAGCCGGGGCAGCAGCTGGGCGGCCTGCGCCGGGTCGCCGAGCCGTTCCACGGTCCACGCGGCCATGCCCTGGCTGGTCATGACGCTGCGCAGGGAGCCGCAGAGGCTGCCGGTGTGGGCGGTGAACTCGCCGCCGTCGGCGCTGTTCCAGCCCAGTCCGCCGTGGCGGGCCGGGATCTGGACGGCGAGACGGCCGGTGGCGGCGAGTTCGCGCACGAGGTCCTCGGGCAGCCGGCCCGCGCGGTCCCAGTCGGCCGCGCGGTCGCCGACCAGCTCGGTGAGTTCGCCGGCCGCGGCGGCGACGGCGTCACCCACCGGTGCCGCCCGCGGCGGGACGGCGGAGCCGGTCGACGAGGGCGGTCATCCGCCGCGCGGTGCGGAAGTGCTCCATCTGGAGGTCGGCGCCGCGGACGGAGACGCCGTAGGTCCGCTCCAGGTGGACGACGAGTTCCATGGCGAAGAGCGAGGAGAGTCCGCCGGAGCCGAAGACGTCCATGTCGGGTGACCAGGGTTTCCCGGTGCGCAGTTCGAGGAACGTCAGCAGTTCGTTCTCGATGTCGCCCGGGTCGTCGCCCAGGGGTTCGGGAACCGCGCGGTCGGATGACATGGTCATGCCTTCTCTCCCTCGTACGCGTACGTGTAGAAACCGCGCCCGCTCTTGCGGCCGAGGCGCCCGGCCCGCACCATCTCCAGCAGCAGGTCGCAGGGGCGGCACCCCTCGTCACCGGTCCGGCTGTGCAGCACCCACAGCGAGTCGACCAGGTTGTCGAGCCCGATCAGGTCCGCGGTGCGCAGCGGACCCGTCGGATGCCCGAGGCAGCCCTGCATCAGCCGGTCGACCGACTCGGCGCTCGCCGTGCCCGCCGCCACCACCCGCACCGCGTCGTTGATCATCGGGTGCAGGATCCTGCTGGTCACGAACCCCGGCGCGTCGTCGACCACGACGGACTGCCGGCCCAGCTCCGCCAGCAGGGCGCGCAGCGCGTCGAGCGTCGCCTCGCCGGTGTGGGTGCCCCGGATGACCTCGACCGTCCCGATCAGGCAGGGCGGGTTCATGAAGTGGGTGCCCACCAGGTCCACCGGACGGACGGTGGCGCGCGCCAGCTCGTCGATCGGGATCGCCGAGGTGTTCGAGATGACCGGGGTGCCGGGCGCGAGCAGCGCGGAGGCGTCGGCGAGGACCTTCGCCTTGGTGTCGGGATCCTCGGTGACCGCCTCGATCACCGCCGTGAACCGGGTGCCGTCGGCCATCAGGTCGGCGAGCGACAGACCGGTGACGAGATCGCCCGGCTCGGTGTCGCCGGGCAGCGCGCCCATCAGCCGTGCCGTGCGCACCTGGTGGTCGATGCGCTCCGGTGCCTCGTCGAGCCGGCGCCGGTCGAGGTCGGCGAGGGACACCGCCATCCCGTGCCCGATCGCCAGCGCGGCGATGCCCGTCCCCATCACCCCCGCTCCGAGCACGGCCAATCGCCGCCCGGTGGCTGGGGTACCGTTCTCCGCTGCCATGTCGTCCCTCTTTCGGTGCCTGGCCTGTCCTGCGCTCACTCCTGCGAGCGGCCCGCCTCGGAGCGTTCGGGCCGCGGGGCGAGCAGGTCGCCCGAGGGCTGGGTGTAGAACTGCTGCGCCCACTGCCGGTAGCGGCCGATCGGGCCGTCGCCCTTGGCGAGCCGGGGACGCTCCACGTGCTCCTGGTGGTGCCACATCAGCAGGTCGGCGCCGGTGTCGACGCTGCCCACCCGTTGCAGGATCTCGCTGAGCAGCCGGGCCAGCGGCATCGCCGCCGGGCGGCCGAGCCAGTCGGGCACCCCTGGCACTCCGTTCAGCTCCAGCTTGGTGCCGAAGCGGACCTGCATGCGGCCCGGTCCCGTGGGGGTCGCGTGGAGCATCACGTAGAGGTTCCCGACGCCCGCGGGCAGGACCGTCCGGGCGGCGATGGTGGCCAGCCCGATCACGGTGAGCGTGTAGGACTGGTGGAAGCCGCGCATCATCGTGTTGCGGGCGGTCGCGGTGACCGTGCTGACGGGTTCCCCGGTGACCGGCTGGCCCTCTATGTCGACCTCCTTCAGCCCGTGCAGGGCCGGCAGGTGTCCCCAGTCGAAGGCGTTCTCCATGACGTCCTGCGGGTGGCCCGCGATGTCGAACGTGCCGTGGCTGAACGGCTGCCGGTCGTCCATCGGGAAGGTCGGGACGTCCCAGTGCGGGGGTGCGCCGAGGGCGTGCCACCAGACGTAGATCGAGCCGTTGACCTCGCAGACCGGGTACTGGGTGAGCGACGCCTTCGGGGGCGGCTGGTCGTAGCCGGTGCGGACGCAGCTGCCCGACGGGTCGAACGCGAAGCGGTGGAAGGGGCAGACGATGTCCTCGCCCTCGATCGATCCGCCGACGCCCAGATGGGCCCCGAGGTGCGGGCACTGGGGCCTGACCGCGCGCAGCACGCCCTTGGCGGTGCGGTAGACGACGACCTCGGCGCCCGCGAGCCGCCGGGTGGTGAGGGCGCCGGCCCGCAGCTCGTCGCTGAAGGCCACGCAGAACCAACCGTTGGGGTAGGGGCGGGTGGGCGCGTGCAGGGAGTCGGCCGGCTCCGCGGTGTGCAGGCTGATCTCCCGGGCGCCGAGGAGCTGCTTGACCAGGGGTTTGATGTGCGGCTTCATGCGGTCACTCCCCGTGCTTCACCGGGCAGGCGGCGCCCGGCCGGGTCGGCGGCTCGACGGCGGACTGCGGCTGCGCGACGTCGGTGCGCGCGCCGTCGTCGCCCGCGTCGCGGCGCCGCGCGGTGAGGCGCAGCCGCAGGCCCCGTGAGCTGAGGCTGGTCTCGACCTTGGGGCGGAAGGGCTGGTCGCCGACCGGGGAGAGGTCCCAGCGGTCGACGATGGCGGTCAGCGCGAGGATGGCCTCGGAGAGGGCGAACTGGTCGCCGATGCACTTGCGGGCGCCCGCGCCGAACGGGATGTAGGTGGCGCGGTCGGGCTGGCCGTCCAGCCAGCGGTCCGGGTCGAAGCGGTCCGGGTCGGTGTAGAGGTCGGGCCTGCGGTGCAGCAGGTAGGGGCTGAGCACGATGGTGCTGCCGCCCTTGAAGCGGACGCCGCCCAGTTCGGCGTCCTCGCGGACGACGCGGGTCATCATCCAGGCGGGCGGGTACAGCCGCAGCGTCTCGGTGACGACCCGGGAGGCCAGGCCGAGGGAGGGCAGGTGGGCGGGGTCGAGTCGGCCGCCCGCGAGGACCTGGTCGGTCTCGGCCTTCAGCCGGTGCTGGACGTCCGGGTCGGTGGCGAGCAGGTGCATCGCCCAGGCCAGGGTGATGGCCGTGGTCTCCATGCCGCCGAGGAAGAACGTCAGGGCCTCGTCGGCGAGTTCGGCGTCGGTGAGCTGCCGCTTGCCCTCCTCGCTCTCCTCGTCGACCGCCGCGACCAGGGTGGAGAGCAGGTCGGCGTGGTCGGTCGGGTCGGCCCGCCGCTCGGCGATGATCTCGGCGATGGTGGCGGCGAGCCGGGTGCGGGCGGCGTCGTAACGGCGCTTCTGCGGGGTCGGCAGCCGGCGCAGCAGGGCCGGGGTCATCATGCGGCGGAAGAACGCGCTGACGATGACGGCGGTGTCGGCCAGGGAGCGGCGCATGGTCTCCGCGGGCAGGGCACCGCTGAACATCGTCTCCATGGTGGCGCGGGTGGTGAGGGTCATCATCTCCTGGGTGACGTCGAGGACGTCGCCGTCCTGCCAGGAGGCCGCCTTCGCCTCCGCGGCCCGCGCGAACACCGCGCCGTACCCGGCGAGCCTGGCCGGGTGGAACGAGGGCTGGCAGAGCCGTCGCTGACGGCGGTGCAGGGGGTAGGCGCAGGTGGAGAGGCCGTCGCCGATGACCTCGCGGATCCGGTCGTAGATCGGGCCGCCCTTGTCGAAGGTGCGGTCGTTGAGGAACACCTGCCGGGTCAGGTCCGGGTCGCAGATCATCACGGCGGAGCTCGGGCCGAGCCGGAGGCGGACCATCTCGCGGTACCCGGACAGCGACATGATGAACGCCAGCGGGTCGCGGAGCAGGGGCAGCGCGTGGCCCAGCAGCGGCCACGCGCGCGGGGCGAGCGGGACCGACCCGGCGAGGGGCGTGGTCGTGTCTGTCATGGGGAACCTCACTTCTGCGTTGAGCGGCCGGACGGCCCGTCGGTGACCAGATCGCGGGTGATCTCCAGCAGCGCGGTGGTCCAGCGGAAGCCGACGCCGAAACTGACGACGAGGACGTGTTGTCCGGCGCGCAGCGTGCCGGAGCGGAACTCCCGGTCGAGGCCGACGAGGACGTCGCACGGTCCGGCGTGGCCGAGGTGGCGGCCGGAGGTCCAGGTGGTGTCGGCGGCCCGCAGGCGCAGCGGCGCGGCTCCGAGGAGCAGGTCGATCACCTCGGCGCCGATCGCGATGGGCACCACGCGCGCGATGTCCTCGGGCCGGACGCCGGTCTCGTCGAGGACGGTCTCGACGCAGCGGCGCGTGGATCGCGTCAGCACGTCGATGTAGGGCATGAACCCGGTCTCCTGGACCAGGAGCGGCCGGCCGCTGCCGTCGGGCATCCTGCGGGCCCGGGTGAGCAGTTCGAGCTGCGGGTGGGTGGCCTGGGCGGTCGCGAGGAGCCGTGCGAAGCCCGTTCCCCTGGTGAGGACGGCGGCGGCTCCGGCGTCTCCGGCCAGGTGGCCCATGTCCTCGACGTGCTGCCACCGTTCGGGCAGGAAGCGGACGCCCGCGGTCACCAGCGCGGCTTTGGCGGCCGGGCGGGCGGTGAGGTGTTCGGCCGCGGCGACCAGGGCCGCTCCCCCGCCGTCGCTCGCGGCGCCCACCTCCAGGGCGGTGGTGTCGGGGCCGCCGAGGACCCGCAGCAGATAGGTGGCGGGCGTGAAGTGGTCGTCGTCCTGGAAGTTGGCGTGCGCCACCAGGCTGAGGTCGGCGCCGGTGACACCGGCGTGGCGCAGGGCCTTCAGACCGGCGCGGGCGGCCATCTGGGACGCGGTGCTGTCCACGGAGGCGGCGATCGAGGTGAAGCCGTTGAGGGTGGCCATGGAGGGGGCCCGGGTGTCCACGGGTTTGTCCCAGGGCTCGTGTTTCTGCCGGATCGGCGGTATCCACGCGCCGGTTCCGGCGATGGTGATGTCCTGCCACAACACTGCTGTCTCCTCGGCTGTCACGAACGGACCGGTTGTGGCGCGTCGCCGCGCGGCCGGACGAGTTCCCCGCTGTGGTCAAGGGCGTGCGCGCTGACTCCGGATATCCGGGCGAGCACCTGCCCTTCGCCGCTCAGCGCGGTCAGTTCCCCGGTGGCGAAGTCGCCGTGCAGCCGGATGACCGGGTGCCGTGCGCTGAGCCGGCAGTCGTCGCCCGGTCCGCCGAGGTCGACCTCGTCGAGGCCGGCCATCGGTCCGACCAGGGGCGGGAGGTCGCCGCGCGGCGGCAGCAGCAACAGGTGGACCATCGCGTCGAGGAGGATCGCCGGCACGGTCGTCCCGGCGAGGACCGGGGCCCAGGCGGTGTGGTCGAACCGGAACCGGGCGCTGTTGCCGTCCGGGCCGCGGGCGTAGTCCCCGGTGCCCGCGAAGGGTCCGGTGAGGGAGATCGGCGGGTTCGGGGAGTAGAAGGGCATCGCGAAGTCGGGTTCGGGTTCGTGGCCGGAGAAGTCGGGCGGTCCTGGCAGCGCCGGGTAGCGGTCGGCGAGCAGCACCCGGGTCTCGCAGAGCAGGTCGTTGAAGCGCAGCACCTTGCCGTTCTTGCCGATGCGGTGCGCGGTGATCCGCACGGCCACCTCGGCGCGGTCGCCGTCGCGGCTGACGACGCGGGCCTCGACGGACACCGTGCGCAGCGGTCCCGCGAGCCTGACGGTGATCGACGAGCGGCAGACGAGGGAGCGGAACCCGGTGACGCGCAGCCCGGGGCAGAGGGTGGCGGCGGCGGCCGCGGCGGCTTCCAGGGTGAACGTTCCCGCCAGGGTGTACTCGCCGTTGACCTGGTGGTGGCGCATCCAGCGGCCGTCGCGCTCGGCGAGGGTGCGCGGGTCCCAGGTCTTGGTGAACACCGCCCAGTCGTCGCCCCGGTAGAGCACGCCGTCCAGGAGCGGTGAGGTCAGCGCCGGGTCCGGTGGAGCGGGGTCGGGGGTGTCGGGGGCCTCGGCCCGCGGCACGGCGCGGTCGCCGTGGGTGCGGATGCCGCGCCGGGCGAGCAGGACGCGTTCCTCCTCGCGGATGAAGAACGCCACGCCGCCCGCGGGGGGCCTGGTCACCGCGGAGAGGAACTGGGCGCGGCCCTGCGCGGTGCTGATGTAGGCGTCCATCTTGTTGCGTTTGAGGGTCTCGCGCATGGTGACGCTGCTGGCGACGCCGACCTCGCGCCAGCCGCTCCACAGGACCGCGACCTCGTGCCGGTCGGCGGGTCCGCGCCGCTGCGCCCTGGCGCTCGCGTACGCGAGGTACTCGTTGACGGCGCAGTAGTCGATGTCGCCGGGCGCGGGGGCGAGCGTGGCCAGGGTGCTGAAGGTGCACCAGACGAGGGGCGGGTGTCCGGCCAGGGCCCGCTTCAGGTTGCGGTAGCCGGTTGCCTTGGTGGCGCGGACGGCCCGGAAGTCCGTGAGGGTCTTGGCGTGCAGGGCGCGGGAGCGCAGGTCGAGGACGGTGTTGATGAGCAGGTCGATCCGCCCGTGCCGGTCGAGGATCTCGTGGAGGACGGCGGTGGTGCGGGCGGCGTCCAGGACGTCGCCCACCCGGTGGTGGACCCGGTCCTGGCCGCACAGCGCGGTCAGCCGCTCCACGGTGCGGCGCACTTCGAGGCGTGCCTGGGCCTTCTCGTAGGCGAGGCGCAGGTCGCGGACGGAGGCGTCGGGGCGTCGTCGGCGTTCGGCGGCGATGAACTCGGCCTGCGGCGGCAGCGGTTCGCCGCTCTCCGGCAGCGGGGTGCGGCCGATGACGTACACGTGGGGGCGGTCGGTGCGCAGCGCCACCTCGTGGAGGAGTTCGGGGGTGATGCCGCGGGCGCCGCCGAAGGCGACCACGACCGCGCCGGGTGGCAGGGTGACCGGCGGGGACGACGACGGCGGGTCGTCGACCACGGCGAGGGCGAGCCAGTCGGAGCCGCGGCAGGCGAGGGTGTGGGTCGGTTCCTGGGCGCCGGCGGCGCGGGCGAGCTGGTCGAGCGCGGTCGCGGGGTCCGCGGCGTCGCTGAGCAGGGTCACCCCGCCGCACTGCGGGACCTCCGCGCGCACGGAGCGGACCAGGCCGGTGAAGAGGCCGCTCAGCGGGGGCGGCAGCTCGTCGGGCAGCGCGCCGATCAGGAGCGCGGCGAGCGAGCCGCCGTTGCGCAGCGCGGGCAGCGCCGCCTGGAGCGTGGTGAACGCGAGGTCCTGGAGGTCCTCGGCGCGCGCCGCCTCCGTCTCGTCGCACCCGTCGTCGTCGGCGGCGAGCCGGGACAGCACCCGGATGTGCCGGGGGACGAACGGCAGCCCGGCCAGCGCGTCCCGGGCGTCCTCGGGCCGGACGTGGGCGGCGCCCGCGATGCCGGGCCGCGGTGACCAGACGGCGGTGTCCTGGCCGGTGACGGCGGCGGCGAGGTCGGGGGCGTCGGTGAGGACGACGGTGCCCGGCGGGACGGACGGGGTGCCCCGGGTGGGCGGCGGCGGTGAGGTCGGGACCAGCCGGAAGGTCTGGCGGCGGCCGGTGAACGCCTCGCCGGGACCGGGGAGTTCGGACGTGGCCGGGGCCGCGGTCGCGACGGTGGCGTCGAGGGAGGCGGGTTCGGCGGTGGTGGGCGTCTGTTCCCTCGGTGTCTCCCGGTGGGTCGCGTCGGCGGCGTCGGTCTGTCGGTCCGTCGGTGGGGTGAAGCGGATCACCGGTGAGCCGGTGGCGGCCGGGCCCACCACGGTGTCCGTCTCCGTGACGACCGCGTTGAGGACCGTCAGCAGGGCGTCGAGGGAGAGGTAGGTGTGTCCGCTGCCGGCCAGCACCGGCAGCGCGTGCGAGGCCGCGGCCGGACGCCGCGGGTCGGGGGCGGCGGCCTCGGTGGAGAGCGTGCCCAGGATGGGGAACCCGTGTTCCAGCGCGGTCGAGCGGCGGGCGACGGCGAGGACCGCCGCGCCCTCCGCGATGGACCTGCCCTCCGGCACCAGCCGGTCGAGGTGCCGGTCCCAGCCGCTGATCGGCCGCAGGCACACCGCGCCGACCAGCGCGATGTCGCAGGCCCGGTGGCGGAGTTGGCGCAGCGCCAGGTCGACGGCGGTGTGCGCGGAGTCGCGCTGGGAGTAGACGCTGGTCCCCAGGGCCTGGAAGTCGTAGTAGTTGGCGGCCCGGCCGGAGAGGATGCAGGAGACCGCGCCGGTGAAGTCGTCCTCGTTCAGGTCGCCGGGGATCACTCCCTCGGCCTCCGCCATGCCCTTCGCGAGGTACTCCCTGAGCACCCGGGCCTGCTCCGGGTCGGGCAGCAGGTCGAAGGTGGTGGCGCACTCGGCGGCGTGCACCCGCAGCGCCGCCTGGGTGTTGTGCGTGGTGGGGAGGGTCGAGCCGATCACGATCGCGGTGGTGGGCCGCAGGCTCCTGCCGGGCTCGCCGAGCTGTTCGAGGAGCGGGCCGAGCGCCTGGAGCACCATCAGGTGGGCGGCGTCCATGTGCCGCATCGTCAGCGGCGGGATCCGCACGTCACGCGGGGACGGCAGGGGGTAGGGCGTCCCGAAGCCCGGCTCCGGGAGCGGTCCCTCACCGCGCAGCCAGGCGGGTACCTGGTCGGGCTCCATCCCGGGCAGGTGGGTGTTCCAGCCCACCACGACCAGGTCCTCCCGGTCGTCGCGGACGTCGACACCCCGCCGCCGCGGGGGCACCGAGCGGGGCGCGTGGTCGGAGAGGACGACGTGCGCGTCGGCGCCGCCGAGCCCGAACGACGACACTCCGACGACCCGGGGGCGTGCCGCGTCGGCCGGCCAGGGGGCGTCCGACACCGGCACGGTCAGTCGCCTGCCGTCGCCCAGCAGCGGATGCGGGTCGGTCACCACGGGCTGCCCGGGGACCGCTCCGCGGTCGAGGGCGACCAGCGCGTGCGCGACGGAGACCAGGCCGGCCAGCACTCCGGTGTGTCCGAAGACCTGTTTGTTCGACGTCAGCAGGCAGGTCCGGTCGCTCTCGCCGAGCCGCGACAGCAGCGAGCGGAGTTCGATCTCGTCGCCGACGGGTGTGCCGGTGCCGTGCGCCACGATCCAGTCGACGTCGTCGGAGCCGACGCCCGCGTCGTCCCAGGCGCGGGCGATGGCCAGTTCCTGGCCGCGGGTCGCGGGGGCGTGGATGCCCTTGCCGCGGCCGTCGGCGGCGAGTCCCGTGCCGCGGATGACGCCGAGCACCCGGTCGCCGTCGGCGACGGCCCGCGCGTAGGGCTTGAGGACGAGCGCGATGGCGCCCTCGCCGATCAGCGTGCCGTCGGCGGCGCGGTCGAAGGGCCGCACCCTGCCGCTCATGGAGATGCCCTGGGCGCGGCAGAACAGGGTGAACCCGATCGGTTCGATCACCGAGGTGCCGCCGGCCAGCGCGAGGTCGCAGGAGCCCTCGCGCAGCGCCTTGACCGCCGCGTCCAGGGCGAACAGACCGCTGGCGCAGGCCGCGTCGAGGGTCAGGTGCTGGGTGTCGACGGGGATCAGGCCGCGCAGCGCGTTGCGGACGACGGACGCGGGCAGGTAGGACTGCGGGTCACCGCCGTCACCGCCGTAGTGCGCGCTGATGGCGTGGTCGGCCAGTTCCGCGAGCCACTCGCCGTCCCGGTCGGCCGGGATCGCCTCGCGCACCATGCGCCGGTACTCGTCGCCGAGGACGACGCCCTGGGGGCCGAGGCCGGTCTGGTCGTGGATGCCGGTGGTCGCGGTGAGCCAGCGGTCGGTGGGGCGGCGGCGCACCCCGGCCAGGGCCTGGACGGCGCAGTGCCGCAGCCAGCGGGTGGTGCGCGGCCAGCCGGGGTGGCCGACGTTGCCGTCCGGCTCGGTGAGGGAGGCGGGGTCGGGCACGAAGTCGTGGAGGTATCCGGCCTCGCGGACGTAGAAGGCGTCGGTCTCCTCGCGGGTGGGCGCCCAGAAGTGCGCGAGGTCGAAGGAGGACGGCTCGCTGGAGAGCGGGGCGCCTTCGCGCAGCCGGTCCCAGAACTCGGCCGCGTCGTTGGCCCCTGGCAGGGCGAGGCCCAGTCCGACGACCGCAACGGCGCCGGGGTCGGCGGCGGCGTCCACCGTCACGTCCAGGTCCACCTGCGGCTCCACGTCCTCGTTCGCCTCCACGGCCTTGGCCTCCGACCGGTGCGGTGTCTCGTGCCGTGTCTCGTCCCGTGCCGGGTCCCGGTCGTGCGCGGCTGACGGCGTGTCCTGTGTGCCGTTCAGGGCCGTGTTCAGGGCCTCCCTCAGCGCCTCGTCCGGCGGTCGGGCCGCCGGCGGTTCGGGGCGGGGAGCCGGGGGCGGGGCGGCCGGCGCGGGGGGTGCGGCGGGCTCCGGGGCCTGGGCCGACGCGGACACCGACGTCCGGGGGGACGGGACGGACACCGACGGCGAGGACGACGGTGCCGGTGCCGGTGCCGACGGCGCCGGTCGCGCCGAGGCCGGCGCCGACACTGCTGACGCTGACGCCGATGTCGCTGACGCCGATGGCGCTGTCGCCGATGTCGCTGTCGCCGATGTCGCCGATGTCGCCGACAGGACCGGGACGCGGGACGGCTTGGTCACCCGGTCGGCCAGTTTGCTGTGCAGGCGCAGCCCCTGCATGCCGCCGATGCTGATCCCGCCGTCCGCGACGAGGGTCTGTCCGGTGATGAACCCGGCGTCCTCGTGCAGGAGGTGCACGATCAGCCTGGCCGCCTCCGGGGTGGAGAGCGTGCGGTTCATCAGGTCGTCGACCGCGTCGGCGCGGCCGACCGTCGCCGGGCCGTCGAGGTTGACGACGATCTCGCTGGCGATGGACCCCAGCAGCACGGTGTTGACGCGGATGCCCTCACCGGCCAGTTCCAGGGCGAGGTAGCGGACCAGGGACTCCAGTGCCGCCTTGGTGACTCCCCCGGGTCCGTAGCCGGGAACCGGCTGGTGCGCGCCGACGCTGGACAGGCAGAGGATGCTCGCGCCGTCGCGTCCCTTCATCAGCTCGGTCGCCCGGCGGGCGCAGTGGTAGACCGCCATCACGTTGGTGGACCACGCCCGCTGCCAGTAGGTGTCGTCGATGTCGAACAGCGGCAGGAACGCTCCGCCGGCCGCGTTGTTGATCAGGATGTCCAGGCCGCCGTGGCGCTCCTCGATCAGGTCGAACATGCGGTCGATCTCGCTGGGCTTGGCCACCGAGGCGCGGATGAACTCGCAGCTGTGTCCCGCCTGTTCCAGTTCCTCCTGGAGCAGCTTCGCGCGGTCGACCGAGTGGAAGTAGTTCACGATCACATGGGCGCCGCCCTCGGCCAGGCGGCGCACGATGTCCGCGCCGAGGCTCTTCGCGGCGCCCGTGACGAGGGCGACCTTGCCCCGCAGGCTGTCGTCGGTCACCCGGAGGCCTCCGCCCGGCGCTGGACGACGCTCTCCGCGATCCGGCGCAGCGTGCCGGCGGTCAGCAGCGAGGAGTCCGACCTGAGATCGGGCAGGTCGTAGCGGTCGGAGACCCGGCCGAGCAGGGTGACCTGCTTGAGCGACTCCACGCCCAGTTCGGACTCCAGGCCGTCGTCCTCGCCGAGCAGGTCGGGCGGGTAGCCGAGGAAGTCGCCGTAGAGCGTGCGCAGTTCGGCCAGCACGGTCTCGTAGTCCGGCCCGGCGGAGGACGGCGCGGCCGGCTCCGGCAGGGCGGTCGGCACGGTCACGACGGCCTGTGCGACGGGAGCGGGCGCGGGCGCGGCGGCGGGTTCCGGGTACGCCACCGGCGCGGTCACGGACACGGTGACCCGGGGTGGTGCCTCGACGACGGCGACCGGTGGTCCGGTGCGCTCCGGTTCGCTCGATCGCGGGGAGGGCAGGACGCGGTCGCTCGGCCGGGGCTGGGGGCGCGGGCGGATCGGGCCGAACGTCTGCGGGTCGTCGGCCAGCGCGCGGACGGCCGCGACCGGGTCGCTCTCGCTGAGCGGGACGACACACCGCACGCCGGGGATCGACGCCTCGACGAACTTGGTGACGACGGGCCACTCGCCGCACTCCACGAAGGCGTCGGCGCCCGCGGCGTGCAGGTCGCGGACGGTGTGCAGCATCCGGACCCGGGCGGTGAGGGCGCCCGCGACCAGGTCGACCGGGTCGTCGTCGCCGACGTCGCGGCCGAGCCAGGGGGAGACCACCCGCCACTGCCCCGAGCCGTAGGGGCCCCTGGGGGCGGACTCGCGGAGGTCGCGGGCGGCCCGTGCCATGGCCGGGGTGTGCGTGGGGTGCGGGACGTCCAGCGGGAGGCTCGGCCAGCCGAGCGCGTCGGCCACCCGCTCCACGTGCCGGATCAGCTCCTCCGGGCCGCTGATGACGCTCTGTCGGGGGGCGTTCTCGCAGGCGAGCACCAGGTGGGGGTGGTCGATCAGACCGGCCAGGGACTCCGCCCTGCGGCCGTCGACGCCGACCGCGAGCATCTTCCCCTTCCAGCTGTGCCGGGTCAGCGCCTGGGACCGGGCGACGGCCAGGCGCGCGGCGTCCTCGACCGGGAGGTGGCCCGCGGCGGCGAGGGCCCACAGCTCTCCGATGCTCTGGCCGACGATCGCGACGGGCTCGACGCCCTCGGCGACCAGCATGTGGTGCGTCGCGAGGCTGACGGCGAAGATCTCCAGGTACTGGACCTCGGGGCCGAGGCGCTCGCTGTCGGCGTCGGCCTCGATCAGCCGGGTGCTGATGTCGGGCAGTCCCAGGCCCCTTGCCGCCTTGTCGATGCGTGACAGCGCGTCGCGGACTGTCTCGTAGCGGTTGTGGAGGTCGCGGAGCACACCCCCGCGCGGGGCGGCGACAGTTCCGGGCATGACGAAGACAGCATCCACCTGTGCATCACCCTCATTTCCGTCCCGGCCGCCGGCGTTGTCTCATCGGCGGGCCGGGATCCGCGACGCCATGACGGCGCAACGAAACCGACGACACATGTTCACTTGCCGCGCTATACCTGAGTGGGAGATCCGGCGAAATAGACCTTCGGCAGAAAGTTGTTTCCTGCTTGTTTCATGCCGAACGAGGTCCGCATTAACGGTATCCGGGCGTCTTCCGCGTGAGCAATGATATTTGGGCACCTAGTTTCAGCCTAAACGGATCATGTATTTCAATTGGCCAATCACACTCAGGCGCCCTTGCCGCGGCCCACGACGCGTGTTAGCCCTGGTCCCCCGAGCCCGCACGACGGCCACACCATGACCGTTTCCTCATGTTTTATTCTCGGACATTCGAACGTAATTCGACGGCACAGGTGCCCTTATTCCGATAAGCAGACCTGACCGGGACCGATCGCGCGCCGGATGTCGGTCACCTCCGCCGGCCCGCTCGATCCGCCCCGTCCGGCGCCTTCACCGATTCGCGAATCAGCCAATCCGGCCCACCGGCCGAAAGATGAGCAGGTGTCACGTTCTCCCGCCAAAATCGCCGACGGCACCGGAGCCCCGGCCTTTCCGCGTCCACACCTCCGCGGCGACACTGACCTGATTCCGACGGCGCGGACAAGCCGCTTCCCGCGGGGCCGCACGGACTGTTCGCCTGTGCGACGCGACGGCGGCGCGGGCGGCTGCGCACACGAGCGGACTGTCCCTCTCCGCACCCTTGACACGGTCGAGCCGCCCGCTTGTATGGTCTAGTCCAACAGAACTCACCGCTTCGCATGGGGAGTTGCTCAGGCGAACCCCACTCTCCTCACTCCCCGCGTGGACGGTGAGTGCGCGTCACCTTCGCGCCTCTTGGCCCCACCCACGAGTGGCCGCGCCCGCTCGTACGGTCCCCCACACGACCGTGCGCGCACCGGGGCGGCCTGGAGTGAAGGAGTTCCGCATGCACCAGGGACGCAAGACCGCCGTGCTCATCGGCGCGGCCCTCGCCCCCGTCATCGCCGTCAGCCTGCCCGCCGCGTCGGCGAGCGCGCACGGCTACATCTCCGACCCGCCCAGCCGGCAGGCGCAGTGCGCCGCCTCCACGGTCTCCTGCGGGGACATCACCTATGAGCCGCAGAGCGTCGAGGGCCCCAAGGGGCTGACCAGTTGCAGCGGCGGCAACAGCCGGTTCGCCGACCTCGACGACGACAGCAAGGGCTGGACCGTCACCCCGGTGGCGAAGAGCACCACGTTCTCCTGGCAGCTCACCGCGCGCCACTCCACGAGCACCTGGGAGTACTACGTGGCCGGTCAGCGCATCGCCCTCTTCGACGACGGGGGCGCCCAGCCGGGCGCGCGGGTCGACCACCAGGTCGACTTCGGCGCCCTGAGCGGCAAGCAGAAGGTCCTCGCCGTCTGGAACGTGGCCGACACCGACAACGCGTTCTACGCCTGCATCGACGTCAACGTCGGCGGCTGACCGCCGGGTCGGGGCCGCGCGTCCCGTCCTCCCCGCTCACTCCCCCCACGCGCCGATCGACAGGAGTCATCCTCGTGCACGTCCACAGAATCGGCCTGCTGGCCGCCACCGGTGCCGCCGCCGCGCTCGGTACGCTGACGCTCGCTCCGGCCGCCGTCGCCCAGAAAGCCGAATCCTCCACCGCCGCCGCCGAATTCGTGGTGAGCGAGGCGCAGTTCAACCAGATGTTCCCGGGCCGGAACTCCTTCTACACCTACAGCGGACTCACCGACGCGCTCGGCGCGTATCCCGGATTCAGCAACACCGGCAGCGACACGGTGAAGAAGCAGGAGGCCGCGGCCTTCCTCGCCAACGTCGGCCACGAGACCGGCGGGCTCGTCTACGTCGTCGAGCAGAACACCGCCAACTACCCTCATTACTGCGACACTTCACAGCCGTACGGCTGCCCGGCCGGTACCGACAAGTACTACGGGCGCGGGCCGATCCAGCTCAGCTGGAACTTCAACTACAAGAGCGCGGGGGACGCGCTCGGCATCGATCTGCTCAACAATCCGGACCTGGTGCAGAACGACGCGTCCGTGGCCTGGAAAACGGGCCTGTGGTACTGGAACACGCAGAACGGGCCCGGCACGATGACCGCGCACAACGCGATGGTCAACAGCGCGGGGTTCGGGCAGACCATCCGGTCCATCAACGGCAGCCTGGAGTGCGACGGCGGCAATCCGACGCAGGTCCAGAGCCGGATCGACAACTACCAGCGCTTCACGCAGATCCTGGGTGTCGACCCGGGCGGCAACCTCAGCTGCTGACGCGCACCCTCTCCACGTTCGGGCCGTCCCGGTTCTGCCGGGACGGCCCGTCCGCGTCCGGCGAGTCACGGACGACGCCGCGGAAGGCGCGGCGGAGGACGGCGCAGTCCCGGAAGACGCCGTGGAGGTACCCGCCTCCGTGCGCATCGCCGTCACCTCGCGCATGCCGCCCCCCCCTGACATCCCCTGCGCCCCCGCGAAGGCGCCGAGGGCGGCGTCCGCCGTCCCTCCCACGCGCCGCGTGGCGGTCGCGCTCGTCGCCCCGGCCGCGTGGTCAGCTGGCCTGCCGTTGTCCGAAAGTCTGCCGTCGACGGCCTGAAAAACACTTCCTGCACACCCGTTGACTATGGACATCCCTGTACCTACGCTCTCGCTTGTCCATGGTTGTCCATACACAAAGTGGTGTGTCGATGAAGATCGCGGTTGTCGGAAGTTATGGCGCCGGCCTGACCATGCGGGTCCCCAAGGCGCCCGCCGCGGGCGAGACCGTCTCCGGCGGTACCTTCGCTCCCGGCCCCGGTGGCAAGGGCAGCAACCAGGCCGTCGCCGCCGCCCGGCTGGGCGCCGAGGTCGCGCTCCTCACCGCGGTCGGTGACGACGACTTCGGCCGCGCGGCACACGAGCTGTGGCGGGCGGAAGGGGTCGACGCCTCGCGGGTGCTGACCGCCGGGGCACCCACCATGGTCGGGTTCATCCTGGTCGAGCCGTCCGGGGAGAACCGCATCGCCATCGCCCCCGGCGCCCTCGACGAGCTGGACGCCGCCGCCGTCGAGGGCTTCCGCGCCGAGATCGCCGCCGCCGACATCCTGATCGTCTCGATGGAGATCCCCGAGGACGCCGTCGTCGCCGCGCTCCGTGCCGGCCGTGAGAACGGCACCCGCACCCTGCTCAATCCGGCGCCCGCCCGGCCGCTGCCCGACGCGTGCTGGCCGCTGATCGACGTGATCACCCCGAACCAGACGGAGGCACCCGTCCTCCTCGGCCTCGACGCGGAGCACCGGCTCGACGACGAGGAACTGGTCAGCGCCCTGCGCGAGCGCACCGGCGGGGTCGCCCTGCTCACCCGGGGCGGTCAGGGGGCGCTCGTCGCCGAGGCGTCGGGCGTCACCGCCGTGCCGCCGCTGCGGGCGAGGTCCGTCGTCGACACCACGGGTGCGGGCGACTCCTTCACCGCCGCCCTGGCCGTCGCCCTGGCCGAGGGCCGACCCGTCGCCGAGGCGGCCGGGTTCGCCGCCGCGGCCGGCGCCCACACCGTCTCCGTCGCGGGCGTCATCCCCGCCCTTCCCACCAGAGACCAGCTGAACGCCCGGATTGGAAACGCCTCGTGACTCTGACCACGTCCACCTCACCCGCACCGGCGGCGTCGCCGGGCCCCGACTCCGCCCGGCAGCTCCCGTCGGCGCTGCGCCGGCTGCTGCACGCCCGCGAGGCGGGGGTGTTCGCCGCGCTGGTACTGCTGTTCCTGCTGGGCACCGTGCTCTCGCCGACCTTCGCCCAGTCCGACAACCTGCTCTCGGTGGGCCAGCAGATCGCGCAGATCGGCATCATGGCCGTCGGCGTGACCTTCGTGATCCTCAACGGCGAGATCGACCTCTCGGTCGGCTCCACCTACGCGCTCTCCGCCATCTCCACCGGCATGCTGATCTCGGACGGCTGGAGCTGGCCCGCGGCGATGCTCGTCGGACTGGCCGTCGGCGTCCTGGCCGGGCTCGTCAACGGGCTGGCCGTGGTGGTCCTCGGCGTCCCCTCCTTCATCGTCACCCTGGGCACCCTCAGCGTCTTCCGGGGTGTCGCCCTGCTCATCTCCGACGGCGCCCCGATCTCGCTGAGTTCGTCCAAGCCGGGCGTCGCCGAGTTCAACCTGCTCGGTCAGGGGCGGCTGTTCGGCGTCGTGCCCATGCAGTTCGTGTTCTTCGCCGCCGTCGCCGCCGTCGGCGTGGTGCTCCTGGCCCGCTCCCGCTTCGGCTTCAACACCTACGCGGTGGGCGGCAATCAGGAGGCGGCCCGGCTGGTCGGCGTCAACGTCAAGCGGGTCAAGCTCGCCGCGTTCGTGCTCTCCGGGTTCACCGCCGCTCTCGCGGGCGTCCTCGGGCTGTCCTTCCTCTCCTATGTGCAGGGGGTGACCGGCCAGGGCCTCGAACTCACCGTCATCTCGGCCGTCATCATCGGCGGCGCCGCGCTGTTCGGCGGCTCGGGCACGATGTGGGGCACCGTCATCGGCGTCGCCTTCATCGGCCTGCTGCAGAACATCCTCAACATCAAGGGCATCTCGTCCTTCTGGCAGACCGTGGTCACCGGTCTCGTGATCGTCGCCGCCGTCGCGGCCGACACCTGGCAGCGCAGGCGCAAGAGCCGCGCCTGACCGGCCCGCACCGCCGGCGCCCGGCACCGCCCGGGTCCCGCCCCACCCCTTTGCCCCACCCGCCCCACGCCTCACGCCTCACATCGTTCTGCCCTGCCCTGCCCCTCACCACACCGCACCGCCGTCGGACACGACAAAGGAGTCACCATGTCCCCGCGTACGCTCCTCAGATCACTCGCCGCCGTCACGGCCGCCACCGCGGCCCTCGCCCTGACCGGATGCGGTGCCGTCACCGCCGCCGACTCGGGCAGCTCGAACGGTTCGAAGGACGGTTCCTTCAAGCTCGCCGACTACATCCAGCAGCGGATCGACGACCACAAGCCGATGCGCGTCAAGCTGAGCTACCACGACCCCTCCCTGGCCTTCGCCACGCCGATCTCCGTGGGCATGAAGCGGGCCGGCAAGGAGCTGGGCGCCGATGTCGCGCTCATCGGCCCCACCGGCGGTGACGCCGCCAAGCAGGTCTCCGAGATACAGACCCTCATCCAGCAGAAGGCCGTGGACGGCCTCGCCGTCTCCTCCGCGTCGAGCGACGCCCTCAAGCCGGTCATCGGCCAGGCGTACAAGGCCGGCATCCCGATCATCTCCTTCAACACCGACAACCCCGACTCCGAGCAGATGGGCTTCGTCGGCCAGGACCTCAAGGGCTCGGGCAAGGCGCAGGCCGAGGAGCTGCGCAAGCAGCTCAAGGGCGACGTCGCCGGCAAGTCCGTCGTGGTGTTCTCCGTGGACACCGGCGCCGGCTGGTCGCACGACCGCTTCTCCGGGTTCGAGGAGGGCATGAAGGGCAGCGGGCTGAAGATCGTCGGCCCCGTCAACGTCGGCAACGAGCCCAACGCCGCCTACAACACCGTCGAGTCGACGATGTCCGGGCAGTCCAAGGTCGTCGCCGTCGCGGGTCTCGACTGCTGCTCCACCACCGCGGCCGCCAAGTGGGTGTCCCGGTCGGGGCACGCGGACGGCATCGCCATGGGCGGCTTCGACCTCCTGACCCAGACCGCCGAGTACGTCGACCGCGGGGTCCTCGACTTCACCATCAGCCAGAACCCGACCGAGCAGGGCTACCAGGCCGTCAAGGTGCTCAACGACTTCCTCACCAAGGGCACGAAGATCACCGGAGTGGACACCGGCGCCCAGTTCATCACCCGCGCCAACCTCTCCGACGCCACGGTGGAGGACTGATGCCGGCCGACCCCGCCATCCAGGTACGTGGTCTGTCCCGCAGCTTCGGGCCGGTGCGTGCCCTGCGCGACGTCTCCTTCGACGTGCCCGCCGGGGAGATCACCGCGCTGCTCGGGGAGAACGGCGCGGGCAAGTCGACCCTCCTGAAGATCCTCGCCGGACTCCAGCCGCCCAGCGAGGGCGGGGTGAGCGTCTTCGGCGAGGAGGTCACCTCCTTCGACCCGAGCACGATGCTGGGCCGCCACGGTGTCGCGATCGTCCCGCAGGAACTGTCCCTGCTGCCCGACCGCAGCGTGGCGGAGAACGTGCTCAGCGGGGTGGAGCCGGGCAGCCGCTGGTTCCCCTCGCGGCGCCGCATGGTGGAGCGCACCGCCGAACTCCTCGACGAACTCGACCTCGCGCTCGACCCGGGCGCCTCCGTGCGGAGCCTGGACCTCGCCACCCAGCAGCTCATCGTGGTGGCCAGGTCGGTCGCCAGGGGCTGCCGGGTGCTGATCCTGGACGAGCCGACCGCGATGCTCACCCCCGCCGAGGCCGACCGCCTCTTCGCCCTGATGGACCGGCTCAAGGCGGCCGGTACCACCATGCTCTACGTCTCGCACCGCATGCCCGAGGTCTTCCGCCTCGCCGACCACATCCAGGTGCTGCGCGACGGCGGTCACGTCGCCTCCTGGCGCAGCGCCGACACCACGCCCGAGCGGGCGGTCGCCGCCATGGTCGGCCGCGAGCTCGGCCAGTTCACCCGCCGGGAGCCGTCCGCCGACCGGAGCGCGGCCGAACCCGTGCTCAAGGTCCGGGAGTTGAGCGGGCGCCGGCACGCCGGTGTCTCCTTCGACCTGCGTCCCGGTGAGATCCTCGGGGTGGCGGGGCTGCCCGACTCCGGGCGGGTGGAGCTGCTGCACAACCTCTTCGGCGGTGAGCGCGGCAGCGGCGGCACGGTGGAGCTGCTGGGCCGGGCCTACGAGCGGCGCAACCCGATCGCCAGTGTCGAGCGCCGGCTCGCGTTCGTCCCCGGCGAGCGGCGCGCGCAGGGGCTGCTGACCACGATGAGCGTCGGTGAGAACGTCGGCGCACTCACCACGAGGACGTTCAGCC
The DNA here is from genome assembly GCF_005222485.1 of Streptomyces griseoviridis. Lineage (NCBI taxonomy): Bacteria > Bacillati > Actinomycetota > Actinomycetes > Kitasatosporales > Streptomycetaceae > Streptomyces > Streptomyces griseoviridis. The sequence goes on from NZ_CP029078.1 coordinate 142,104, forward strand.
GGCTCGGTCTGCTGCGCCGTCGCGCCTTCGACTCCGCAGCCGCGGAACAGGCGGAGCGGCTGCGGGTGAAGACGGCCACCATGGGCCAGCCCATCACCAGCCTGTCGGGCGGCAACCAGCAGAAGGCGGTGCTGGGCCGCTGGCTGGCCATCGACCCCGGGGTGCTGATCCTCGACGAACCCACCCGGGGCGTGGACATCGGCGCCAAGGCGGAGATCTACGCGCGGCTCTTCGGGCTCGCCGAGGAGGGGCTCGCGATCCTCTGCTCCTCCTCCGACCTGCCCGAACTCCTCACCCTCACCGACCGGATCGCCGTCATGAGCGAGGGCCGCCTGGTGGCGGTCGTCGACACCGCGGACGCCACCGAGGAGTCCGTGATGGCGCTGGCCACCGGGACGAAGCGGGCCGCCGCCTGACCGCCGACAGCCGCCGCCCCTCCCCCGTCGTCCCCCGGCACGACCCCGTGACCTCACGAACCGCATGACCCCACGAAAGGAAACCGACCGATGAAGCGCTCCGGCATCCTCAACGCCGAACTGAGCGGGGCCCTCGCCACTCTCGGCCACACCGATCTGCTGCTGGTCGTCGACGCGGGCTTCCCCGTGCCGCGCGACGCGCACCGCGTCGATCTCGCGCTCGCCGAGAACCTGCCCGACCTGCGGACCGTGCTCGGTCTGATCGCCGACGAACTGGTCGTGGAGGGCGTGGTGCGGGCCGAGGACGTCCCCACCCACAACCCGCGGCTGGACGCGTGGCTGCGCGAGCGGTTCACCGGCGCCGAGTTCACCACCCGCCCGCACGCCGAGGTGCTCGGCGGCCTCGCCCGGCAGGCCAAGGTCGTCGTGCGCACCGGGGCCTTCGAGCCCTGGGGCAACATCGGCCTGTTCTGCGGGGTCGACGCGCCGCGCTGGTTCGGCGGCGAGGGCGTCGTCGTCCCCGAGCAGTACGCGTCCAAGGTCTGAGCGACCTCACCCGTCGCCGGCTGCGCACCACCCGCCCGACGGCCCGCGCGGCCCGCGCCGCGCACCACCCGCCACCGGCTCCGCCGCACCGGCGGACGTCACCACGCGGCGGCCCCGACCGAGCGGACCGGCCTCTGCCGGCCGGCCGCCCCGCCGCATTCGATCCCAGGGAGAACACCCCATGTCCGAAACCACCGTCACCGCCTCCGAACTCACGCTGACCCCGGCCGAGTTGGCGCCCTACATCCAGCACACCAAGATCGACCCGGACGCGTCGCGCGACGAGATGATCGCCCACGCCAGGGAGGCCGTCACGCACGGCTTCAACGCGGCCATGGTGCCCGCCTCCTGGCTGCCCGTCGTCGTCGCCGAACTGCGCGGCACCGGCGTCGAGGTCGCCTCCGCGCTCGACTTCCCCACCGTCGGCGTGATGACCAGCGCGGGCAAGGCGGCCGAGGCCGCCGAGATAGCCAGGCTCGGCGCCGACCAGCTCGACATGGGCGTGCAGATCGGCTGGCTCAAGAGCGGTCGCTTCGACGACTTCCGCGAGGACATCGCCGGGGTCGTCCGCGCGAGCGGACTGCCCGTCAAGGTCATGCTCGAACTGCCCCTGCTGACCGACGCGGAGAAGGAGGCCGCCGTCGAACTGTCCATGGAGGCGGGCGCCGCCTTCCTGAAGAACGCCAGCAGCGGACAGATCGAGACGGCGAACCCGGCGAGCGTGGGCTACCTTGTCGAGCGGGCGCGCGACGGGGTCCGGGTCAAGGCGTCCGGCTCCATCAAGAGCTACCGGCAGGGCCTGGCCCTGCTGCGGGCGGGAGCCTCGCTGCTCGGCACCAGCGCCGGTCTGTCGATCATCACCGACACCGGGGACGAGTCGACGGCCAGCTACTGACCTGCCCTCACCACCGTGCCCCGGCCGCCGCCCGCGGCCGGGGCACGGCCCACCCGAGGCCGGAGCCGTCCGACTCCTCCGGCCCGACGCGAGAAGGAGATGCGACGACTGTGACGGCCGACGAACGGGGACTTCCGGGCATCCAGCGGGATGTCCCCACGGCGATCCATGTCCAGATCTCGGAACACATCCGGCTGCGGATCGCCGGCGGCGAGTGGCCGGCGCACTATCGCCTCAAGAGCGAACCCGAACTGGCCCAGGAGTTCGGCGTCAGCCGCGGCACCCTGCGCCGGGCCCTGACCACCCTGATCGAGGAGGGGCTGCTGCGGCAGGTGCGCGGGCGCGGCACCTTCGTCACCTCGACGACGATCGAACCGGCCATCGCCCAGAAGCTGAGCACCCTCTCCGAGGACTTCGCCAGCCAGGGCGTCGTCACCACGACCACGGTCCGCGAGTGCTCGCTGATCGTCCCGCCCCGGCCCGTCGCCGCGCTGCTGGATCTCGCGCCCGGCACGCCGGTGCTGAGCCTGACCCGGGTGCGCGCCACCGACGAGGGCCCGGTGGCGCTGCTCTCCAACTTCGTGCGCACCGACCTCGCCCCGGGCATCGAGGAGGTCGACTTCACGGCGTCCAGCCTCTTCGGCGTCCTGGAGGGCACCTACGGTCTGAAGATCGCCACGGCCCGCCGGACGTTCGGCGCGGAGGCCGCCACGGCGGAGGTCGCCGAGGCGCTCGCGCTCGACGAGGGCGCGCCCGTGCAGTACCTCCAGCAGGTCACCTATCTCGCCGACGACCGCCCGGTGGAGTACTCGGACGTGTGGATCCACAGCGGCCGGCTGCGCGTCACCTCGCTTCTGGTGCGCCGGTAGGAACCGGTTGCCGCGCGGGTCAGCGGGCCGGCCCGCGCTCCTGTGCGCGGGCGCGCAGGAGCAGCCCGACCCAGCTGCGGAACGGGCGCCAGCCGTCGGCGATCCCGGCCAGTGCGGCGGGGTCGCCGGCGGCGGCCGCGTCGAGGCCGTACTCGGTGGCCATGGCCCGGTGCAGCCGGGATTCGGTGACGGGGAAGACGTCCGGGTGCCCGGCGCCGCGGATCAGGACGAGTTCCGCCGAGAACGGGCCGATGCCGGGCAGCCGTCGCAGGGTGCGCAGGGCCTCGTCGGCGGGCAGCGCGCGCAGGGCCCCGGCGTCCAGCTCGCCGTCCAGGGCCGCCTCGGCGATCGCGTGCAGGCGGGCCACCTTGACGTCGGTCAGGCCGGGGACGTCGCGCAGGCGGCGCAGCGCCTCGGGGGTGGGGAAGGCGTGCAGTCGCCGGCCCGCCACGTCGACGGCGCGGCCGTGGTCGCGGGCGATCCTGGCCTTGACGGCGGCTGCCTGGGTCATGCGGACGCGGTGGCCGATGACGGCCCAGGCGGCGGCCTCGTAGGGGGAGCAGAAGAGGACCGGGCGCAGTCCCGGGTACTGGGCCAGCAGGCTCGCGACGACCGGGTCGTGCTCGCCGACGGCCGCGAAGCCCGAGCCGTCGACGTCCAGCGAGACGATGCGGGCGATCTGGGCGCGCGCGGCGCCTGCCGGGGTGGCGTCGGGGCCGGGGTGGACGGTGAACTCGGCGCGCACCGGGGCGGGGGGCCCGCCGGCCGCCGCCTCCTTCTGGCGCAGGGCGCAGCCGATCACGCCGTGGGCGTCGTCGGCGGGGAAGGCCAGGCGCAGGACCCGGTCGTGATCCTGGTCGTGGGCGGCGGGGGTGAAGCCTTCCAGGAACCGGATCGACGCGGCCAGGGAGAACGGCCCCGCGGGGGTGAGGGAGGCGGCGGGCACCGGTCAGGCTCCGTGGGCCGTCAGGACGTAGCCCTCCGGGCCGGTGAAGGAGAACATCGGGCCGAACGGGCTGTCGGTGACCGGGGTGAGGATCTCGACGCCTGACGTGGTGAGCCGGTCGTGCAGGGCGTGGGCGTCGGAGGTGGCGAACCAGAGGGCCACGCCGAGGCCGGGGCGGCCGGCGTCCAGGTCAGTGCCGGGCAGCGGCTGCCTGACGGCCATCGGGATGGGCTTGGTGTCGAAGACGACGGCGCCGGGCGGCGAGGCGGGGGCGCGCCGCAGGCCGAGGTGGTGCTCGCAGAACGCGGCGGCGGCTTCCACGTCGCGGACCTGGAGGGCCACGAAGTCGGGTCCTTCGATGCGGACGGTCATGGTGGACTCCTCGAATCAATGTCAGGACTTTGACATTCATGACGCTAGGGCACGCCCCGGCGGGTGTCAAAATACGAACATGACGGAGAGAGCTCAGGTGGAACCGCCGCACCCGGCCGACAGCGTCCTCGACCATGTGGGCTACCGGCTCAAGAAGGCGCACGCGGCGCTGCGCGGCGCCATGGACCAGGCGCTGCGCGCGCACGGTCTGACCGTGCCCCAGTACGCGTGCCTCGAGGTGCTCGCCGCCCGCCCCGGTCTCTCCAACGCCGAGCTGGCGCGTGCCACCTTCGTCACCCGCCAGTCCATGAACGTCGTCCTGCGGGGGCTCCAGGACAGCGGCCTGCTCACCCGCCCGGACGTCGCCGAGACCGGCCGCGCCCGCCCGGCGACCCTCACCGACGAGGGTGAGGGTCGGCTGCGGGCCGCGCAGGCGGACGTCTACGCGATCGAGGCCCGCATGATCCGGACGGTCCCGGACGGCCGGCTGGCCGCGCTCCTCGACGACCTCGACCGGATAGCGGGTGCGCTGAACCCCTGACGCCGTCGGCTCAGTGGCCCGGGGGCAGCAGGCCCTGCACGGACCTGGTGAGTTCGCCGACGGCGACGACGAGCGGGGTGACGGGCTGGACGAAGTCGTTGAGGCGGGTCAAGGCGCGCTGGATCACGGTGGGTTGGGGCTGCGGCTCTCCGAGTTCCTCGCGCAGGCGCCGCAGTTCACGGGTGGTGGACGCGGGGTCGGCGAGTTCGGCCAGGTGGGCCTGGAGCAACCGCTCGACCCGCACGAGGAGTTCGGTGGTCCGCTCGGGGTCCTGGAGCTGGAAGGAGACCGGTCCCGAGATCGCCTGGGCACCGGGGCCGACGGCCTGGTTGCCCACGTAGTGGGTGCCGCCGCTGATCATGAGCCCGTTGTTGACCGGGGGGTCCTGCCGTCGGTCGTCGTCACGCATGGTGGAGCCCCTTCTACTGGGTGGGACGGGCCGTCGGGCCGGGGGCGCCCGCACCGCCCTGCCGGGGGAGGTGCTGGGTGGCGGTCGCGTCGGGGCCGACCGCCTGGTTGCCGACGATGCTGAGCCCGCCCTGCTGGATGACGCCCTGGTTGAGGATGGTCTGCTGCTGGTCGCGGAGGTCGGTGGTGTCCCAGCCGCGGGCGTCGAGGAACTCTCGGACGGCCAGCAGGGTGTGGCGCTGCACCAGGGAGAGGATCTGTTGGGCGTCCACGAGTTGGAAGTAGTCGTGGTACTCGGGGCTGAGCGCCAGCGCCCTGATGCTCGTGCGGGCGCCGAAGTCGTACTCGGGGTCCTGCTCCATGGCCTTGATCTCGTCCGCCATCCACTGGTCGTGGTGGGCGTCGAAGCGTGACTGCCGGTCGGCGCGCCGCGGCGCGGCGATGAGCTTGGCGCCGGTGTGGCGGAGGGCGTCGACGAACAGGGCCCGTCGCGCGTCCTCGGCGAGGGGCCCGCGCAGCCGGTCGACGGCGTGGTACTCGGCGCGCACCGGGCCGAGCAGGTGGTTGACGACCCGCAGATGGAGCGTCCTTCCCACGGTGGCGAAGTGCAGGAAGACGGTCGGGACGATGTCGCCGCCCCACAGCGGCAGGTGGATCGCGAGCTGGTGGCGGAGCGTGCCGGTGGGGCTGAGCATGATCTGCTCGACCGCGTCGGCGGGCAGCCGGGCCGCCGGGGAGAGCGCCTCCTCCCGGAGGAACCGCTCGTCGTCGCCGATCGTCGTGCCCTTCACGAAGATCCGGTCCTCGACGACGAGGGAGCCGAGGGAGCCGAGGAAGCCGAGGAAGTCGGCCTGGTCGGGGGTGTCCTGGGGCCGGCCGCCGGTCGTGGCCGCCCCGGGGGTGGCGTCGTGGTGGCCGGCGATCTCGTGGAGCTGTGCGCGGACGTGGGCGACGAGGTCGGGGACGGTGAACGGCCGCGGTCCCCCGGCGCCGTCCTTCCTGCCGAGGGCGTCCTCGGCGGGCAGCAGCGGGACGGTCAGCGGCCACTCGGAGAGTGCCTCGGGGTAGCCGACCCACGGGGAGTAGCCGCTGTACACGGTGACGTTGCCGTCGCGCGCCTCGGCGAGGGCGGTGAGCCGCCCGGCGATCCACTCCTGCGGGGGCGGGGCGGGCGCGTCCGCCGGGTCGAACGCCTCGCGGGTCAGCCCGGTGCGCAGCAGCAGGTCGACGTCGAGATCGTGGTCGACGACGGTGGCGTACGCGTAGGTCACCGCGGCGAGGAAGGCGAGGGCGGCCGGGACGCCGTGCAGATAGGCGCCGAGCAGCCAGCCGGTGAATCCGGACAGCGGCAGCGACGAGGCGGTGAGGCCGGCGCAGAGCGTGATGACCACCAGGAGCCCGGCCGCGGTCCCGATGCTCGTCAACAAACTGCCTGCGGACAGGCGTTGGCCGCGGGCGGCACGATCGCGGACGGCACGGTCGCGGCCGGTCGCCGGGCGCCGGGGGATTCTGAAGACCAGTGCCACCAGGGCGAGCCACAGCGGGGCGGTGACCGCCACCAGGAGGAAGGAGACGGTCAGGCGCAGATCGCGGCGGTTGTGGAGCGTTTGGGCCGCCAGGCTGTGTCGGACGACGGCCACCAGGTCGACGCCGGGCGCGGGGACGGCGGCGCTCGCCTCGTCGGCGAGGACGTCCTCCACGACGCGGTCGGCGAAGGCGTCGTCGAGGTAGGCCGCCGCGCAGAGGTAGCGGGTGACGTCACCCGGCGCTCTCCCGACCGGTAAGTACCCCCGTGCCGTGTTCATACCGAACCCCTCCCGTTGTCGCCGAGCGCGAAGCGTCCGGGGGCGCGGACGGGTGAGGGTGGGGCGCGGTGCGGCCGATTCGCGCGGTGCGCGGCGCGTACGGTTCGGCGCCTGACGACCGCGCGAGGGCGTCGACGTGCCCTGTTCCCCCGCGACGACTTCCCTGGTGCCCCCGGTCCCCACCCCCGAGATCAGTGGCCGCACTCTATGGCATCCCCGGTCCCGCCGGGCCCGAATCCCCTTATGTCCACCGCCTGTTGCCCGTCAGCGGCGGATCGGCGACGGATCGGCGGCGGCCCGCCTCGGGTGCCCGCGCGGGTCGCGCGGGCCCGGAGGGGGACGGTTCAGTTCAGGTTCGGCTCGGTGGCGTCCGCCGTCGGCCTCGACGACGTGATCACCTCGGAGGGGCGGCCGCCCCGGTCCATCAGGCCGCCGGTGACGGCGAGCCCGAGTCCCGCGACGGCGAGGGCCGCGCCGACCAGGGTGGGGGCGGCCCAGCCCCAGCCCGCCGTGATGACGAGACCGCCGAGCCAGGCTCCGGCCGCGTTGGCGAGGTTGAAGGCCGAGTGGTTGGAGGCCGCCGCCATGGTGGGGGCGTTCTTCGCGTTGACCATGAGCAGCATCTGGACGGGCGTGGTGATGAGGGAGCCCATCGCGCCGATGAACGTGACCGTCACGAGGGCGGGCCAGGTGCTGTGGATCGTGAAGTAGAGCGTCACCAGCGCGGCGGCGAGCAGCGCGATCCCGGCGTACAGCGTGGGGCGCAGCGCGCGGTCGGTGAGGGGTCCCGCGACCAGGGTGCCCAGGGTCATGCCGACGCCGTAGAGCGCGAGGACCAGGGTGGTGGAGGAGTCGGAGATGCCCGTCAGGTGCGTGAGCATGGGGACGAGGTAGCTGTAGACGGCGAAGAACCCGCCGAAGCCGACCACGGCCGTGGCCAGGCCGATGGCGACCTGCCGGTTGCCCATGGCGCGCAGTTCGTGGCGGATGCCGGACTGCTCTCCCCTGGGCTGGTGGGGCACGAAGGCGGCGAGCCCGGCGAGGGCGACGAGGCCGATGACGGCGACCGCGCAGTACGCCCACCGCCAGCCCAGTTGCTGGCCGAGCGCGGTGCCGGCCGGGACGCCGACGATGTTGGCGATGGTCAGCCCGAGGAAGACGCGGGAGACGGCGCGGGCCGCGCGGTCGGGGGCGACCAGCCGGGAGGCGACGACGGCGCCCACGCCGAACAGGGCTCCGTGCGGGAGTCCGGCGAGGAAGCGGGCGGCGAACATCAGGCCGAAGGTGGGGGCGACGGCGGAGGCGGCGTTGCCGATCACGAACAGGCCGGACAGCAGGAGCAGGAGGCGCTTGTGCGGGATCCGCGCGCCGATGCCGGTCAGCACGGGGGCGCCGATGACGACGCCGAGGGCGTAGGCGGAGACGAGGTTGCCCGCTTGGGGGACGGAGACGCCGAGGCCGTCGGCTATCTGGGGCAGCAGGCCCATGGTGGTGAATTCGGTCGTGCCGATGCCGAACGCGACGACAGCCAGGGCCAGGAGAGCCAGTGGCATGGTGCAGGTGGACCTTTCGGGGACAGCGGCGGGGAGACGAGGGAGCGGAGCGGGGATGCGGGGAGCAGGGGCGGACGGGGAGTGTCCGCCGACTGCGACCCCCGTGACCGTTTCTGTCCAGCGTCCTTGCCGGCAAAGCCCCGGAGCGTGCAGCAATGTGGTGCGGTCGCGCATTCCATGGTCGGGGTGTGTCGTTCAGTGATCCATGTCACGGGCGGGCGCGCGGCGCCGGTGAGGCGGGGGCGCCCCGGCCGCCGTCGTCTCCCTGACGGTGGCCGGGGCGTTCCGCGCGGTCCCGCGGTTCAGCCGGTGGAGCGGGCCAGGGTCAGTTCGGTGTTCCAGTAGCTCTCCGGCGGCAGCGAGTCCCAGGGGTTGTTCGCGAGGGTGTCCGGGGTGACGTAGACATGTCCGGCGTTGCGCTTGCGGCTCAGCGCCATCGTCTCGCGCAGGCTCGTCTCGTCCGGGCTGTCGTAGACGAGGTGCCAGATCTTGTCGGCGGCAGCCCCCGCCTCCCACGCCTGCGGCTGGAAGGTGCGGTAGGAGGCCGCGCTGCCCTCGAAGGTGACGAGGGTGTCGGCGGCGGCCGAGTAGCACTGGGCGGCGCCGGTGCCGGGGTTGTCGACGACCACGGCGGAGGCGCCGTAGCGGCTCTCGACGTAGTCGCGCAGCTCGGTGTACCGGTTCACATGGGTGTTGGACGGGCCGCAGTCCGCCTGTCCCTCGTCGAAGAAGATGCCGCCGAGTCCCGCGGTGCCGTAGAGCCGGTACCAGACGTCGACCTCAGCCTTGATCTGGCGCATCCACTCCGCGGGGTCGGTGGAGCCCGACGTGGTGGTGATCCCCGTCGAGCCGAAGTAGCCGGTGCGGACATAGCCGATGACGGTGACCCCGGCGGCGTGGGCGGCCTTGATCGCCGTGGTGTACTGCGCGTCGCCTCCGCCGGGTCCGCTGCTCGGGTTCGCGACGGCGAGGCCGACGGTGCCCGCGCCGCCGTTGAGGCGGTCCCAGGTGGCGCCGGGCGCGAAGTAGGCGGGTACGGAGACCTTCTGGGCGCCGGCCGACGCGCTGTCCGACATGGGGGCCGCGGCGTCGGCGGGAGCCGCGGTGACCGCCAGGGCGGCGGTGAGCGCCAGCGCGGCACAGGCCAGGGCGGACCGGGAGGTTCGGGTCATGCGTGTTCCCTTGCGTGTGGGGGGAGGTGGGGGTCCTTCGGTGCTGCCCTCGCGGTGGGCGGTTCTCCGACTGCGGTTGTTCAACTGAGGTTCTTCAACTGCCCCTGGGGCGCGAGGTGTTGACGTCGGGCGATGGGTCCGGGTGGTGCGTCCCGGAGGACGTCGTCACCCTAGATCCGGTTCGGGTGGGAGTCGAGGGGTCGATGGTTTCGGAGGGTGAACTACTCACCATGGGTGTGCGGTTGGGTTCCGGTCAGGGCGGGCAGGCGGGGCAGTACTCGTGGGGTGCCTGGTCGTGGGCGCCCCGGTGGTGTTCGTCGGCCAGGTCGGAACAGGCCACGCAGACGGTCGCGCCGCCCTCGCCGTGCCGCAGCAGGAACCGGCCGCCGCAGCGGCGGCTGGGGCAGGTGCCCGGAGGCGGGGCCGCTCCTCGCGCCGGTGCGGCCCCGCCGTTCCTCGGTCCGGGGAGCGCGTCCAGGGTGCCCGGGGCCGGGTGGCGGTCGAGGATGTCGAGGGTGAGGTCGATGAAGGGCTGCACGGAGCGACGCCTCCTGTCGGCTCGGGGCCGCTGGGCCCGGTGGGCTCACCGGTGGGGGGCGGGAGCCGCGTCCTGCCCGGCGTCGCCGGGTGGCGCGAGAGGGAGCACGGACGCGCCGTCGGCTTCCGCGTCCGTGGCGCGGAGGTCTCTCCTGAACGCCGCCGCCAGATCCTTGCGCCCCGGGTTCCCGACCGACCGCGCTCCGTCGACCGGCCGCGAGGGTGTGCGGCGCGGCAACGGCACGTCGGCGGGGGCGGGCGGGGGCTGCGGGGCCGGGTGGTGGGACGACCGGAGCGGTCGCGGGAGGACGGGCGGGACCGTACGCCCCGACCGGCCGGACAGCAGGTCGGGCCCTGGTCCGACCGACCTGAGCGGCAGGGGGATGCGGACGGGGGCGGGCGGCTGGGCGTCGACGAGCAGGGCGGCGGGGACGGTCACCAGGGCCGTCGTGCCGTCCGACGCGTTCGCGAGGAGGTGGACGCGGACGCCGTGCCTGCGGGCGATCCTCGCCACCGTGAGCAGCCCGAGCTGTCCCTTGCGGACCTGCTCGCCCGCGTCGGGCCCCTCGGGCTCCCGCAGGAGCGCGTTCAGCCGCGCCCGGCGTTGCGGGCTCATCGGTGCGGCCCGGTCCTCGACCTCGATCGCCAGACCGCCCTCGACCCGCCTGGCCCGTAGGTGGACCAGCGTGGCCGGGTCGGAGTTGTCGCAGGCGTTGTCGACCAACTCGGCGAGCAGATGGGCCAGATCGGGGCCCACATGCCCGGGGAGGGCCAGGTCGGTGCCGTCAGGACCGCCCTCGACGATCGCCCGCGGATACTGCGTGGCCTCGGAGACCGCGCCGCGCAGCACCGTGGTCACGTCGACCGGCCGGCGCCCTCGGCGCAGCGGCTCGGCGCTGAGCACCGCCCTGCTCTCCACCAGCCGCCGCATCCGGGTGACCAGGTGGTCGACGCGGTAGATCTCGTCCAGCAGCACGGGTTCGTCGGTGAGCCACTGCACGGCGGAGAGCGCGTGCAATGCCCTCCCAATAGTGCTGAGTCGACGCTGCGTCACATGGCGTTGGAGGTGGCGCACGATTTCGTTCGGCGCGTCGTCGCGCACACGGGCCAGGGCGGTGGTGGCGTCGTCCCGGAGGCCGTCGAGGAGCCGGACCACCCCCTCGGCGGGGTCGCCCGACCGGGACGGAGCGGCGCCATCGGGGGCGGAGGCAGCGGCGTTCCGGGGGACGGGCGGGCCGGCGTTCTCGGGGACGGCCGGGGCCGCGTTGCCGGGGACGGGCGGGGCGGGGTGTTCGGAGGCGGGCTGGCCGTGACGTTCGGGGGTGGGTGCTCCGGGCCCCTCGGTGGCGGGCGGCTGGTCCCGCTCGCAGAGGTCGCGCACCGCTCGGCGCACGGATCTGTCGAGCGTGTGGGCGGCCTCGGTGATCGTGTCGAGATCGGCCTCCCTGAGGTCGTCGAACGTCCGCCGCAGGGACGTCACCGCGGTCCGCGCCCGGTGGGCCGCCGTCAGGGCGGCGAGGAACCCGCCGACCGCGACCGCCGCGAGCAGCGTGGCCGCCGGGAGCCGGGTGGTCGTCGAGGCGATCACGGCCGCCACCAGCAGGACGGCCTGGGCGACGACGGGGATCACGACCGGCGCGTGGACCTGGTGGCGCAGCGTCCGCTCCAGTGACGTCGTACGGCGGGGGGCGCGGTGGAGGGCGGCCGGGCGGGCGGGAGACACACGAGCTGGCATGACTTCCTCGGAGAACGGGCCTGGAGTGACGGGGAGGGACAAGGAGAGGGATGAGGCGAGAAGCGAGAGGGGGGGTGAGGGGGGCATCGGGCGGGAGCGGGGCGGCAGCTTCGAGGGGGAGTTCCGCTGACGCGCCGACGCATTCCCGGCCCGACGCCCCGGTCTGTGACGCGCGGGACCGCCGACGGGGAGGGCGTTGTCCCCGCGGGGTGGTGATTCCCGTGGCGCTGTCAGTCGTGAACTGTACAACTGCGTACCGCTGCTTTCCGCCCTGTTGACAGCGCCCCGTTATTGAACGGTTGACCGGTTTACGCGCCGGGTGGCGCTGCCGACTTCTGTGGGTGATTCCGTTCCGGCAGTCCCCTTTTCGGCTCGGCCCGCGTTTCCACCTGAACCCGCCGCAGGTCAGCGTGTGGAGTTGAGCGACGGTGGTTATTCTTCAGGTTTTTCCGTCGCGACCGGAAAGGCTGCCCGAGTGGAAAGGGACGCGCCTTCGGGGATGGCCCGCGGGGCATTTTTCGGCCGTGCCTGGCAGGCGATTGTTCAGGCCGGGTGAGCAGTTCGGAATGGCGCGGACAAACGGATGCCCGTGGCGTCGCACCGCCCCTGTCGGACGCGCGCGGGAACGACGTTCGCGACACGCCGGATGGCCGGGTGAGGTGTTGGTGGGCGGGGCGGTCGGCTCAGCCGGTCGCCAGGTGGAAGGAGAACAGTTCGGCGCATGAACCGGCGCCCGCGCAGCGGGCCGTGACCCGCAGATCGTGGCGTCCTGTCAGAGGGCGGACCCCCGCCGCCACCGCGTGCGGTCGCTGTCCGGCCGACAGGGCCATGGTGGTCCAGAGTTCGTCGCGCGGGCCGCCGCCGAGCCGGAACTCCAGGCGTGCCGGGCGCCGGGTGACCCGGGCGACCTCGGCGATCAGCCGGTCCAGGTCCCGCCCGCCGAAGCGCACCCGCTCGTAGACGAGCGAGGCGCCGTCGGGGAGCCGTCGGGCGCCGGGGGCGTCGGTGGGGAACTCCAGGGTCCCCTGCGCGGAGGCGAACCGGTCGGCGGCGATGGGCCGGTCGGCCCGCAGCGGCGCGCGCGGGTCCTGAGCGGGCGCGGTGGCACCCCCTCCCCCGGCGGACCACCGGTCCGTGGTGTGCTCGGCCAGCAGCCCCCCGACGACCGCGCCCGCGACGAGCACCAGCACCACCGCCCGCCACGCCATTCTGCGCACGGTGCGCAGGACGAGCGCGCACCATCTCCCGCACCGCGCGCGCCGGTGCCGGGCGGCCGGGGTGGCACCGGAACGGGTGCCGGTCCGCGCGGACGCCCTGGGCGCGAGGGGCGTCACCGTCGCCAGGGGCCCCGGGGCGCGTCGGCGGGCCTTGGCGCGGGCGTACTCCTCGCTCGGCCACCAGCCCAGCAGACGCGGCGGCAGATGGCGGGCGGCGCGGGCGGGCAGTTCGCCGAGTTCCTCGTGCACGGCACGGCACCGCCGGCATCTGCGCAGATGTTCGACGACCGGGGGCGACAGGGGTGCGTCAGGGCGCCGGGTGAGGTGGTCGAGGAAGGGCGCGCAGTCGGCGCCGTCGAGTCGCTCGGTGTGCAGTGCGGAGCGGGAGTGGCGCAGCGCTTGTTCCGCGCGCCGCAGCGCGATGGTCAGATCGGCGGGTGCCAGGCCGCTGATCGCGGCGAGTGCCGGGGTGTCGTCGCGTTCGACGAGGGAGTGCCAGAGCAGGCAGCGCGGTCCGGCGGGCAGCGTCTCGTAGGCGAGGGTCCAGCGGTCGTCCTGGGCCAGCGGCCACACGGCGCCGTCCCGGAGCCAGTCGACGAAGGGCCGGTGGAAGGAGCCGGGTGCCCTGACCGCCGCCGTCACCGCGTCGAGCCGTACGGATTCGAGCAGTTGGAGCCGGACGCAGCCGGCGTGCCGTCCCTCGTCGAGGCGGCGCGGGGAGGCGACCCGGTCGCGCAGCCGGGTGAAGGCGCCGGTCACCAGGGAGTCCGCGAGGTCGGGTGAGGGGGTGCAGGTCGACGCGTAGGCGAGGGCCGCGCCGCGGTGGCGCTGGTGGAGCAGGGCGAGGAGGGAGCCGTGGCCGCCGCGCAGGTCGCGCAGGATCTCGGCGTCCCCTGGCGGCAGGGCGCGGCCGTGGGGTGCGAAGCCGGTCGGTGACATGCGGGGCGTCACCGCGCCGGACGCGGGCCGGGTGACGCTGTGGTCGCCATGCTCATGGTGGGGGCTCTCCCTGGCTGTGGAACCGGGCGTCCGGGCGTCCCGGAGCGTCGTCGAGAACCGCCGCGCGGAATCGCGCGGCGTGCAAGCGGGCGGACGGTCGTGGGGCGGCGGCGGGTGCGGGGTGCCGGCCCTGCGAGGTGGAGGCCGCGGGTCTCGACGCCCGCACCCGCGGTGGTGGAACCCTGGATGGTGGCACGCGGCCCGCCGCAACCCGGCCCACGAGAGCCGCGCGGTCATTTCCTGGCGCTGGGCGGCACCACGACCAGGGTCACGGCCAGGCCGATCCTGCGGAGCGCGGCGACGAGGGCGGGATCGGCGTGCGAGTCCGTCACGATCGCCTGCACGGTGTCCAGGTCGGCGATCTTCGCCGCGTGCGCTCTGCCCAGCTTGGAGCTGTCGGCGACGACGATCCGGTGATCGGCCTGCTCCATCATGATCCGGTCGATGCTCGCGCCGCTGCCGCTGTGCCGGGTGATGCCGGTCTCCAGGCTGACGCCGTCCGCGCCGACGATCGCGTAGTCGAAGCGGTGGGAGCGCAGCGACTTCTCGGCCGCCTTCCCGACCAGGTCGTTGGAGAGCGGGCGCGCGTGGCCGCCGGTCACGACCACCTCGACCGCCTGCCGGGACAGCAGCGAGGCCGCGGTGTCCAGGCTGTTGGTCACCACCGTCAGATCCGCCCGGCCCGCGAGGTTCCTGGCGACCGAGCGGACGGTGCTGCCGCCGCTGAGGGCCAGGGTGAGCGGCCGGTAGGGGATCAGCGACGACGCGAGGGCGCCGATGCGGCGCTTGGCCTCGATGTTCAGCGAGTGCCGCAGGCTGACCGGGAGTTCGGCGCTGCTGCGGGCCGCGGTGACCTTGCCGTACGAGCGTCTGATGAGGCCCTTCTCCTCCATGACGGCGAGGTCCCTGCGGACCGTGGCACCGGAGGCGCCCAGGATCGCGGGCAGCGAGCAGACCTTCAGCTCCCCTCGCTGCGAGAGGAGTTTGAGCAGGATCGAGATGCGCTCGTCGCGCGTGCGCTCGCTCATGGACAGGCCCGCCGGTTCCACGGCCGGCAGCCGCGCGGGACCAGGGGACCGGACGTCCCCGCGGTCCGCCCGCGGCCGGGGGCGGCCGTCCCCGTCCCCGATCCCGGGACCGGGGGCCACGAAGCGTCGGGATGACCGCACCCCACCATCGGCAGACCTTTCGCTCCAGCGACCACTCCGGTGCCGCGCCTCCGGCCTTCCGTCACTTTCCCGTGACGGTGCCTCAAAGGACGGCAATAATCACCCAACTGTAATGCCGTATTCACGTTCGGCCGTCCACATCCTGTTGAAGTGATCAACGGGACTGAGTATTTCGATGCCTTACAGGGGCCGGGTTCCGAAAAACAGGACATAAGGCGCTCGGCATCGAAGTGGGGCGCTTCGGAGTGACGGTGGCGGACGAAAGCGTTTTCTCACCGGAACGCCATATCGATGCAGCGGCCAAGGAGCATCTGAGCGTCTGTTAAATCGCTATCCGGCGCCACCCGTAAAAGAGGCGGCGGGGACTCTCGACGGACGGCGGGAGACCTGGCGGCCCCGACCGCCGCGCCGACGAACGCGTACCAGGCTCATGGGCCGAGCTCCCTCGTGCGCGGATGCATCCCCGCCTCAGCCGCCGTGGGCGGCCTGGCGACTCGGTCCGGGCTCGCGTCGCCGAGCGGCGCCTACCGGCTGGGTGCACCTCTGGACCGGGTTTTTGCTCCCCGGTGTGCAAGGGAGTAAACAGAGCAGAATCGATCACGTCAAGTGCTTGAAACTGTTCACACGGTGATGAGACTGCGCAGATTCGCGCGTGACCTGGTCGACAGGGGCCTCCTGCCCCTCCCCTGGCCGCCGTTCGCGCTCGGCGGCGTCCGATAGCTCGAACAGGTACAGTCCAACCCGCCAGAGGCCTGAACACCCGTTTCACGCGGGCGAGTTCCCGCTGTGTCCGTGCGAGGGAAGGGGGCGGTCCGGTGTCGCTGGGTGTGACCGGGGCCATCGACGAGGACGGGCGCCGCATGCTGAGAACCGAGCGCCATTCGCGCATAGTCGAGCACGTGGTGGCCCAAGGCGGCGCGAACGTCGTGGAGTTGTCCGATCTGCTGCACGTCTCCCCCGCCACCGTGCGACGCGACCTCCAGTACCTGGACGACCAGCGGGTGCTGCGGCGCACCCACGGCGGAGCGGTCGCCGGTGAGGAGTACGACGAGACGCCCCCGGTGCGCAGGGCGGGCAGGGCGCGCGCGCAGAAGCGGGCGATAGCCGAGGCGGCCGTCGAACTGATCCCGAGGGGCGCGGTCGTCGGACTGACCGGCGGCACCACGACGGCGGAGGTGGCCCGGCTGCTCGCCGAGCGCGGTCCGCTCACCATCGTCACCAACGCCCTGGACATCGCCGCCCAGTTGGTGCCGCACACCGAGGTGTCGCTCGTCGTGGTCGGCGGCCACGCGCGCAGCAGGACCTGGGAACTGGTGGGACCGGCGGCCGAGAAGGCGCTCGCCGAGTACCACACCGACGTCACGGTGCTCGGGGTGGACGGTGTCAGCGCGGCGCACGGCTGCACCACCCACGACCAGTTGGAGGCGTCGACCAACCGGGCCTTCGTCACCAGCGGCGAGACGGTCCTGGTGGTCGCGGACGGCAGCAAGGTCGGCCGGGCCACCTTCGCCCGCATCTGCCCGGCCGGCGATGTCGACCATCTGATCACGGACGAGGGCGCGCGCGGTGGTGGCCTCGACGCCATCGCCGCGGCCGGGGTCCACGTCACCACCGTGCCCGTGCCGTGACCCGGCCGGTGCGGCCCTCCGCCCCGGTCCCGCGCCCCTGACACTCCGTCGCCGCCCGGCCGGTGGAACGCTCATGAACGGTGATCGAATGGGCCCGCACCCGGCACCGCCAGGTGCCGCCCGCCGAGGGACCGCGCCGCTCCCGCCCCCGGCTCCCTCCACCCTCGCCCTCCGTGCGGTCATGACCGTTCCGACCTGCGGATTCGCCGTACCGACGAGGTCCGATGACCGTCGCGACCCGGGTGGGCGACCGGCCCGCGCGGACGCGTTCGCGGCCCGGTTCAGCGGCCTTTCGTGCCGATCGGGCACCCCGGTGTCCGAACGCGCGGTCCCGCGCGGGTGAGCGAGCACTCCCGAGCACCCGTACCGACGGGCGAAGCACCATCCGCACCCAGCCGAGGGAGAAGCATGACCGGCGGGACACCAGGCACCGACCTGATCGACATGCGTCTGCTGAGAACGTTCATGGTGGTCGCCCAGGAACTCAACTTCACCCGGGCCGGCACCCTGCTCCATCTCACCCAGCAGACGGTGTCCTCCCAGGTAAGGACATTGGAGACGGGTCTGGGCGTGGAACTGTTCCGGCGCACCACCCGCCATGTCCGGCTGACCGAGGCGGGCATGCTGCTGCGGCAGCGGATGCAGCCCATCCTCGACGCGATGGACGAAGCGGTCGTCGAGGCGCGGGAGTTGGCCCGTCGCGACGGGGTCGTCTTCGTCGTCGGACACACCGCGTCGGCGGCCCACCGGCTGCTGCCGCGCGCCGCCGGGCTGCTGGAGCGCATCGCGCCAGGACTGCGGCTGCGGTGCGAGCAGCGGACGGAACTCGGTCTGCGGGCCGCCGTCGCCGAGGGCAGCGTCCATCTGGGCGTCGGTCTCGAGGTCGCCTTCCCTGCCGCCAGGATCGCCAGTCACCAGTTGGGCCCCGAGCCGTGGTGCGTGGTGGTCGGGTCGCAGCATCCGCTGGCCGGCCGGGGCCGGCTGGCGCTCGCCGATCTGGTCGGCCACGAGTGGCTGAGCTGGCCGCGCTCCAGCCATCCCGGGCACTGGCGTGCCGTGCACCGGCTCGCCGCCCTTGCGCCGCCTGAGCGGGCCGTGCGGGAGACCTGGCTCAGCGTCGCGCACAGCCGGCTCGCCGGCACGGACGCGGTGATGCTCCAGCCGCTCTCCTACGCGGCGCACTGCGCCCGCGGACTGGTCGTGCTCGAACTGGTCGACGCCCCGGCGGCCCACTTCACGGCGGTGTGGAGCACGTTGATGACACCTCCTTGTCTGAACCAGGTGCTGGCGGCGCTGTCCAAGGCGGCGGAGTATCCGCCGGACCGCACGCACGGCCGACTGTCACCGCAGGGGTCGGGAACCGCCCTCGAAGGCACGGCGCCGGACGTCGGACGGCACTGAAGGACGTCGGTGGGCCGGCCGGGTGCGGTGGGGGCGGGGGCGTGGTCCGCGGACCGGATGCGGGACGGACCCGGAGCGCGGTCTGCGGGCCCGGCACGGTACGGACCGGGACATGATCCGCGGACCGGATGCGGGACGGACCCGGAGCGCGGTCTGCGGGCCCGGCACAGTACGGACCGGGACATGATCCGCGGGCCCGGCACGGTGCGGATCGAACCGGGCTCGACCCGCCGGGGAAGGTCCGGTCCGGACAGGGCCCGGACCCGCAACGGCCCGGCTCACGAACGGAGTTGGTGGGCCATGGCTCGGGCCGGGCATGCCGCGGACCGCGCCCGGTGTCGGCCGGGCGCGGCCTGCGGGACGGGGCGGCCTATCCGCAGTACATGCCGCGTTCCGCGGCCGTCATCGCGCGGGAGTGCTGCGTCTTGACGCTGGTCTCGCCGTCGGCGGGGCCGGTGGCCTCGAACGGCACGTACCAGTAGCGGTGGCCGCGGAACCGGTCCTTGAAGATCAGCTCGTAGGTGCCCTTCGCCTTCTGGAGCTTGGGGGCTCTGGTGATCCAACCGACCTCGCCCGCGGGCACGTTGAGGATCGTGGTCTGGCTCTCGGTGTGCGACGAGGACCAGGTGTGCCGGTAGGACTGCTCGAAGGCCAGCTTGAAGACCGGCCCGAAGGGGAATTTGCGCTCGAACTCCTCCCGCAGCGACACCCCCATCGAGTTGGACTCGCCCGTGGTGTCCTCCCAGGTCCGCGACGAGGTCTGCGGGTCGTCCGTGCAGTTGTAGACGGCGTCACCGACCTGGTGGGCCGCGCCGGGGAAGACCGTCAGGTCGCCCGACGGGTGGAAGAGGCACTTGCGGGTGCCGTTGTCGCACCGGCCGAGGAGTTCGGCGTCCGACGGCGTGCCGTCGTCCGCCCTCGCCGACGGCACGGCGAGGAGGGCGCCGCTCGCCACCATCAGGGCGGCCAGGGTGCTCGCCCGTCGAGCGCGGTCGCGCGTTCGCAGCATGATGTGTGTTCCCTTCTGCGGGACGCCGGTGGCGCCCGCCGTCAGCAGTGCTCGGCCTGCTCCGCGCCGGTCATGGGCCGGGTCCGCTGGGCCATGGTGCTGGTGTCCAGCGGACCCGTGACCTCGAAGGGGACGTACCAGTAGCGGTGCCCGTGGAACCGGTTCTTGAAGATCAGCTCGTAGGTTCCGCTGACGCGTTGCAGGTCGGGCGTGCGGGTGACCCAGCCGACGTGACCGGGACGGATGTCCACGAAGGTGGTGGAGCTCTCCGTCACCGCGTGCTTCCAGGAGTGCTCGAAGCTCGTGGTGACGCTCGCGCTGAAGACGCCCTCCCACCCCACGCCGACGGTCATGGAGAGGCCGAGGCTGTTGGACTCCTCGGTGGTGTCCGACCATCCGATGCCCGAACGCTGGGCCAGGGCCGTGCAGTTGTAGTCCTCGTCGCCGACCTTCCGGGTGGGGCCCGCCACCTTCACGGGCGGCCCGTCGGGGTGGAAGACGCACTTACGGGTGCCGTTGTCGCACCGGGCGAGCAGCTCGGCGGGGGTGGGCGGGGCGTCGTCGGCCCACGCGGTGGGGACGGTCAGCGCGCCGCCGACGACGAGGGACGCGACGAGGACGCCGGTCAGGCGCAGCCGCCGTCGCGACCTGCCGGCGCGGCTCGGTCCCGGGGTGCGGGACGCGGCGGGTGGGTGCGGGCGCACCGGCTCCCCCGTCACCGGAACTCGATGGACTGCGCGAGGTCGTTGAACGGTCCGTCGATGACGGGCGTCAGCTCCTTGAGCGGTGCGGAGGCGGCGCCCTCCAGGTAGGGCCGGGAGTGCAGCACGAGGTCGCACTCGGCCCAGCCCTGCACGGAGGAGACCCGGCCCTTCCACTCCTCGGGGAGGTTGAAGTAGAAGTCGGCCTTGCCGTCGCTGTGGCAGGGGTGGCTGCCCCAGAGGGTGATCGACCTGCCGCCGTAGCGCCAGTGCTCGAACAGGGTGCCGATCACCACGTCGCTGGGCTGCTGGACCCCGGTCTGGGCGCTGGCGGCGTTGTCCTTGATCTGCTGGGTGGCGAAAGCCCGCGCCTCGGTCTCGGTGCCGAAGCACTCCTTTTCCTTGCTGCCGACATTGTAGGCGCAGTGGGAGCCGTCGCCGGGGGTGTCGGCATCCGCGGTGCCTGCCATCAGGGAGGCAAGGAAGACGAATCCGAGGACGCCGGCGCCCGAGGCGACCGCGACCCTGGTCCTTCTCGTCGTGAACTGCATGGGGACGAATTTCCTCTCTCTGCGGTGACCGCGTTCTCCGGGCTCGCTCGCCGGGAGCGGTCTCTCCGTAACTCGCTCCAGGGGTGGGGGAATTGCGTCCGTTCTTTCCCTGGATCGCATCGGAGGCGTTCGCCATCCTGCGACCACACACCGGGCCGCCACCACTCGAATCCGCGCGTGCGGCGAACTCTTTGTGGATGACCTGGGCGCGGGCATGTTCTGCTCGCATAGGTCCGCTTTATTAGGGGATCGGGGGCTGTGAACGTGACGGGAGGCGCGAGGCGGGTCGCACCGCGCCGTGCGGGAGGGCGCCGAGCGGCAGGGTCAACTGATCGTGGCTCATGAGCAGTTGGCCTGCGACAACAGGCCCGACCGAGGGCTGCCCGCGTCCCCGTGTCGCAGGCTCCCGCCACCGTCGCCGAGGACCAGCGCGCCTGCCCACCGGACCGTCCCGCCGGCCGACTGATCGGCCTCCGCCACTCCAGCCGCCCTCAACCCGCCTACAGTAGGTAGCCATTCGCCGGTCGCGCCTCCTACTGAATCCCGCGCAATTCGGTGAACGTCTCGCGGGACGCGCCCCGGAGCGACTACCGCCCGTAGGCGGGCAGTTGAACAGACGTCAGGGGAACCGCGTATTCAGCCGTGGAAAAGAACCGTGCAGGGACCACGGGTCGCGTCACGGAGAAGTCCGCCGGGCGGCAAGGGAACGGCTCTCGCGGCCAACTCCCTTTCCTCACGCGGCCGTTACGGAACTGAAATGCGGGCGGTCAGCCGGTTTTGCCTGGGTCGAAGGGTCGTGCCAAGGTGCGTCGCGGCGCACGAGGTGCCCGCCGTCACGGAATTCCGGGTGCGGCGGTACATCTTTCGACCTTCTTCTCCGGCCTGCCGACTGCCGTGCGTTCCCGGGCTGTCCATGAAAGAGGAACCTTGTCGAACTGGCTTCCTTCCCGTCCGCCGGAGCGGCACTCCGTCATCGAGAGCGCGCCGCGCGATCCCGTCATCGGACTGCGGCTCTGGGAGGACCGGCGCGGCCCGGTCCTCGCCTACGCGGGCCTGTGCACCCGTGACCGGGCGGCGGCCGTCGAACTCGCCGACCAGGTCGTACGGTTCGGCGGTTGCGCGCCGCGTGGGGACCGCTCGTGGCTCGACGGCCTGCCGAGCGTTCCGGTCGCCGTCCAGACGGTCCTGGACACGGCGGCGGGGTGGGCCGCGACCCCGGCGGGGCAGCGGCTCCTCGCCCCGGATCTGCTGACCTGGTTCGACACGGAGGGCGCCGACCGGGGCGGGTGGGCCGACCCGCAGCCGCTCGCGGTGCGGGGGCTGCGGGCGATGGGCGCGGACGACGCCGAACTCCTCTGGTGGAGCGGCGTGGAAGGCGTGCCCGTCGACGAACTCGCGCGCCGCCTCGGCCGGCGGAGCGTCGAGGTCGCCACGGAAGTCGACCGGGTGCGCGAGGAGTTCAGGGAGCGCTGCCGGCTGGCCCACGGACTCCACCTCGCCGACCCGGTCTGCCGCTCGTACGCCGGGCTCCTGGACGCCACCGCGCGGGAGAGCGCGCCGTCCACCCCCGTCGGTCTCCTCCAGCACCTCGACACCTGCGCGGAGTGCCGTACCGCCTTCACCTGTCTCAGCCTCGACGGCGCCCCGCTCTCGCCGGTGATCGCGGCGGCGGCGCTGCGCTGGAAGGGCCGTACGTATGTGGCGCGACGGCGCCGGCAGCTCGCGGCGGCGCCCACGGTCGCGGTGCCGTCGCCGTCGCCCGTCCCCGCGGGCCGGCGTCGGGCCGGGGCCCCCGTCGACCGGGGGGACCGGCCGCTCCTGGTGGCCGGCACCGCCGTCGCCCTGGTGCTGGTGGTGACCGGGGCCTGCGTGTGGTGCGACAGCCCACGCGACGGCGGTTCGACGCCGAAGGCCGGTGTCGGCGCCGAGTTCCACGGCGGCGGGCTCACGGCCTCGCCCTCGGCCGATCCCTCTGGCCCGGAGAGGCCCGGTCACGGGCCGGGGCGGGAGACGGGACGCGGGTCGTCCGTGCGGCCCGCGGGCGACAACACCCCTGTCCCGGCCGGCGACGACTCGGCACGGCCCGCTCCCCCGCCGCCGGCCGACGCGGTCTGCCGCGCCCTGTTCGGTGTGCGGGACCCCTGGGCGGACCCCGTCGAGGCGGCGCTCGTACTGCGGGCGGGGCGGGCCCTCGAAGGGGGCTGGTCCGTGACCTTCGTGCTGGCGCGCGGGGTGGAGATCCACGGCGTCCGGGGCGGCCGTGCGGTCCGGGACGGGCGCGTGGTCCGGGTGACCGCGGGACCGGACGCAGCCGCCGTGGCTGCGGACGCCGCGCTCGACCTCGGCCTCGCGCTGAGCGGCTCCCCCGACGGCGGGTGGCTCTCCGGGGTCCGGGTCGACGGCAGGCCCTGCTCACTCACCACGACCACGCCCCCGCAGACCGAGGAACCCCCGCGCGGGGGCGGCGACGGCGGCCGGGAGGGGGACGACGACGGTGACGGAGAGGGCCGCGGCGGAGAGGACGGTCGAGGGTCGGGCTCCGGGCACGGTTCCGGTTCCGGTGAAGGACACGGCGACGGCGGACGAGGGGGCGGGGACGGCGGCGGAGGCGGCGGCCGGGACGGAGGTGACGGAGGCGACGGCCGAGGCGGAGGTGACGGGGGCGGAGGCGGAGGCGGAGGCGGCGGAGGCTGGTGACGGGGTGGGGACGGCGGCGGGCGTGCCTGGCCCGGACTGACGGATCGGCAGAGGGCGATGGAACGTGGAGAGGGGGGCGGTTCCCGCCCCATGGGAAGCTCCTTCGCGTGCCCGTCCGAGTGGTCGGCGAGGCGCGACGGGACCGGCACGAGGGCCTTGGGGCGCTCGCGGACGGATCGGTGACGATCCGTCCGCTCCCCCGGACGAGCCCGGGGTGCGAGTCCCCGGTGTCCGCTCCGGGCCGCGTCCGTCAGGAAGTCGGCCCGGGTGGCGCCGGCCGTGGCCGGCCGGAACGTCGGATCAGCCGCACGCCACCTCGACCTTGATCCACTTTCCCTCGTAGTAGGCCTCGGCGAAGCACTTCTTGGCGGCGTCCGTCGTCGCCGACGCCGTCACGGCGGTCCCAGCGGTCAGGCCGATCACTGCTACGAGTACGCCGATCGCGGAGGCCGTTCGGCGCTTGCGGGCCCGTGTCGTGTGCGTCACCTGCTGCGTCCTTTCGACAGGGCGTCCCCGGACCGGCCGGCGGCGCCATGGGTGCCCCCGGTGGCGGAGGCGCACTCCGAGGATGGGGCGGACGGGGCGCCGCAGGGAGGTCACACCGTGCCCTGGACGAGGCGCACGGGGTGGGTGGTGTACTGGCGGGTTCGGAGATCGACGGCCAGCATGCGGGGCATGGACACCTCCGACGCGTTACGCGACTTCCTGATCTCCCGCCGGGCCCGGCTCCGCCCCGGGGACGTGGGGCTGCCCGACCACGGGGTCAGACGGGTGAGCGGGCTGCGCCGTGAGGAGATAGCGGCGCTCGCGGCGGTCAGCGTCGAGCACTACATCCGCCTCGAACGCGGACAGGCGTCCAGGGTGTCGGACGCCGTCCTGGACGCGGTGGCCGACGCGCTGCGGCTGAGCACGGGCGAGCGGCGCTATCTGCGGAGTCTGGCGCGACCTGCCGCCGGAGCCGACGGCGCCGACAGAGCTGACGCAACTGGCAGAAACGGTGCGGTCAGTGGCGGGCGGGGCGTGCGGCCGAGCGTGCAGCGCGTCCTGGACTCGATGACCGACACGCCCGCCTACCTGGTGGGCCGGGGAGGCGCGGTGCTGGCGTGGAACCGGCCGGCGGCGAGGGTGTTCGTCGACTTCGGGCGGGTCCCCGTCGCGGAGCGGACCGTCGGGCGGCTCATCTTCGTCGATCCGTACGCCCGTTGGCTGTACGTCGACTGGGAGGCGAAGGCCAGGGAGGCGGTGTCGTATCTGCGGACCGAGACCGGCAAACGGCCCCAAGACCGCGAGCTGGCCAGGGAGATCGGTGATCTCGCCGCTCACAGCGCCGACTTCAGGCGGCTCTGGTCCGAGCAGCACGTCCTGGAGACCACGCACGCGACGGTCGTCCTGCGCTGCGGGCCGCCGCACGACCGGCTGGAGTTCTCCTGGGAGGCGCTCCAGATGACCGGCGACCCGGACGAGGTGGTCCTCGTCTACACCGCCGCCCCCGGCACCCCGACGGCGTCCGCGCTGCGGGAGCTGTGCGGCGCGCACCGGGGCGGCCGGGCGCCCCGGTGACGGACGTCGACTCGCGGCGCGGTCGGGACGTCGCCCGGCGTCCGCGGAACGGCTCAGCCGGGGAATCGGTAAGCACCCCTGCCCGCGGTTCGCCGAGATCAGCGCGGCGGTTCGCGCTGGGTGGTGGCCGACGGCGTCCCAGCCGTGCCCGGCCAGCCGGCCCACCGGGTCGTCGGGCATCTCCGCCACCCGCAGGGACGCCGCCGACCCGGGCGGGCGGCAGTTCCACCGCGTCATCGGGCCGATGGATCAGCAGTCCTTCGGCGTTCCCCACGGTCGGCGCCGCCGGGTCGTGCCCGGCGGTCGCCGGCGCGTCCGGCCACTCGTCGCGCAGATCGACCGCGACGGCGATCCGCTCGCGGCGTGCGACGGCCCGCTCCTCGCGACCTGCCCGACCCCGGACGCGGACGCCTGCCGCAGCAGGTCGCGGCGCGTCGGCTCAGCGGGGCGCGGAGGCCGGGGAAGCCGCTTCCGGGGCGGCGGGGTCGCCGTCGTCCAGGGAGACGTCCTTGGTCTCCTTGCCGAGCACGAGCGCGGTCAGCGTGAGCAGGCCCATCGCGGACAGGTAGACGCCGACCAGCCAGGGCGAGCCGTCGCCCGCCTCCCAGAGGGCGACCGCGATGAAGGGGGCGACGGCCGCGCCGAGGATGGAGCTGACGTTGTAGGAGATGCCGGAGCCCGTGTAGCGGACGCTCGTCGGGAAGAGCTCGGGCAGCAGCGCGCCCATCGGCCCGAACGTCATGCCCATCAGGGTGAAGCCGAGCACGAGCCACAGCACCACGCCGAGGGTGCCGAGGCCGATCAGGGGCACCCAGACCAGTCCGAAGACGACGATGGCCGCGGTGACCCAGAGCAGGGTGGTGCGCCGTCCGTACCGGTCGGCGAGCGGTCCGGAGACGAGCGTGAACACGGCGAAGAACAGCACCCCGAAGATCATCATCAGGACGAACGTGGTGTAGCTGTAGCCGAGGCCCGGGACCGCCGCGTCCTTCGCGGTACGCCCGTAGCTGAGCGAGAACGTCGTCATCAGGTAGAACAGCACGTACGTCGCCAGCATGATGAAGGTGCCCAGGACGAGCTGCCTCCAGTGGCCGCGGACCACGGTGGCGAACGGCAGCTTCTGGACCTTCCCGCTCTCGCGGGTCCTGGCGAACACCGCCGACTCGACGAGCCGCGAGCGCACCCACAGGCCGATCGCGACCATCACGGCGGAGAACAGGAACGGGATGCGCCAGCCCCAGTCGACGAAGGCGTCGGAGGGCTGGGTGGGGTCGGCGCCGGCCGTGGACGGCAGCAGCGCCCCGATGGCGAGGAACAGGCCGTTGCCGATGATGAAGCCGAGCGGGGCACCCAGTTGGGGGAACGTGCCGTACAGGGCGCGCTTGCCGCGCGGGGCGTTCTCGGTGGCGACCAGCGCGGCGCCGCTCCACTCGCCGCCGAGCGCGAAGCCCTGCGCGAGCCGCATCACCACCAGCAGGGCGGTGGCGATCCAGCCGGCCTGCGCGTAGGTGGGCAGGACGCCGATGAGGAACGTGGCGATGCCCATGGTCAGCAGGGACACCACGAGGGTCTTCTTGCGGCCGAGCCGGTCGCCGAGGTGCCCGAAGAAGACGGCGCCGATCGGGCGGGCGACCATCGCGGCGCCGAAGACCGCGAACGACGACAGCAGGGCCGTCGTCGGGTCACTGCCGGGGAAGAAGAGGGAGGGGAAGACCAGGACCGCGGCGGTCGCGTAGATGTAGAAGTCGTAGAACTCGATCGTCGTGCCGATGAGGCTGGCGACGAGGACACGGGACCGCGGGTTGACGGGCGTCGCGGCTGATCCGGTGTTCGGTGCGGGCATTGCTGGGTCTTTCGCGCGAGGTGCAGATCGGTTGCCGGGGGCCCGGGGCTCCGCGCGCGTCCCCCTCGCCGAAAGACCGTGCGCTCCGTGCGGGCAGGGCAACGATCTCAGGCATCTTACGTTCCGGAAACCGCATCTCACCATGTGATACGCCAGGGTTCTGCCGCACCCCCTCCGACCTGCCCGCCTCAGCCCCCGGCCCGGCCCCCGGTCGGCGCCGGGCGGGCGCGGCTCGAACTGAGCGGACCGCCCGGAGAGGGCATGGTGGAGTCATGTTGGTGATCGCCGTGGTCTTCGCCGTCCTGGGCGCCGTGAGCAACGCGGTGGGCACGGCCTTCCAGCGCAAGGCCGCCGCCACCGTGCCCCGGGGCGGCGGGGTACGGCTGCTGCTCACCCTCGCGCGCCGGCCCGCCTGGGCGATCGGCATCGCCGGTGTGGCGTGCGCCGCGCTGTTCCAGGCGCTCGCGCTGATCAACGGCCCGATGGCGCTCGTGCAGCCGCTGTTCGTCCTGGAGCTGCCGTTCGCGCTGCTGATCGCGGCCCCGCTGCTGCACCGCAGGCTGAGCACCGAGGGCTGGTGGGCGATCGCGGGCGTGGTCGGCGGGCTCGCCCTGCTGCTCGCCTCGGCGGCTCCGTCGGGGGACAACGAACAGGCGTCCATGGCCCGCTGGGTCCCGGTGCTGATCGTCGGCCTCGGCTCCATCGCCGCCCTGGTGATTCTCACCCGGTCCTCGTCGTC
Organism: Streptomyces griseoviridis; assembly: GCF_005222485.1. NCBI lineage: Bacteria > Bacillati > Actinomycetota > Actinomycetes > Kitasatosporales > Streptomycetaceae > Streptomyces > Streptomyces griseoviridis. The sequence goes on from NZ_CP029078.1 coordinate 169,413, forward strand.
GCCGCTGTTCCGGGCCGCCGCGCTCGCGACCGGCGCGGCGATCGGCAACGCGCTGACCGCCGCGCTCATGAAGTCGGCCACGAGCCGGCTCGCCGACCAGGGCGTGTCGGCCTTCCTCAGCAGCTGGCAGACGTACGGGTTCGCGCTCACCGGGGTGGCGTCGCTGCTGCTGCTGGAGAACGCGCTCCAGGCGGGCCCGCTGGCCGCGTCGCAGCCGGCGCTCACGGTCGGCGACGCGGCGGTCAGCCTGCTGCTGGGGATCGTCCTGTTCGAGGAGACGGTCAGGACCGGCTGGTGGCTGCTGCCCGAGGCGATCGGCACCGCCCTGATCGTGTGGGGCGTCGTCCGGCTCACCCACGTGGTGCCGCACGCGGTCAAGGTGCGCTGAGGACCCGTGGTCGAGGTGCGCCGAGCAGCCGCCCTCGGGAACCCGGCGGCGCGGCGGGACCTGAGCGGACCGGGGAGGAGCCACCGCGCCCGCCCCGGGCCGGCGCCATGACGGCCGGCGGCGACGTCACGCGGCTCATGAGGACGCCGCTTTTGTCGACCGCCGTCCGTGAGGGCTTCCCGAACGAATCCGGCCACAATCGGTGGGGGTTCACCAGGTGTCAGGAGGGGTCGGAATGACCGAGGGGTTCACACGCCGTACGCCCAGCCGTCGGGGCGAGGGGCTCGCGCTGCGGGGGGAGATCCTCACGGCCGCCGCCGCGATGCTCACCGAGTCGGGGCGGGAGGGTGACCTGTCGCTGCGCGCGGTCGCCCGGGAGGTCGGCATCTCGGCCCCCAGCGTCTATCTGCACTTCAAGGACCGGGCCGAGCTGGTGGCCGCCGTCAACCGGCAGGCCTACGAGCGGCTGGTCGCCGAGTTGCGGGAGGCCAGGGACCGCGCCGGCGCGGCCGGGCCGCGGGCCGCGCTGCGCGCGATGGCGCAGCACTACTGCCGGTTCGCGGTGGACAACCCGGGGCTGTACCGGCTGATGTTCGGGATCGAGCGGATGCCGCTCTCCCGCGACGAACTCCCGGGCCACCCGCTGTGGCTGCTCCACGGGGCCTGGACCGAGGCCGTGTCCGCCTGCCGCGCCACCCCACAGGACCCGCCCGGCCTCAGCCCCGACGCAACCGGCGCGCCCGACCCCGGCCCGAGCGACCCCGACCCGAGCGGGCCCGACCCGAAAGGAACCGGCCCGACCGGACCGCACCCGACCGGCGACCGCCCGACCGGCGACCGCCCGACCGGCAACCGTCCGACCGGCAACCGTCCGTCCGGACACCTCGGCCCGGCGGACGACGCGCGTGTGGTCAGGCTGCTGTGGTTCTCGCTGCACGGGGTGGTCGCGATGGCCGTGGCGATGCCGTTCGCCGCCGACCGGCAGGGCTTGGAGGAGATGGCCGACGACCTCCTCGACCTGGCGCTGACCAAATAGCGCGGGGCGGGCGGTCACCCACGGTCACTTTGATTGCCTCAGTCTACTAACGGTGTTAGGACAGGGGTCGGACGTCACCCGGACTTCTCCCCCACGGAGGCACCCCATGGCCCAGCCGCAGGCGGACACGGCGGTCGAACTGCCGCACCACCCGAGCCCCCGCGCCGCCGGATGCCCCTTCGATCCGCCGCCCGCGCTGCGGAGTCTCCCGTCGGACCAGCCCCTGTCCCGGGTACGGATCTGGGACGGCAGCAGCCCGTGGCTGGTCACGCGCTACGAGCAGCTGCGCCGGCTGCTCGGCGACCCGCGTGTCAGCGCGGACGCGACCCTGCCCGGCTATCCGCACCGCACGCCCGCGACCAAGGCGAGCGACGAGACCCGCCGCACCTTCCTCACCATGGACGACCCGGACCACGCCCGGCTGCGCCGGATGGTGACGGCCCCCTTCGCCGTCCGGAAGATGGAGGCGCTGCGCCCGGCCGTCCAGAGGATCGTCGACGACCTGATCGACGCGATGCTCGCCGGCCCCAAACCGGTCGACCTGGTGCAGGAGTTCGCGCTGCCGGTCCCCAGCCTGGTCATCTGCGAGCTGCTCGGCGTCCCCTACGCGGACCACGACTTCTTCCAGCGCAACACCAAGGTCGTCGTCGACCGGACGTCGACGCCCGAGCAGGTCCTCGACTGCCTCGGCACCCTCACCGACTACCTGGAGGAGCTGCTGTCGGAGAAGGCGGCGAGGCCGGCCGACGACCTGCTCTCGGTGCTCGCCACCGAGCCCGTCGCGACCGGTGAGATGACCCGGCGCCGGGCCGCCGAGACGGGCGTGCTGCTGCTCGGCGCGGGCCACGAGACCACCGCGAACATGATCGCGCTCGGCACCCTCGCCCTGCTCCTCAACCCGGACCAGCTCGCCCTGCTCCGCGACGCCGAGAACCCGGGGACGGCCGCGGGAGCCGTCGAGGAACTGCTGCGCTACCTCACGATCGCCCACTCGGGGCGGCGGCGGGTGGCGCTGGAGGACATCGAGCTCGACGGGCAGACCATCCGGGCCGGGGAGGGCCTGATCTTCGCCAACGACATCGCCAACCGCGACCCGGAGGCGTTCGCGGGCGACGCGGACCGGCTCGACCTCACCCGGGACTCCCGGCGCCATGTCGCGTTCGGCTTCGGCGTCCACCAGTGCCTCGGCCAGCCGCTGGCCCGGGTCGAGCTCCAGGTCGTGTACGGCACCCTGTACTCCCGCATCCCCACGCTGGCCCTGGCGACCGACGTCGACCGGCTGGAGTTCAAGCACCAGGGACTCGTCTACGGCGTCCACGAACTCCCCGTCACCTGGTGACCGCGCACATCGACCCGAACGAACGGAACGAGGAGACCACCATGCGTGTGGAAGTCGACCAGCCGCGCTGCGTCGCCTCCGGGCAGTGCGTCCTGCTGGCCCCCGAGGTCTTCGACCAGGACGACGACGGCATCGTCGAGCTGCTGGAGTCCGACCCGGAGCCGCGCCACCACGACGACGTCAGGGAGTCGGCGGCCGTCTGCCCGGCGGCGGCGATCCGTCTGACGGAGCGGTAGCGACGCCCGGCCCGCGATCCCGGCCGCGGTGCCGCGGCGCCCTGACGCGCGGCCTCGCCCTTCTCACGCGGGTCACTTCCTGATGAGCAGGGTGAGGCAGCCGACGACCGCGGCGAGGGCGACCGCGGCGGCGCCGTGGCCGAGGCGGTGGGCGCGCAGCACGGGCAGCCGGCGGTCGACGGCGATCCGGCCTGGTCCGGTGAGGGCCACTCCCGCGGCGGTGGCGGCGAGCAGGAGTTCGTACTCGATGCCGTCGGGGGCGAAGAATCCGCCGCCCCACTTCACGGCCATGGCGTTGATCATCGTGCCGAGGACGGCGGCTCCGGCCAGCGGGGTGAACAGGCCGAGGACGAGGCCGAGTCCGCCGAGGGTCTCGCTGAGTCCGGCGATCACGGCCATGGTCCGCCCGGCGGGGTAGCCGCTCGCGGCGAAGAACTGTCCGGTGCCGTCGAGGCCGCCCCCGCCGAACCAGCCGAAGAGTTTCTGGGCGCCGTGCGCCGCCGCGGTGAGGCCGAGGGCCAGGCGCACGATCAGCAGGCCGGTGTCGTAGGCGTGGACGGGCGCGGCGGGGTGGGCGGGCGCGGCGTCGGGGCGTGGGGTGTCGAGGGTGGATGTCATGGGGGGCCCTCCTGGCACGGCTGGTCATTGACGGTTGAAGTTTCAAGAACGGACCCGGACGACCGTAGCCGATGCGTGAGACTTCAACAAATGAGGTGTGCCGTTCAGGTCAGACGGAGTCCCCGAACCAGTGGACCGCGCCGGGCGCCGTCACCGTCGCGCGGACCCGCGCGCGGGAGGCGAGCAGCGGTCGGGCCATGCCGGTGTGCGCGGCGGCTGCGCTCGCGTCGGGGAACACGGCCTCGACGGCGGCGCGGACGGCCGGGACGTCGGGGGCGCGGACGGTGAGACGGCGGTGGCCCGCGGCCCGCGCACGGACGGCGATCCCGGTGAGCAGGGCGCGGGCCTGGGCGGCGGGGTCGGGTCCGGCGAGGGCGAGTTCCAGGACCTCGGCGGCTCCGGGGCCGAGCCTGGCCACCGCGTAGCCGCCGGGCCGTGCGGGGTCGGCGCCGGGCGCGGCGGCCGTCGTCGGGTCGGTGAGCAGGGTGACGGTGGTGCGGTCGTACCAGTGCGGGACGCGCAGCCGCCAGTCGGCCGCGGTCCTGACGGTGGTGAGGGGCCTGGCGGCGTCGAAGCGGTCGTGCAGCGCGGCCAGCCGGGCGGTGTCCGCTGCTCCCGCGGTGCGCGGCAGGGCGGTGTCCGGCGGCGGCGCGGGCCGGGCGGGGAGTCCGGCGTGCCAGAGGGGGGTGGGGAAGGTCTCCCAGCCGGCCGAGCGGTAGACGTCCGGGGTGCCGGTGCACAGCAGCGACCAGGCGCACCGGTCGGCGGTCATCGCGTCGACGGCGTCCGCGAGGAGCCGGGTGACCAGGCCCCGGCCCCTGGCCTCGGGCCGGGTGGCGACCCCGCCGAGGCAGCCGACCCGGTCGGTGGCCCCGTCGGCCGAGCGGATCGGCCGGGGCGTCCAGTGCAGGGCGGACAGGACACGGCCGTCCTCGACGGCGACGACGGTGCGCGGGTGGCGTCCTGGGTCGGTAAGCCACAGCGCGCCGACGGGCGCGTCTCCGAACGCCGTGCGCCACAGGGCGGTCAGCGACGGTTCGTCGGCGGGCGCCGCGCTCCTGAACTCCATGTCGAGTCCTGCTTTCCGGAAGGGAGCCGCCGTGGTCAGGGGGTGCGGGGCGGGCGGGTGAGGGTGGGGCGGTAGGGCGGCATGAAGCGGGTGCGGGGCATCTGGTCGGCCAGCACTCCGCCGTCGACGACGATCCGGGTGCCGGTGAGGTAGGCGCCCGCGTCGGAGGCGAGCAGCAGCAGGGCGCCCGCGCACTCCTGCGGTTCGGCGTACCGGCCGAGCGGGATGCGCTCGCGGTAGGCCGCCTCGAACGCCTCGCGGTCGAAGGGGAACGCGTCGTCGATGGGGGTGGCGACCATGCCGGGCGCGATGCTGTTGACGGTGATGCCGTGCGGGGCGAGTTCCACGGCGAGGGTCTGGGTGAGCAGGTCGACGGCGGCCTTGGAGGCGTTGTAGTGGGCCAGGCCCGCCTCGGCGACCAGGGCGTTCTTGGAGGTGATGGTGATGATCCGGCCCTCGACCCGGTCGGCGATCATGTGTTCGGCGAGGCGCTGGCTGAGGAAGAACACGGCGTCCAGGTTGACCCGCATCACCCGGTACCAGCTCTCGGTGGTGATCTCGTTGAAGCGTTCGAGGGCGGCCGTGCCCGCGTTGTTGACCAGGATGTGCAGGGGTCCCGCCGTCTCGTGGACCCGGTCGGCGAAGGCGTGCAGTTCGTCGGTGCGGCTGAGGTCCTGCGGGACGACGTGGACGGTGCGGCCCAGTTCCTCGATCCGGGACGCGGTGTCCGCGAGGTCGGGGGTGTCGGGCAGGTCGGTGAGGACCAGGTCGGCGCCCGCCTCGGCCAGGGCGGTGGCGAAGGCCCGGCCGAGGCCCCGGGCGGCGCCGGTGACCAGCGCGGTGCGGCCGGTCAGGTCGAAGCGGTCCATCGGGACTCCTGTCGTGCGGAGGGACGCCGGGCGCCGCCTTGGCGGAGAGGGGCGGCGCCGGGCGGTCGTCGGGAGGGTCAGGACAGGCCGAGCAGGTCGAGCGACGGGCGGTGCAGGAGGGCCTCCACCGCGTCCTGGTCCAGCGGGTCGAGCCCGGGGATGCCGGGGATCCGGGCGATCCGGCGCAGCCCCTCGACGGAGTCGTCGACGGTGGTGAAGGGGTAGTCGCTGCCGAACAGGAGCTTGTCCCACACCCCGTAGTCCTGGACGAGGCGCAGGCTGTGCCAGAGCTGGAACGGGCGGTAGTGCAGGGCGCTCACGTCGGCGTAGACGTGCCGGTGCTTGCGGATCACCGCGATGCACTCGCCCTCGAAGGGGTGGCCGAGGTGGGCGAGGACCATCCGCAGTCCTGGGTGGCGGATGGCGACCTCGTCGAGGTGGCGCGGCATCGCGTACTCCAGGCGGGCCTGGGAGACGAACGTGGTGCCGGTGTGCACGAGCAGCGGCAGTCCGTGCTGTTCGGCGTAGGCGTAGAGCGGGTCGTACGCGGGGTCGGCGGGGTCGAACCCGGCGTACATCGGCATGAGTTTGATGCCGCGCAGGCCCAGCTCCTGGTGGCCGTGGCGGAGTTCGTCCTGCCAGCCGGGCTGGGTGGGGTCGAGCGCGAGGTAGCCGATGAGCTGCTCGGGCCGCCGCGCGACATAGGCGGCGACGGCCGCGTCGTCCACCCACAGGCCGCTGCGTCTGGCCTTGCCGCCGACCACGATGGTGCGGGTGCCGGGCGGTGCGGTCGCCGCGTACTCCTCGTAGCGCACGGTCAGGTCGACCTCGCCCGCGTGGGCGCGGGCGGACTCGGCGCGGAAGGTGTCGTCGAAGTCGTGAGCGTGCCGGAAGAGATGCGAGTGGACGTCGGTGATCACGTGCGGTTCCTCTTCTCCCAGCCCTCGGCGAACATGTTCCAGAACCGGTGGGTGGGCGGGTGCTCGGCGAACACCTCGTCGGCCAACTCGATGCCCAGTCCCGGGCGTTCGGGGAGGGCGATGTGGCCGTCCTCGATCGGCAGGGCGCCCTTGACCGCGTCGAAGACGTACGGCTCCAGCAGTCCGTCGAAGGTCTCCAGGACGGTGAGGTTGGTCAGGCCGAGGCAGGCGTGGACCGAAGCGGTCGTGCACAGCGGGGAGTTGGAGTTGTGCGGGGCGACGGTCATGCCGTGCGCGTCGGCCTGGGCGGCGATCTTGCGCAGTTCGGTGAAGCCGCCGGCCATCGACAGGTCGGGCTGGACGATGTCGACGGCGTCGGTGGCGAACAGCGGCTTGTACTCGTAGCGGTTGTGGAAGTGCTCGCCGCCGGAGATCGGGAACGGGGCGAGGGCGCGCAGTTCGGCGTAGCGCTCGATGTGCGTCCACGGCAGGGGTTCCTCGAACCAGCCGATGTCGTAGGGCGCGAGTTCGTGGACGAGGCGGCGGGCGGTGGCCATCGCGAACCGGGCGTGGCCCTCGATGTAGAGGTCGACGTCGGGTCCCACGGCCTCCCGGACGGCCTCCACCAGGGCGAGGGAGCGGCGCAGTTCGACGCGGTCGAGTTCGTGCAGTCCCGCGCCGAAGGGGTCGACCTTGAGGCCGGTGTAGCCCTTGGCGACGGTGGCCTTCGCCTTGGCGGCGAACACCTCGGGTTCCCGCTCGCCGGTGTACCAGCCGTTGGCGTAGACGCGGACCCGGTCGCGGGTGGCGCCGCCGGTGAGGCGGTAGACGGGGACGCCGAGCGCCTTGCCCATGAGGTCGTGCAGGGCCTGGTCGACGCCGGAGACGACGATGCCTCCGATGTCCCCGCCGCGCAGGAAGTCCCCCTGGTACATGCGCAGCCAGATCTCCTCCACGTCGAAGGGGTCGGCGCCGATCAGATGGCGGCGGCCCATCGCCTCGGTGAGGGCGCAGGTCTCGGCGACCCGGTAGGGGTGGGTGATCTCGCCGACGCCGGTGAGCCCCTGGTCGGTGTGGAGACGGACGTATCCGAAGTCGCGCCAGGCGGTGCCGAGGGCGAGGGTCTCCACCCGGGTGATGCGTCCCGCCGGTCCGGCCGGCCTCTTCGTGTCGACGCTCAGCATCAGTGCCGCGCTCCGCCCATGGTCGAGGTGTGTCGCAGGTCGTCGGCGCCGCCGTCGGCGAGCATCGCGCCCACCGCTCTCTCGGTGGCCTCCAGGAGCCGGTCGACGTCCGCGTCGGTGTGGGCGTAGGAGAGGTGGCTGCGCTTGAGGTTCAACGGCAGTTCGAAGACGCCCTGTTCGACGAGGTGGCGTCGGTAGCCGACGAAGCGGGACGCGTCGTTGGCGAGCAGGTCGTCGTAACTGCGGGGCGCGGGGCCCGGCATGAAGTAGGTGACGAAGACCGAGCCGAAGCCGGTCACGACCGCCGGGACGTCCAACCTGCGGTAGAGGGCGTCCAGTTCGCGGCGGACCCGGTCGCCGAGCCGGAAGACGTGCTCGTGCACGGGTTCCTCGCGCAGCTTGCGGACGGTGGCCGAGGCGGCGGCGACGACGTCGGGGTGGCCGTTGTAGGTGCCGGCGAAGAAGACGGGGCCGCCGGGGCGGGAGCTGAAGTGCTCCATCAGGTCGGCCCGGCCGCCGAGGGCGCCCACGGGTGCGCCGTTGGCGATGGCCTTGCCGAGGGTGGTGAGGTCGGGGACGATCCCGGCCACCTCCTGGTAGCCGCCGAGGGCGTGCCGGAAGCCGGTGATGACCTCGTCGAAGACCAGGACGCTGCCGGCCCGGGTGCACTCCTCGCGCAGGGTGCGCAGGAAGTCGTCGGTGGGCAGCAGGGCGCCGACGTTGTGCGGCACGGGTTCGAGGATGACGGCGGCGATGTCGTCACCGTGGTCGGCGAAGGCGCGGCGGACCGCCTCGACGTCGTTGAAGCGCAGGACGAGGGTGGCGTCGAGGACCTCGGGGAGGATGCCGGTCGAGGTGGGGTCGGGGCGGCCGATCCGGTCCGGCGCGGAGATGACGTTGAGGCTCACCGCGTCGTGCCAGCCGTGGTAGCAGCCCTGGAACTTCACCACCAGGCGGCGCCCGGTGACCGCGCGGGCCAGCCGCAGGGCGTGGAAGGTGGCCTCGCTGCCGGTGCTGGTGAGCAGCACCTTCTCGATCGACGGGACCAGCTCGGCGAGCTGTTCGGCGAGCAGCACCTCGCCCTCGGTGACGGCGACGCCGGTCAGCGAGAGGGAGGCGCGGGCGGCGGCCACCGCCGCTGCCACATCGGGGTCGTTGTGCCCGAGCAGCGGGGGGCCGAAGGCGGCGTGGTAGTCGGTGAACTCGCGTCCTGTGGAGTCCCAGAAGCGGGAGCCCTGGGTGCGGGTGATCACCAGGTCGGTGAGGCCCGGGATGCTGCGCTGGCCGCTGTTGACCCCTCCGGGGATGACCCGGCGGGCGCGCTCGGCGAGCGTCATTCGCTGCTCCTCTGCGTGGATTGCGGGTGGGGTGGGGCAGGGCCCTGTCCGGCCGCTGTTCCCGGTGCGCCATCCGCCCGGCAAGTCATCGCAGGGTGTTCGGTCGTGCTGGGGGTCGTGCTCGTGCTCTGGGTCGAGCTGGGGTGGTGCGGGTGTGTCTGGAGTGGTGCGGGTGTGTCTGGGGTAGTGCGTTGTCGCGCTCTGCGGTTTTTCAGAACGCTGTTCTGTATAGCGAAACAAGCAGGATCGTAGATCGCGGGATTCGGGGGCGTCAAGGGTCGTCGACGGATAGACTGTTCTGTCATGCAGAACAATGTGGGTGAGGGCCTCGCCGACGAGGCGTCCCACCAGCCGAAGTACTGGGTGAAGACCGTGGGCCGCGCGGCGGAGATCCTTCAGGTCCTGGCCTCGGGAGGACCAGGTCAGGGGCTCAGCGTCACCGAGATCGGCAACCGCTGCGGCATCTCCAAGAGCGCGGCCTTCGGGATCCTCCAGACCCTGCGCCACTACGGCCTGGTCGCCGACGAGGGCGAGGGCATGAACCGCCGCTACCGCCTGGGCATGGGCCTGGCCAGGCTCGGCGAGCGCGCCCAGGACCAGGTCTCGCTGCGCGACGTCGCCCGGCCGGTGCTGCGCCGGCTGAGCGCCGAGTGCGCGCTCGCCTCCCGGGTCGCGGTCCCGGAGAGCGGCCACGCCGTCGTCATCGACCAGGTCGACCTGGACACGGGACCCCGGCTCGACCTGCGGATGGGCACCCGTGAGCTGGCGCACTGCTCGGGTCTCGGCAAGGCGCTGCTCGCCGCGCTGCCCGAGGACGAGGCCCGCGCGCTGATCGCCCGCGCCGGGCTGCCCCGCCGCACCTCGCGGACCATCACCGACGAGGAGACCCTCTTCGCCCACCTGCGCGACATCCGCGCCGCCGGGTACGCGCTGGACGACGAGGAGGACGCCGACGGGATCTTCTGCATCGGCAGCGTCGTGCGCGACCACGCGGGACGCACGGTCGGCGCGATCAGCGTCACCGGGCTCAAGCTCGACCTGCCGGGCTGGCGCTTCCAGGAGCTGGGCCGTCAGGTGCGCGCGGCGGCCGGTGACATCAGCAGGGAACTGGGCGCGCAGGAGGAGAAGCCGCAGGCGGCGGCCGGTCAGGCGGTCTAGGGGCGGTCGCCCGGATCGTGCGGTGACGTGGTGCCGTCACGTGGTGCGGTGATGCCGTGCGGTGACGTGGTGGCGTCACGTGGAGCGGTGACGTGGTGCGGTGATGCCGTGCCGTCACCTGGTGCGGTGATGTCGTGCGGTTCGTGCGGCGGGGCGCGGGCCGGCCGGCTCGCGCCCTGGGCCGCCGGGGCGGGGCCGAGAGGCCGGGCCAGGTGTCGTTTTTCGGCCAGCCGGCCCGGGTTCCGGCGCTCGACGGCCGGTTAACTCCTTGTATCTCCCACCGATTTCTTCCGCCGACCGTCTTGACGGGGTCCCACCGAGCACCTAACTTCCTCGAACAGGCCCGGTGGTCCACACCACCGGGCACAGGTCGCCGCCTCCCTGTCCCGGGGCGCGCTCTCCCCACGGCCGCACACCAGCCATCCGCCCGACGCACGGCACCACGCTCGTGCGGGAACGGCCCGGTCGCCTCCGGCGCCGCTCCACGTCATCGCGGGAACCCTCACCCATCGCCCTCGCACGAAGGCCCGAGGTCCCGTGAGCGCATCCCGCCGTCCTCGTACGGAATCCTGTCCCGCCTCCCTTCCCACCGCGCAGGCCCCCGACTCCCCGGCGGCCGACGCCTCCCCCTCGACCGCGCGCCGCGCCCTGCTGCGGGCCGGCGGCGTGACCGGTCTGCTGGCCGCCGTCACCGCCGCCGGGACGCCCGCCGCGTCCGCCGCCGACCGCTCCCCCGCCGAGCGGGACATCCGCGCCGTCGACACCACCGCCCGGCTGCGCGCCCTGCGCCCCGCCGCGCTCGACGACGGCGATCTCGCCGTGGTCGCCGGCTACCGCGCCCCGGGTGACGGCGGCGGCAAGCTGGTGCGCTGGTCGGCTTCCTCGACGGCCGCGCACAACGGTGGCACCGTCCTCGCCCCCGACCGGGCAGGCCGCAGGGGCCGCTGGCTCCAGGTGCACGACGGCGTCCTCGACTTCCGCGGGTTCGGCCACTTCGACGACTCCCGCCCCGCCGACGCCGCGCTGGACGCGATGGTCACCGACGCCTCGGTGCACCGCGTCGAGGCCCACACCGACCTGCTGTTCACCCGTCGCCACACCTTCGGCCGCTCCCACGTCGAACTCGACTTCGGCGGCCACCGGGTGAGCACCGAGGGCATCGAAGAACAGCCACGACAACCCGTTCGGCGCGGTGCTGTACTTCCGCGGCGAGGTCACCGGCACGGTCGTCACCTCCCGGCTCTCGGCGCCCATGCCCGACCTCGCCGACGTCTTCGAGGTGCCCGACTCCGCGGCCTTCGCGGTCGGCCAGTGGTGGGCGGTGGAGATCGACGCCGTCTCCGGCGCCGGCAGCTACGAGAAGGAGGTGCAGAAACTCGTCCAGGTGACACAGCTCGTCGACGGCACCCACATCCGCGTCAACTACAAGATCGGCTGGGACCTGGCGGCGGGCCGCACCTTCACCTGGACCAAGGTGAACCCGGTCCAGCGCGCCCACGTCCGCGACATGGTCTTCCAGGGCGTCGCGGACGGCGACACCTCCACAGGCTCGCACCCCGTCGCCTACGAATACGCGGTCTCCTGCGACGTCTCCGGCATCGACGCCACCGGCACCTTCTGGCCGGTGGTGATGCGCCGCTGGTGCACCCACTTCCACACCTACGGCTGCCGGTTGAAGAACCCGGCGTCGGTGACGTACGGCGGCGCGGGCTACCTCACCCAGCAGATCTACTGCCTGTACGGGCACGTCGAGGACTGCCATGTCGCCAACTCCCGCCATCTGAACGACTGGACGGCCTCCGCCTACGGCTACGTCACCAACTGCCACGGCGACGGCGACGACCAGGGTCCGTTCGTCACCCACGGACAGTTCGAGCACGACCTCGTCTACACCGGCAACTCCGGCCTGATGACGTTCGCCAACTCCGGTGCCGCGTGGGGCTCAGCCGCCAAGCGGATCACCGTGCGCAAACATGTGTGCTCCTGGTTCGTGGCCCGGGTGAAGGTCACCGACCTCACCCTCGAGGACATGCATGTCATCGGCAACGCGCAGGCCGGGTCCGGGATGCTGTGGGTCAACGCCGACGGCGTGCAGATCCGCGGCTGCACCGCCTCGGGGCCGCTGGTCGTCAGCCAGACCTCCAGCCGCTCCCGGCGCCCCAACGTCATCGCCGACTCCGACTTCACCCAGTCCACCGCCTACGCCGTCACCGCCGCCAACGTCACCTCCGCGCTGCATCTGACGCGGGTGCGGCTCGCGGGCCTTGACGGCGCCGCCTTCAGCGGCACCGGACGGCTGGTCCTGGAGGACTGCGAGCTGATCGGCTCCGCCGGCGCCGCCGCAGGCCCGGTGGCGCACAGCGACGTGACCGTCAGGGGCGGAACCCTCACCGACACCGGGTTCACACTGTCGTCCGAGAAGGACCAGCGGCTGCGGATCGGCGCCGGCACCCGCGTCACCGGCACCAACGCGAGCGGCGCCTTCCTGAGCCGCACCGGCGGGGACCGCACGGTGACCTGGCAGTTGGACGGCGTGACCGCCGAGGCCGCCGACGCCGCCACCGCCCATCTGCTGCTCACCTCGGGCCCCAACCGCTATGCGGCGAGCGGCTGTTCGTTCCGCGGCGGCCGACTGGAGCTGACCCAGGGCGCGTTCGGCGCCAAAAGCCATCTGCTGCACAGCGGCTGCGTCGAGGAAGGCACCGCGCGCACGGCGATGCCCGCCGAGGGCGACCGGATCCGGCACACCGCCGGGAACCTGCTGCTCTGAACCGCGGACGCCACCCCCGGCCCCCGAGGACGCCCCGACCCGACCCTGGACGACACCATGCCCGAAACCCCCTCAGCCGCCGCCCGCGCGCCGCATCCGCGCGCCGACCGCCCGGTGCGCATCGCGCTCGTCGGCGCGGGCAACCGCGGCCTGACCTACGCCAGTTGGATCCACCAGAACCCCGACCGGGCCCGCCTGGTCGCCGTCGCCGACCCCGACGAAGGGGCGCGGGCCGCGTCCCGGGCCGAGACCGCGTTCGCCGGCTGGCGGGAGTTCCTGGCCGCCACCGCACGCGACGGCAGGCTCGCCGACGGCGTGATCGTCGCCACCCAGGACCGCGACCACGTGGAACCGGTGCTGGCCCTCGCCCGCGCCGGGTACGCCGTCATGACGGAGAAGCCCCTCGCGCCCACCGAGGAGGAGTGCAGGACCCTCGTCACCGGGGTGCAGGCGACGGGTGTGCCGTTCGCCGTCTGCCATGTCCTGCGCTACACCCCGTACACCGACCTGGTGCGCGAGGTGGTCGGCAGCGGTGTGCTCGGCACCCTCACCGGGGTGGAGCACCTGGAACCCGTCGGCTGGTGGCACTTCGCGCACAGCTACGTCCGCGGGCCGTGGCGGCGCGAGGACCTCTCGTCGCCGATGATCCTGGCCAAGTCGAGCCACGACCTGGACTGGATCGCGTATGTGACGGGGCGCCGGATCGAGACCGTCGTCAGCTTCGGCGGGCTGACCCACTTCCGGCCGGAGAACGCCCCGGCCGGCTCCACCGACTCCTGTCTGACCTGCCCCGTCGAGAAGGGCTGCCCGTACTCGGCGGCCAAGCTGTACTACCCGGCGCTGCGCACCGGCGGCGGCGCCTGGCCGGTCAGCCATGTCACCTCCGCCGCGCACGGGCCCGGCGACGAGCCGGTCCTCACCGAGGCGCTGCGCACCGGCCGTTACGGGCGCTGCGTGTACCGCTCCGACAACGACGTGGCCGACCACCAGGTCGTCGCGATGCGGCTGGCCGGCGGACCCACCGCGACCCTGACCATGTCGGCGTTCACCGAGCAGACCCACCGGCAGACCCGGCTGTTCGGCAGCCACGGCTGGCTGCGCGGGGACGGCGAGCGGGTCACCGTGCACGACTTCCGCGACGACAGCGTCACCGTGCGCGGCACCGGGCCGAGCGGATCGAACGCGGCCGACGGCCACGGCGGCGGCGACACCGCGCTGACCGAGGCGTTCGTCACCGCCCTCGCCACCGGGGACCGGCGGTACATCCGCTCGGGTCCCGCCGAGTCGCTGGGCAGCCACCTGGCCGCGTTCGCGGCCGAACGCTCCCGGCGCGACGGCACCGTCGAGACGGTGCCGCTCCGCTGACCCGGGCCGCCCCGCACGGCGTCCCCGCACTCCCCCACCGTCCGGGCCCCGGGCCCGTCGGCACCGCCCGCGCGTCTCCTCGCCCCGCCGAGAACGCGACCCTTCCGTTCACCTCCGTCCGAGGAGTCCTCCGTGAGAATCCGAACCGCGCGGCTCACCGCCGCGACGACCGCCGCCGCCTCCGTCCTGGCCCTCGCGGGCTGCGGCGCGGGCAGCGACGCGGCCGGCGGCAAGACCACCGTCACCACCTGGGTCTACCCCGTGATCTTCGACGAGAAGAAGAACGCGGCCTACTGGAGCGGCCTGGAGAAGGCGTTCGAGAAGGCCAACCCGGACATCGACGTCAAGGTGTCGACGTATCCGTGGGCCGACCGCGACACCAAGCTGGCCACCGCGCTCGCCGCGGGCAAGGGGCCCGACGTGGCCTATCTGATCCCGGACCAGCTCGCCGCCTACCGGCGCAACCTGACCCCCGCCGACGACTACCTGTCCGCGAAGGACCAGGCGGCCTACCGCGACAGCGCCCTCAAGGCCGTCACCGTCGACGGGAAGGCGATGGCCGCCCCGGTGCTGATGTCGGCCTACCCGCTGATGTGCAACAAGAAGGTCCTCGACGCGATCGGCACGGACACCGTCCCCACCACCTGGGAGGAGCTGGCGGCGCTCGGCGCGGCGGCGAAGAAGAAGGGCTACTACGGCATCACCTACAGCGGCGACACCACCGCCACGCTCAACATGACGTACTACCCGCTGCTGTGGCAGGCCGGCGGTGACGTCTTCTCCGACGACGGCAGGAAGGCCGCCTTCAACAGCGCGGCCGGGGTGTCGGCGCTGACCTGGCTGAAGCGGTTCGTCGACCAGGGCTGGACGCCGAAGGACCTCATCACCAAGACGCCGTCGATCGAACAGACCGACCTCGCCCGGGGCAAGGTGGCCTGCACCTGGCAGAACAGCGCGGCCGAGGTGGCCGGTTACTGGGGCGAGGGCAACATCGTGATGGGCTCCGCGCTGACCGGCGAGCGGGCCGTGGCGTACGGCACCGTCGGCACCCTGGCCATGTTCCGGGGCGCCGACACCGACGCGGCCGGCCAGTGGATCTCCTTCGTCTCCCGCCCTGAGAACGTCGCCGGGCTGGTCACGCCCGGCGGCTACTTCGCGGCCCGCACCGACGGCGGCGACCTCTACCCGGGCGACACCCTCCAGCAGGCCACCGAGAAGGTCCTCGACTCCGCCGACGTCGGCCCGCTCAACACCGCGTCCCGTGACGTGATGGGCGCGCTGGCGCCGGAGATCCAGGCGGCGCTGCTGGGCAAGGAGAGCCCGAAGGCGGCCCTGGACAAGGCGGCGGCCGCCGCCGACCAGATCATCGCCCGCAAGCGCTGACCCCGCCCGAGACCCGGCGGACGGCACGGCCGCGCCCCGTGTCCCCGTGGCCCCGTGCCGTCCGCCGCGCCCCGTCCGATCCGCCCGTGTGCCCTGCCGGCACCGCCCCTGTACCTGAAGGAGGTCCCGTGGCCGCAGTCGCGGAACGCCCCCGACCCGACCGGCCCCTCGGCGGGTCGCTGCGCCGCAAGGAGGCGCGGATCGGGCTGCTGTTCGTCCTGCCCTGCCTGCTGCTGTTCGTCGTCTTCCGGTTCGGCCCGGGAGTGGCGGGCCTGCTGCTCGCCTTCACCGACTACACGCCGGGCGCCGTCACCCATCTCACCGGTCTCGAGAACTTCCGGCGGCTGTGGGACGACCCGCTGTTCTGGTCGTCGCTGCGGGTCACCGTGGTGTACACGGTGCTCGCCGTCCCGGCCGGGGTCGCGGCCTCGCTCGGACTCGCGCTGCTGACCCGGCGGGCCTTCCGCGGCAGCAAGCTGTTCCGTTCGGTGTTCTTCCTGCCCGTCGTCACCAGCCTGGTCCTGGCGTCGACCGTCTTCGTGTGGATCTTCTCCACCGACGGCCCGTGGTCCGCCGTGATGGGGTTCCTCGGGCTTCCGTCGCAGAACTGGCTGAGCGACTCCGTGCTGGTGCTGCCCGCGCTGGCCCTGGTGGGCATCTGGTCGCGGTGCGGCTACGGAATGCTCATCCTGCTGGCCCGGATGCAGGAGCTGCCCGTCGAGCTGGAGGAGGCGGCCCTGGTCGACGGCGCGGGGCCGGTCAAACGGTTCCGGTACATCGTCGCGCCGCAGCTCAAGCCGGCGTTCTTCTTCCTCGCCGTCATCGAGACCACCGTCAGCTTCCAGGTCTTCGACGCCGTCTACATGATGACCGGCGGCGGACCGGCCAACGCCAGCTACTCGCTGGTGTTCCAGCTGTACGACACCGGGTTCAAGTACTTCGACTTCGGCTACGCCAGCGCCATCGGCTGCGCGCTGTTCCTGCTCACCATCGTCGTCGCGCTGGTCCAGCGGGCGGTCCTCGGAAAGGAGAAGTGAGATGGCGCCCGTGACCCGGGCCCCCGAGGCCCCCGCCGCCGTCCCCACCCCGAAGGAGCCCGCCCGCGCCGGGCGGGCCCGCACCCCGGACGCCGCCGTGCCGGCCGGGCTGCGGCCGCGCGCACGCGGCCGGGTCCTGCGCGGTGTGCTGCTCACCGCCGCCTCGGTGGCGACCCTCTTCCCGTTCTACGCGATGATCGTGCTGTCGCTGCATCCGCAGGGTGCGGTCGACCTGCCGGGCAGTCTGCTGCCCTGGCACCTGACCGGCGACGCCTACGGGGAGGTGCTCGGCTCCCGGGACGTGCCGCGCTGGCTGTTCAACACCGTGGTGTACTCGCTGGTCTCGGTGGTGGGCGTGCTGCTGCTCGCCTCGCTCGCCGGGTACGCCTTCGCCAAGAAGCGGTTCCCCGGCCGTGAGGGCATGTTCTGGTCGTTCCTGTCGATGGTGATGGTCCCCTACCACGTCACCATGATCCCGACGTTCATCCTGATCTCGAAGCTCGGCGGCGTCGACACCTACTGGGGGCTGATCGTCCCCACCCTCGCCAACGCGCAGGCCGTGTTCCTGATGCGGCAGTTCATCCTCGGGCTGCCCGACGAGATCTTCGAGGCCGCCCGCCTGGACGGCTGCGGCGAGCTGCAGATCTTCTTCCGGATCGTGCTGCCGCTGCTGAAGCCGATCCTCGCGACGCTCGGCACCTTCGTCTTCCTGTGGCACTGGAACGACTTCCTGTGGCCGCTGATCGTCGGGCAGAGCACCGAGATGCGCACCCTGACCGTCGGGATCGCCTCGCTCCAGCAGGAACAGGTGCCGCTCAACCAGGTGCTGGCCGGTTCCGTCGTCGCCTTCGTACCGATCTTCAGCGCCTATCTGGTGGGCCAGCGGTACTTCACGGAAGGCGTCGTGGGCTCCGCGGTGAAGGGCTGACCCGACTCCCCTCCCCCACTCTGCCCTCCCTCTTTCCCCTCTCCCCGTTCCCCCGGTCTTCAAGGAGCCGCATGCACACCGCACCACCGCCCGCCCCCACGTCCGCCGGGCCGTCGCCGACGCGGCCCGTCGACGAGGCGGCCCTGGAGGAGTCGCTGGCCACGCCGTCGCCCGCGCTCGTCGCCGACCTCGCCGGGCTCGACGGCGATCTGCTGGTCCTCGGCGCCGGCGGCAAGATGGGCCCCAGCCTGTGCCGGCTGGCCCGCCGCGCCCTGGACGCCGCCGGGCGCACCGACCTCGCCGTGATCGCCGTCTCCCGCTGGTCGGACCCGCGGGCCGCCGCCGCGCTGGCCGACGACGGGGTGCGGACCGTACCGTTCGACCTGATGGAGGGCGATCCGGCGGAGCTGCCCGACGCGGGCAACGTGGTCTTCATGGTCGGCGCCAAGTTCGGTTCGGCGAACGATCCCACCACCGCCTGGGCGGTCAACGCCGCCCTGCCCGACCGGATCGCCCGCCGCTACCGGGACGCCAGGATCGCCGCGTTCTCCACCGGCAACGTCTACCCGCTGGTCTCCGTCCTCGACGCGGGCAGCGCCGAGGGCGACCCGACGGCACCGGTCGGCGAGTACGCGATGTCATGCCTCGGCCGTGAGCGGGTCTTCGCCCACCACGCCCGGCGCGCGGGCACCCCGCTGTCGCTGATCCGCCTCAACTACGCCGTGGACCTGCGCTACGGCGTCCTCGCCGACATCGCCTCCGCCGTCCACTCCGGCGCCCCGGTGTCGCTGGCCACCGGGCACGTCAACGTGGTCTGGCAGGGGTACGCCAACGAGGTCGCCCTGCGCTCGCTGACCCGGGCCGCCGCCGAGCCGTTCACCGTCAACGTCACCGGGCCCGAGACCGCGTCGGTGCGGCGCCTCGCGCACCGGTTCGCCGCCGAGTTCGGCACCATCGCGCACCTGGAGGGCGAGGAGTCGGGGACCGGGCTGCTCTCCGACGCGACGCTCTGCCACGCGGAGTTCGGCTATCCCTCCGTCCCGCTGGCCACCCTGGTGGCGTGGCAGGCGGGGTGGCTACGCGACGGTCTTCCGCTGTCGGGCAAGCCCACGAAGTTCGACGTCCGCGACGGAAGGTTCTGAGCCGTGACCCACCCCGCACCGGCCCCCGCGGCGGCCGTCGACCCCCTCGGGCTGCTCGCCGAGGGCACCGTGATCCCCGCCCACCCGCTGGTCCTCGACGCGGGCAGGCGCCTCGACGAACGCCGGCAACGCGCCCTGACCCGCTACTACCTGGCGTCCGGGGCGGGCGGTGTCGCGGTCGGCGTGCACACCACCCAGTTCGAGATCCGCGAGCCGTCCGTCGGGCTGCTGCGGCCGGTCCTCGAACTCGCCGCCGAGACCGTCGAACGGGAGGCGGACCGGCCCGTCCTGCGGATCGCCGGGGCCTGCGGATACACCGCGCAGGCCGTCGCCGAGGCCGAACTCGCCGCCGAACTCGGCTACGACGCGGTGCTGTTGAGCCCCCAGGTGCCGGGCGCCGACGAGGCGGGGCTCCTGGAGCGGGCCCGCGCCGTCGGCGAGGTCCTGCCGGTCATCGGCTTCTACCTCCAGGAGGCGGTCGGCGGACGCTATCTGTCCCCGTCGTTCTGGAGCCGCCTCGCGGACATCCCCTCCGTCGTGGCCGTCAAGACGGCGCCCTTCGACCGGTACCGCACCGCCGAGGTCATCGACGCGATCGCCCGCTCCGACCGGGCGGGGGACGTCGCCCTGTACACCGGCAACGACGACGCCATCCTCACCGACCTGCTCACCCCGTACCGGACCGGCGGCGACGGCGGCGAACTGCGCTGGTTCGCGGGCGGATTGCTTGGCCAGTGGGCGGTGTGGACCAGGACCGCGGTGGCGCTCCTCGCGGAGGTGCGGCGGGCACGCGCGGGCGACCACGCCCTCACCGTGGACCTGCTGCGCCGGGCCCCGCAGCTCACCGAGGCCAACGCGGCCGTCTTCGACGTGCGGGGCGCCTTCCGCGGCTGCGTCCCCGGAGTGCACGAGGTGCTGCGCCGGCAGGGGCTGCTCGCCGGGACCTGGTGCCTCGACCCGGCGGAGCAGCTCTCCCCCGGGCAGGCGGAGGAACTCACCCGGGTCTGCGTGGCCCATCCCTGGGTCACCGACGACGCGTTCGTGGCGGAGCATCTCGATGACTGGCTCCGCTGACCGCCCCGGCGGGCCGCCGCGCACCGTGGTGGCGCTGCCGGCCGCGCTGCGCCGCGAGCTGTTCGCACCCGGCGTGTGGGAGCGGCTGCGCGCGGTGGCCGACGTCACCGTGGTCGACGCGCACAGCGACCGCGGCGCGCTGGCCGCCGCGCTGCCGGGCGCCCGGGTCCTGGTCACCGGGTGGGGCACGGCCCGGATCGACGGTGAACTCCTGGCCGCCGGCGACCGGTTGGAGCTGGTCGCGCACACCGGCGGGGCGGTCAGCCCCTACCTGGGGGCCGAGCTGTTCGCGCGGGGGGTGCGGGTGACCCAGGCGGGGGCGGCGATGGCGCGGCCGGTCGCGGAGGTCGCGCTCGCCTTCACGCTGGCCCTGCTGCACCGGGTGCACCGGTTCGACCACGCGCTGCGCAGCGGCCTGGACTGGGAGACGGCGTCGGTGGCGCCGCCCCGCCACGAGATCCTGGACTGCCCGGTCGGGGTGATCGGCGCCTCCCGCACCGGCCGCGCCTATCTCGCGCTGGCCCGCGCCCTCGGCGCCCGGGTGAGCGTGTACGACCCGTACCTCACGGCGGCGGACGCGGCCGAACTCGGCGTCCGCCAGGTCTCCTTGGACGTGCTGCTGGCCGAGAGCCGGGTGGTGGCGGTGCACGCCCCCGCCCTGCCGGAGACCCGGCATCTGCTGGGCCGGCGTGAACTGGCGCTCCTCGCCGACGGGGCGGCGCTGGTGAACACCGCGCGCTCCTGGCTCGTCGACGAGGACGCCCTGATCGCCGAGGTGCGCACCGGCCGCATCGACGCGGCGCTCGACGTGTACGACGCGGAGCCGCTGCCGCTCGGCCATCCTCTCCGGTCCCTGCCCAACGTGCTGCTGACGCCCCATCAGGCGGCGGCGACCGTGCAGGGCCGGCTGGCGCTGGGCGAGAGCACGGTGGCGGAGATCGAACGCTTCACGGCCGGACGGCCGCTGCTGCACGGTGTGGGCGCGCAGGCCCTCGACCGGGTGGAGTCGGCGGAGGCGTCCGCCGTGGAAGCGTCCGCCGCGGAGGCGTCCGCCGTGGAAGCGTCCACCCCTCATCCTCATCCCCGAACGGAGCTGTAGACATGCGTCTGTTGAGAGTGGGCCGCCCCGGCCAGGAGCGTCCCGTGGTCCGCACCCCGGAGGGCGGCTGCTTCGACCTGTCCCCGCTCACCGACGACATCGGACCGGCGTTCCTCGCCGCCGACGGCATCGCCCGCACCGCCGACGCCCTGGCCGCGGGCGACCTGCCCGCCACCGGCATCAGCGGCGAACGGATCGGCGCCCCCGTCGCCCGGCCCGGCGCGCTGCTGTGCGTCGGCCAGAACTACGCGGCCCACGCGGCCGAGTCGGGCAGCGCGCCGCCCGCCGAACCGATCCTCTTCTACAAGGGGCCCAGCACCGTGGTCGGCCCGACGGACGAGATCCGCATCCCGCGCGGCGCGCGGCGCACCGACTGGGAGGTCGAACTCGCCGTCGTGATCGGCCGCACCGCCCGCTATCTCGGGCCGGACGACGACCCGCTCGACCATGTGGCGGGGTACGCGCTCAGCGACGATGTCTCCGAGCGGGCCTTCCAGTTGGAGCGCTCCGGGGGCCAGTGGTCGAAGGGCAAGAGCTGCGAGACGTTCAACCCGCTGGGTCCGTGGCTGGTCACCCCGGACGAGATCCCTGACCCGCAGAACCTCACGCTGCGCTCATGGGTCAACGGCGAGGCGCGTCAGGACTCCACCACCGCCGACATGATCTTCCCGGTGGCCGAACTGATCCGCCATCTCTCCCAGTTCCTGACCCTGGAGCCGGGCGACATCATCAACACCGGCACTCCGGAGGGGGTGGCGCTCTCCGGCCGCTTCCCCTATCTGTCCGAGGGCGACACGGTGGAGCTGGAGATCGAGGGTCTGGGCCGCCAGCGCAGCCGATGCGTGGCGTGGAACGAGGAGGTCGCGGCAGCCAAGTGAGAGGGAGGCGAGCCGAGTTGACCGGCCGGTGAGGCAGGACCCCTCGGCCGCGCGCTGCTGGCCGGTTTCGTCCCCGTGGTGTGTTCCGTCGCCGCCAACGGTCACAGACTGTCGGGGACGACGGTCCGCCGGACGAGGGGAACGAGCGGCATGGACATCAGCGGGGCACGGCGGACGGGCGGCGCGGCGAGCGCCGAGGGCGACGACGGCACCGGCGGCGGGCAGCCGGGGAACGCCGGGCGGACCCCGTTCGACGACCTCTACGAACAGCCGGACCCGCGCGCCTACTTCCGGGTGCTCGGCGCGTGGGGTTACCGGACCCCGCATCACGCGCAGAAGGTCTTCCGGCGGCTGGCCGCCGAGCGGACCGCCCGGCTCGGCGCTCCCGCCGGGGTGCTGGACATCTGCTGTTCCTACGGCATCAACGCGGCGCTCCTCAACCACGACCTCACGTGGGACGACCTGTACGCGCACTACACCTCGCCGCGCGCCGAGGCGCTCACCACCGCCGAACTCGTCGACTGGGACCGCGCGTTCTACCAGGCCCACCGGCGCCGTGACGCGCTGCCGGTGACCGGCCTCGACGTGTCGGAGCCCGCCCTCACGTACGCGGTCGCGGTCGGTCTCCTCGACGAGGCGTTCGCGGAGAACCTCGAAACCGCCGCGCCCTCGCTGGAGTTGCGGCGCGCGGCCCGGGACATACGGCTCATCACGGTCACCGGCGGGGTGAGCTTCCTCTCCCCGCGCACCTTCGAACCGCTCGTGTCGGCCGCCGAACCGGCGCCGTGGGTGGCGGCGTTCGTCCTGCGGACGGGCTCCTACCGGCCCCTCATGTCGTGTCTGCTGGCGCACGGGCTGGTCACGGAGAAGGACACGGACCGCACCTACCGACAGCGCCGGTTCACCGACGCGGCCGAGCAGCGGTACGCCGTGGAGGCGGTGACCTCGACGGGAGAGGACCCGCGCGGCAAGGAGACCGAGGGCTACTTCCACACCGCCCTGTACGTGTCCCGCCCTCGGGAGGAGGCGGCGTAGCCCTTCCCGACGGCGCGTCGCACGAGGTGCTGGGGAACGCGAGGGACGGGGGTCGCATGTCGAGTGCAGCCCGTGACCACGAAGGCCGGCCCCTCGCATCCCCCTCTCACCGCTCCCAAGCCCTCCGTTCCGCGTCGCGCGGTGCTCTCACCACCGCGGATGTCTCCGGGCCGTACGTCATGACCGGGCGGTCCTGGTTCCAGGTGGGCCAGCCGGGGGCGCCGGTGGTGGCGAAGCGGATCCAGTCGGCGTGCATCGTGTCGGCGAGGGACTGCGGCGCGTCCGGGCCCGCGAGGGCGGCGGTGGCCGGGTCGCGCAGGGTGTCGAAGACGAAGCCGATCTCCAGGGCGTGGCAGGCGCCGAGTCCGCCGACGGGGGAAGGCCAGGCGAACTCGTACTGGTAGGTGCCCGCGCTCTCCGCGCGGGCGGCGCGGGCGTCGGCGAGGCGGCCGAGCGGGACCCGCAGCAGCAGGTCGGTGGCGAGGGCGCCCAGCACCTCGCCCGGGGTCGCGCCGGGGCGTCCCTTTCGGTAGACGGCGGCGGCCCGGCGCGGGACGCGGAAGCGGGCGAGGGCCAGGCGCTGGGTGAGCGGCCCGATCCGGTCCACCGTGCCGTCGGGCACGAACCAGAGGCGGTACTCGTCGGTGGTGGTGCCCATGAGCAGGTCGATGTCCGCGCCCTTGCCGGCCATGAGGGCGGTGGCGGGGTCCTCGGGGAGCACCTCGCCGTCCACGACGAGGTCGAAGCCCGCGCCGTCGGAGAGCGGGCTGCCGCCGGTGGCCTCGGCCTGGGCGCGCAGCAGCCGGTCCCGGTCGGCGGCGGCGAAGGCGGCCACGGTGGCCGGTACACCGAGCCGGGCGGCGATCCGCCGGGTGGTGCGGTCGGCCCGGTCGAGCGGGACGGCGGTGGGGGCGCCGCTCTGGAGCACGGCCCGCCGCATCAGCCCCGCGGAGAGCGGGGAGGCGAGCAGCCCGGCGAGGGAGATGGCGCCGGCCGACTCGCCGAAGACGGTGACCTGGTCGGGGTCGCCGCCGAACGCCGCGATGTTGCGCCGTACCCACTCCAGTGCGGCGAGCTGGTCGCGCAGTCCGAGGTTGGCGGGGGCGTCGGGGAACCAGCCGAACCCCTCGATGCCGAGGCGGTAGTTGAGCGAGACGAGGACGACGCCGTCGCGGGCGAAGGCGGTGCCGTCGTAGGTGGGGACGGCCGAGGAGCCGTGGCGCAGGGAGCCGCCGTGGATCCACACCATCACCGGCAGGCCGGCGCCGCCGGGGTCCGGGGTCCAGACGTTGAGGTTGAGGCAGTCGTCGCCGGGGACGGCGGGGTCGGGCAGCAGGGTGTCGAGGGGTGCGGGGTAGGGGGGTTTGGGGGCGGTGGGGCCGAACGCGGTGGCGTCGCGGACGCCGTCCCAGGCGGGTGGCGGGGCGGGGGCGCAAAAGCGGTGCGGTCCGAACGGCGGGGCGGCGTACGGGATGCCGCGGAAGACGGCGACGCCGTGTTCGGCGCGGCCGCGCACCCGGCCGTGTTCGGTGCTGACTTCGGGGTCCGGGTGCATGCCGTTCCTCACGGGTGTCGAAGGGTGGTGTCGAAGGTGCCTGGCCGGTGCCGGGTGGTGGTGGCGTCGGGGTGGTCGACGACGACGGGGACGGGCGCCTCGACGTGCAGGCGGTCGCCGTTCACCTCGACGTGGACCAGGCCGTGCGGGGTGGGTACGGCGCCGCGCGCCCAGCTGAGGGTGCCGAGTGCGGGCGCGATCCGCACGGCGGTGTACCCGGGTTCGGCCGGGGTGACGCCGAGTGTGTGGACCAGCAGATCACGGCCGGGGGTGGCGGACCAGCCGTGGCAGGAGGACCCGCCCTCCCAGCACTCGCGGAACGCGGTCGGTCCTTCGGCCAGCAGGGCGGTCCAGTCGCCGCAGAGCCGCTCGATCCGGTCCGCGGCGCCGAGCAGGGCCAGCGCGTCGTGGACGACGTACCGGAAGAAGGGCTGGGCGCCGACGACGAGGCGGCCGGTGTCCCAGTCGGGGGCGTCGCGGGTGGAGACCGGGGCGGTGGCGAGCGGGCCGCCGGTGTCGCTGCCGCGGTGGCTCATCGGGGAGCTGGTGAACATGGCGGCGCGGTCGAGCAGCAGCGCGCGGACGGCCGGGTACCGCTCCTTCGGTACGAGTCCGGCGCAGACGGCGGCGGCCTGGGTGTGCTCGCTGACGGCCTCGCGGACCGTGCCGTCGACGCGGTGGTCGCGGTAGGCGCCGCGCCCCGCGTCCCAGAACCCCTCGAAGCCCGCGGCCACTTGGGCGATGAGGTCGCGGGCCCAGCGGGCGCGGCCGGTGTCGCCGAGCCACTCGGCCATCTCCGCGAAGTCGGCGAGGCCACGCGCCCACAGGGCGTTGAGGGCGGCGCTGGTCCCGGCGACCTGGACGGGCGACCAGTCGATCAGGACCCAGCCGGTGACGTCGGCCAGCAGTCCGTCGGGGCCCTGGAACGGGAGGAACCAGCGCAGTACGGGTTCGGCGGTGGCGAGGAGTCCGGCGACGAGGTCGCGGTCGCCGGTGTAGCGGTAGAGGTGGTGGACGGAGCGGATCCAGTGCAGGGACCAGTCGGGGATGGTCGGCACCGGGTCCTGGGCGAAGTCGCCCGCGGAGACCATGCGCAGCAGTCCGTCCTGGCGTGGCTGGGCGGCGAGCCGGGGATGGTGGCGGGCCAGGCTCCAGTCGGGGTTGGTGACCAGGTCGACGGACTGGCTGACGACGAAGTCCCCTGTCCAGGCGCGCTGTTCGCGGGTCGGGCAGTCCACGTAGGCGTCGTGGGCGCACAGGTCGACGGTGCGCAGGGCGACGCGGTGGATCGTGTTGAGGGCGTCGTCGGAGCAGGCGAAGTACGGTCCGTCCGGGCGGGACCGCAGCTCCTCGCGGACGGTGAGGGAGCGCAGCCGTACCGGTCCTGGTCCGCGCAGCACGAGCAGGGCGTAGCGGCCGCCGACGGGGTCGGAGGTCTCGAAGGTGTCGGCGTGGCCGCGCGCGGTGTAGCGGAAGGCGTTGGCGCTGTCGAGGGCGGCCCTGGTGGGCAGTTCGAGGAGGGAGCCGCTGATCAGCGCGCCTTCGGCGGCGTCCGCCGCGAAGCGCAGGCGGCCGTGGACGACGCGGCCGAAGTCGGCGAGCAGGACGACGGGCGGTCCCTCGGTGCCGAGTGGTGGGCCGGCCGGGCGGGGTTCGGCGTCGGCGACCGCCGTCACCGCGGCCGCGAGAGTGGCGTAGAGGCCGTCCGACTCCCCCTCGGCGGTGGCCAGTTGGGCCTGTCGGAAGGTGACGGGTTCGCGGTCGTGCCGGGCGGGGGCCGGCAGCGGGCGCGGGGTGAGCGCGCCGAAGGGTTCGGAGGGCGGGCGGGCGTCGCCGCCGGGTCCGACGACCACGTGGGCGGCCAGCACCCGTACCGGCGCCCATCCGTGGGCCGGTGCCGTCGCGTCGGGCCGCTGCCAGTCGGGGTCGAGGCGGCGGGCGTCGAGGATCTCGGGGAGCTGGGTGAACAGGCCGCTGCGGGGCTGCTGCGGGGTCCAGGCGTCGCCGTCGTGGCACTGCCAGTCGGCGCCGGTGGCGATGAACTCGTCGTCCGCCACCTGGAGTTCGGCGACCAGGCAGCCGCCGCCGAGGGTGTAGGTCCACGGCGACGGTTCCCACCAGGGCGTGGCGTGGCCGTAGAAACGGGCCAGTACGGCCACGGTGTTGCGGCCTGCCCTGAGCGCCGCGGCGGCGTCCCCGGTGTCGTAGGTGAGGCCGCGCGGGCCGTGCCGCACCGGGCCCCTGGACACTTCGGTGCCGTTGACCCACAGGACGTACCGGGAGTCGGCGGTGATCCGGAAGGGCGCGGTAGCGGGGACGTCGGCCAGGTCGAACGAGCGGCGGAACAGGACCCGCCGGTCGAAGCGGGCCGGGTCGGGCGCCCCCAGCATCAGGCCGGGGCCCGGCGGGGTGAGGGCGATGTCCTCAGACCAGATCCACTGCCCCCGCCAGGGGCTGTGCGACGCGGCGGGTGTCATGGCTGCTCCTCAGTGCGGGGTGGTGGCGGTGGCGCGGCGGGCGGCGAGGTCGGCGGCGACGCGGGCGGCCAGGCGCGGGGTGAGCGGGTAGGCGAGGAAGACGAGGGCGCCGATCAGGGCGAGTGCGAGGGGCGCGGCGGCCTGCGCGTAGCGGATGCCGTCCAGGGCGGTGGCGGTCTGTTCGGCGCCGGCGACATAGCCGGAGCGGCTGAGCAGGTAGGCGGTCAGGCCGGCGCCGAGACCGCCGCCGGCCTTCGCGGCGAACGACGCGAGCGAGGCGAGGCCGCCCTCGGCGCGGTGGCCGTGGGCCCACTCGGCGTAGTCGGTCAGCTCGGCCAGCAGCGCGTAGTTGAGGGTCAGTGCCATGCCGAGGCCGAGGCCGGCCACGGCGAGGCCGCCCAGGATCGCCGCCATGCTGTCGTAGGGGGCGAGCAGGACGATGCCGACGCCCGCGGCGCTGATGGCGAGCGCGGCCAGGTACACGGGTTTCAGGCCGGTGCGGCGGCCGAGCAGCGGGGCGGTGGCGCTGCCCGCGATCATCGGGACGGTCATGACGAGGGCGGCGACGGTGATCATGCTCTTGTCGCCGACGTTGTAGGTGAAGTAGAAGGGCATCGCCGCGAGGAGCGCGCCGGTCGCCGCCGAGGTGGCGACCTTCGCGGTGAGCAGCACCGGCACGGTGCGGCCCGAGGCGAAGATCCGCAGCAGTTCGCGGGGGGTGTAGCGGTCGGCGCGCAGGGGCCGGACGCGTTCGCGCACCCCGCGGGCGGCGAGCGCGGTCAGACAGGCCGAGAGGACGGCAAGGCCGCCGACGTAGATCTGCCAGCCGAGGCGCTGCGACGGGAAGAGGTCCACGATCGGCAGGGTGATCGCCGTGACCAGCATGGTGCCGAAAAGGTAGGTGAACCCCTTGATGCCCGCCAGTCGGCCGCGGGCGCGGGGGTCGGCGGTGATGGCGGGCAGCAGCGCGTTGAGCGGGATGTCCATCATCGGGAACGCCACGCCCCACAGCAGGTACAGGACCCAGGCGAAGGCGAGCGGGGCGGGCAGCCACGCCGGCCCGAGGAACAGCGCGGCGAACGAGGCGGCGCCGATCACCCCGCCGCCCGTCAGATAGCTGCGGAAGCGGCCCTTGCGGGTCTCGGGCAGGTGGTCGAGGAGGTATCCGGCGAGCGGGTCGACCGCCGCGTCCACGATCCGTACCACGAGCAGCAGCACGCCGACGGCGCCCGCGGCGAGGCCGATCACATCGGTCAGGTAGATCAGCAGGAAGGAGCTGATCGTGGTGGACAGCATGATGTTGCCGAGGTTGCCGGCGAAGTAGCCGGCCTGCTCGGCGCGGCCCGGCACGGAGGCGGCGACGGCGGGATCGGGGCCGGCGGATCTGGTGGTGCGCGCGAGCACGGGGAACGGCACGGATCTCTCCTGATCGGGGTGCGGCGGAACGAGGAGGAGCGGGGACGGGGCGAACCGGGGCGGGGGGTGGCTGGTCGGGAGGCGGGAGCGGCGGGTGCGAGCCGGGGCGGGCAGGCCGTCGTCGAGGGCGACGGGTGCGAGCCGGGGCCGGGGGGCGGCGGTCGGGAAGATGGAAACGGCGGCTGCGAGCCGGGGCGGCGGTCGGGAGGATGGAGACGGCGGTTGCGATCCGGGGCAGGCGGGCAGGCCGTCGTCGAAGGCGGCGGGGCGGCGTCGAGGGCCCGCGCGGAGGGGGTGGCGGGTCGCGGGTCCTGGTCAGAACAGCTTGAGCAGGTCGCGTTTGAGGACTTTGCCGGTCGGGCCGAGGGGCAGTTCGGCGCGGAAGCGGACCAGGCGCGGGTACTTGTGGCGGCCGAGGCGTTCCCTGGCCCAGCCGACGAGTTCCTCCGCGCTCACCTCGGCGCCCGCCCCGCGCACGACCACGACGGCGACCTCCTCGCCGCGGACGTCGTCGGGGACGCCGAGCACGGCGACCTGTCCGACGGCCGGGTGCCTGGCCAGCACCTCCTCGACCTCGCGCGGGTAGACGTTGTAGCCGCCCCGGATGATCAGTTCCTTCTTGCGGTCGACGACGCGCAGCAGTCCGTCCGGGTCACGCACGCCGATGTCCCCGGTCCGCAGCCAGCCGTCGACCAGGGTCGCGGCGGTCGCCTCGGGGTCGTCCAGGTAGCCGGCGAAGACCGGGTGGCCGCGCAGCACGATCTCGCCGCTCTCGCCGTCGGGCAGCAGCCTGACCTCGTTCTCGACGGCGGGGTCGGCGATGGCCGCCGCCACGCCCCAGATCTCCCGGCCGACGGTTCCGGCGCGGCGCGCGCCCGGCTGGTTGAACGTCACGACCGGGGAGGTCTCGGTCAGCCCGTACCCCTCAAGGACGGGGGTGCCGAACACCTCCTCGAACCGTTCGAGGAGCGGCACCGGCAGCGCGGCGCCACCGGAGACGGCGGCCCGCAGCGCGGCCGGGCGGCCACCGTCCGCGTCGGCCGCCTCGACCAGCGCGTGGTACATCGTCGGCACGCCCATGAAGACGGTGACCCGTTCGCGGACCAGCAGGTCGAGGGCGCCCGTCCCGGTGAAGCGCGGGGTGAGGACGAGGGTCGCGCCGGCCCGGAAGGCGGCGTTCATCGCGCAGGTCTGGCCGTAGCTGTGGAACAGCGGGAGGCAGCCGAGGACGACGTCGTCGGGCCGCAGATCCAGCAGGTCACGGGCGACGACGGTGGCGTTCAGCACGATGTTCAGATGCGTGAGCATGGCGCCTTTGGGGCGGCCCGTGGTGCCGGAGGTGTAGAGGACGGCGGCGAGGTCGCCGGGGGCGGTGGACGGGCGAATGCCGTGAGCGGCGGACGGGCGGACGCGATGCGCGGCAGTCAGGCCGCCGCTGCGGCCGTCGTCCCGCGGCCCGCCGACGGGCGGAGCCGCATCGGGGATCGGGCCCACGCCGTTGGCAGCTCCCGTACCCGGCTCCGCGCCGCACTCCAGGACCGGGACGCCGACGGCCCGTGCCGCCTCCTCGGCGACCGGCCGCAGCGCGCCCCCGCTGACCACGGCGACCGCCGCGCTGTGCCGCAGGACGTACGCCACCTCGTCGGCGACCAGCAGCGCGTGCACCGGGACCACGACGGCCCCGGCGGCGGCGACGGCGTAGTAGGCGCGGGGGAAGTCGGCGGTGTTGCCGAGGAGCAGCGCGACCCGGTCGCCAGGACGCACCCCCGCCGCCGTGAGCCGCCCGGCGAACGCCACCGCCTCGTCCCACAACTCCCGATAGGTCAGCCGCAGTTCGCCCTCGACCACGGCGGTGCGGTCGGGATGGCGGAAGGCGGAGTCAGCGAGGACGGTGGCGACGCCGAGACGCATGGACGCTCCAGGGGCAGACAGCGGAAACAGCCGGTTAACAACGCGGACACGCTCAGGCTCGGGCATCGGCCCCTCGGACACCATGTGCGGTTGCCCAACGGGCGGGGTGTCCGAGTGGGCGACGGCCCTGCACCAGGTCCCGCGGACGGCCGGCGGACGGGGCAGTCGCCTAATCTGGGGGCATGGCGGATCAGGACGGTCACGGAGAACTGCGCGGGACGCTCGCCCGGGTGCTGCTGCCGGAGCTGGACGCGCTGACCGCCCGGGTGGTCGCCGACATCCACGCGCACAGCCCCGCGTACGCCTCCGGGCGGCCGGTCAGCACGGCGGACCTGACGTCGATCTGCCGGGACAACCTGCTGCGCGCGCTGGAGGACTTCGGCGGACTCCCGCCCACCTGCGGCGACTTCGGCCAGGCGGCCAGGGAGACCGGGCGGCGCAGGGCCGAGCAGGGCGTGCCGCTGGAGACGGTGCTTCAGGCGTACCGGCGCGGCGGCCGGGTGATGTGGCAGGCGATGACGGAGTGGCTGCGCACCGCCAGGGCCGCGGGCCCGGCCACTCCCCCGGACCAGGACACCGCGCTGGAGATGGCCGGGGCGGTGTGGGAGACCATCGACCACTACTCGTCGCTGATGGCGGAGGCGTACCGGCTGACCCAGTTGGAGATGCGGCGCAGCCAGGACACCCGGCGCGGCGCGCTGTTCGAGGCGCTGCTCGACGGCAGGGGCGGACAGCCGGGGGTCGTGGAGGCCGCGGCGGCGGCGCTCGGGGTGCCGGTCAGGGACCGCTACCTCGTCGTGGTGACCGGCCAGGACCCGACGGCGCCGCCGAACCCGGCGCCGCAGCTGAGCGCGGTGGGGCTCTGGTCGTTCTGGCGTCCGCGCGGCGACCGGCTGGCGGGGGTGGTGAGGATCGGGGGCGCGGACCCCGGCGAGGTGCCCGAGGCGCTGGCGGCCGGGGCGGGTCTGACGGCCGGGATCTCCCAGCCCTTCGCGGAGCTGGCGCAGGCCCACCGGGCGGTGCGGCAGGCCGAGTCGGCGCTGCGCACGCTCACCCCGGGCAGCGGTCTGGCGGCCTTCCTCGACGAGCGGCTCGTCGAGGCGCTGGCCTGCGACCGGCCCGAGATCGCCGGGCACATCGTCGAGCGCTACCTCGGTGCCGTGCTGCGCGCGGGCAGCGAGCGGGGTCCGCTCCTCCAGACCCTCGGCGCCTGGCTCGACGTCGGCTGCTCCGCGCCACGGACGGCGGACGCCCTCTACTGCCACCGCAACACGGTCCTCAACCGGATCGCCCGGGTGGCCGAGCTGACGGGTCTGCCGTCGGACGACGGGGACACCCGCCTGGGCTGGGCGCTGGCCCTGCGGGCGCTACCGGTCCTGCCGGCCGCCGTCGAGGACTGACCGCGCGGGCCCGGGGCGGAGATCCGGGGAGCGCTTGCCGCGGGACCGAAGCCTCGGCGAGGCCCACGGCCCCTTCCCGTAGCCGACCGGCCGCACCGCCGCTTCCCGGACGGCGCCCGCCGAGTCCGCCGCGCGCCCGGTGCCCCGAGGACGGAGGGCCTTCCGCTCGGGTCGTTTGGCCACGGTCCCGTCTGTCGGGGCTACGGCTCGTCCGGGGGCGGGTCGGCTCGTCGCCGTGCGGGGTCACGGTGGCGCAGGTCCTTGTACACGACGGCCAGTTCGTCCGCCGTGCGCCGGACGGAGAACCGCCGCGCCACCAGCTTGCGGCCCTCGGCCGCGTACCGTCGCCTGTCGTCGTCGGAGACGGCCGACAGGCGCAGCAGGCCGTCCGTCAGGCCGGCCGCCGACGAGGTGTCCATCAGGACCCCGTTGACCTGGTCGCGCAGATAGTGAGCGACGCCGCCGCGGCGGGGCCCGGCGACCGCGAGCCCCGCCTCCATCGCCTCCAGGACCGCGATCCCGAACTCCTCCTTCGCGCTCGGGCACACGTACCAGGTGGAGGCACCCGGGGCCCGGTGGGCGAGGGCGCGTTGCAGGCGGCGGACGTCGGTGTTGGGCAGCGCGGGCAGCAGCGCGAGCCGCGCGGCGGCCTCCGGACGACCGGCGAGCAGGGCGGCGATCCGGCGTCTGATCCCGCTCTCGGGGCCGGTCCCGGCTCCCGGTCCGCCGCCGACCAGCACCAGGGTGCCGGTGCGGTACAGGCCCGCCGTCAGCCAGGCGCTGACCAGGAGGTCCTGCTGTTTGACCGGGTGCAGCCTGCCCACCGTCAGCAGCAGGGGCAGGCCGCGGTCCTCGGGGTCGAGGGCGTCGGGGTGGCCACCGCCCCGGTAGAGCGCGGCCAGCGCCTCGCGCCGTCGGACGTGCTCGTCGGGCGCGGGCCGGTAGGGCGGGATGCCCTCGGGCGGCGCGGTGGGTCCGGTCCCGCCGTTCAGCCGGGCCAGACGGGGGAAGTGCCGGACGAGTTCGCGGGTGCCGCCGCGCCCGGGGAGCCCGACGACCGTGTCGGCCCGCGCGACCAGCCGGTCGGCGACGAACACCCGGTGCAGTTCGTCGCGGAGGGTCTCCGCAGTCCGGGGGTCGCCCTGGTCGCCGTCCTCGTACTGTCGTGCCAGCCCACGGTGCGGGTCGGGCGTGGCGGTGAAGACCGTCGCCGCGCCGAGGACGCAGGCCGCGTCGGCGAGTGCCAGGCTGCCGTCGTCGGCGTACCGCACGTGCACGACGTCCGGCGGGCGCGCGGCGCCGCCCAGCAGCCGGACCGCCCACCAGGTGAGGGTGGCCCGGTGCTCGTGTGTCGGCGCAGGGGGTCCCGGGGTGTCCACGGGGAGTCTGACGATCCAGTGCCCCGGCTGCCGCTCGTGGGCGAGCCCGGCGTCGGCGGCCAGGTCGTCGTGCCCGGCCGTGACGACGGTGATCACGCCGGCGACGCGGTCGGTGACGGCCAGCCGGTCGCCGAGTCCGCCGAGGAGGACGGAGAGTCCGCCGCTCTGCCCCTGCCCCGGCGTGTCGAGCCCGCCGAGCAGCATCGTCTGGACGACGAGGCGGCCCGGCCGACCCGACCACGGTCCGAGCACGGGCGCCGGGGGCGCGAGCAGCAGCCGCTCGTAGACGTCCAGGGCCCGCGAGGGCTCGGGCAGCAGGGCCACGCCGCCGGGCAGGAGGTGCAGGTGGCGCCACGCGGAGTGACGTGTGGCGCGGTCGTCGGTGGTCCTGGCGAGGGAGGCGGTCTCGACGGCGGTCAGCGGGCGGAGTGCGGCGGCGACCGCGAGGTCGAGCAGGAATCCGGCCGAGGGTTCGTCCGCCGGGTGGGCGAGCAGGGTGCGCAGCAGCGCCTCGGCGTGCGCGCGGCCGTACCCGCGGACCGCCCGGGGCCAGAGTTCGCGCACCGCGGACCGCAGCCGTGGGCCGCCGTCGCGGTGGGCGAGCAGGGCTTGGGGCGGCATGGGCACGCCGAGCCTGGCCGCCCGGCGGAGGCCCGCGACCGCGGCGTCCACGCGGCCGAGCGAGGGTCCCGGTTCGGACCGCGGGGTCCCGGGCCAGGGTCCGTACTCGGCCTCCAGCAGGCCGGCCAGCTCTCCCGGCCCGACGAAGGACCGTCCCGCCGTGCCGGACGGCGCGGTCGGCCACCGTCCCGCCTGCCGCTCCGCCGCGTCCGGGCCTCGCCCCGGCGGCTCGTGGTCCACGTGATCCACGTGGTCCACGTGATCCACGTGCTCCGGGGTGGGTGCGGTCCGTGCCGTGGCGTCGAAGAAGACGGCGCGGGCGGCCTCCAGGGGGTCGTCGGCAAGTGCCGGGTCGTCGGCGCGTGCCGGGCCGTCGGCGCTCGCCGGGCCGTCGGCGCTCGCCGGGTCACCGGGGCGTCCGCTCGGTCCGGGGCGGGTGGAAGCGGCGGGAACCACACGTTCTCCTGTCTCAGGAACGGCATCCGACCTGGGTGATTCCCGAAACCCCCGCCCACCGGACGCACCCGGGAACCGGTCACCCGCCACACCGGCCGAACGGACGCACCGAGAACCCGACACGCGGCACACCGGCCAGCCGGACGCACCCCGGCCCCGCGGCCCGGAGCCCGCCCGCCCCTCCCCCGGCACGCCCCCCGCCTCCGCACATACCGTCGGTCAGCCGCGCCTCCAGAAGTGCCGTGCGGCGGCGGTCGTCGCCGGACCGACCCGGTGGGTGGGTCGGGCGCGGCTACCATGCGCGGGTTCCCTTCCGCGGGCGAAGGCGGGAGGCCGCTGCCCGGAGGGTTCTCATGCCGCGTGTCGTGGTCGTCAGTCCGCCGTTCCTGTCGCACGCGCGCCCGCTGTCGGTGCTGGCCGGTGCCCTGCGGGAGTCCGGCGCCGAGGTCCACTTCGCGTGCGCGCCGGCGTTCGAGCCGCTGGCGCGTGAGGCGGGTCTTCGCTTCGTCCCGCTGTCCGTGACGCGCAACGCGAACACCGGGGTGGCCGAGTCGACCCGGCAGGACGCCGAGGAGGCGGCGCGGCTGCGCGCGTTCCTCGACGCCACCCGGGAAGGGGCCGTCGCCGCGCTGCTGGCGCAGGCCAGGCACCGGCACGCGGACCTGCTCGCGGATCCCGAAGGGGTGCTGGAGGCACTGCGCGCGGTCGACCTGGAGGTGCGGCCCGACTGGTACGTCGTCGACCAGCTCAGCTATCCCGTCACCCTCGCCCTGCACTGTCTCGGCCTGCGCTACGCGACGTTCTGTCCCGGCCACCCGAGCTACGTGCTCTCGGGACCGGACGCGTTCTTCGGTCTCCCGTCGGCCTGGCCGGACGCGCTGCGCCCCGAGCCGGGCGGGCTGACGGAGCTGCGGGCGGCGGTCGAACGCAACGACGCGGACTTCACCGCGCTGTTCACGGCGTTCGCCCGCCGGTTCGCGCCCTCCCGTCCGGCGCCCGGCCGGGCCTTCGCGCTCACCTCGCCGCACGCCGTCGTGCACGGCTACCCCGCGCTGCCGTGGCTGCCGGTTCCGTCGGCCGGACCGCTCCGGCTGTTCGCCGGTCACATGGCGGCGCCGCCCGAGCGGCTCGACGCCGAGTGGGGCGGGCGGCTCGGTCGGCTGCGGGCGCACGGGGGCCGGCTGGTCCTGGTCGCGTTCGGCACGTTCCTGTCCGCCCGCGACGACGTGCTGCGCACCGTCGTCCGGGGTCTGCTGGCGGGCGCGCGGGACGTGTCCGTCGTCGTCGCGGCGGGCGACCGGGCCGACGCGCTGGCCGATCTCGCGGGCGACCGCTCCGTGGTGGCGCGGTCGGTGCCGCAGCGGGCGCTGCTCGAACACGCGGACGCCATGGTCCACCACGGCGGCGGCAACTCCTTCACCGAGTGCCTGCGCGCGGGGGTGCCGGCGCTGGTGCTGCCGTTCTCCAGCGATCAGTTCGCCGTCGCGCGGGACGCGGAACGCGCGGGCGCGGGTGTGGTGCTCGATCCGAACACGCTGTCGGCGTCCGACGTCCCCGCGGCCCTGGCCGGGGCGACGGAAGGCCCGGGGCGGCGGCTCGCCGCGCTGGCCGCGCGGGTGCGGGAGCGCGGCCCGCGGTGGGCCGCGGACCGGTTGTCGACGGCGATGGAGTCGCCCACGCGCGGCGGTCCCGTGGACTCCGCCGGCCCGTCGCCCCGGTGATCTTGGGGTTCCTGGCGCGGCGGTGCATCCGCCGGCCGTCCCCGGGCGGAATCACCGGTACCGACACGGGGACCGCAGGTCGGGGGACGAACAACGGAGGCATTGATGGTCGAGGTCGAGCGTGTCCTGACCCTGGACCACCCGCTCGCTGAGGTCGTGCGCCATCTCGCGGACTTCTCGCACACCGAGGAGTGGGACCCGGGCACCGTCACCTGCGATCAGATCAGCGGCGGCGCGCCGTCGGTCGGGACCGAGTGGCGGAACGTGTCGGAGTTCCGCGGGCGCCGCACGGAGCTGCGGTACCGGCTCGTCCGCTTCGAGGCGGACCGCCTCACGTTCGTGGGGCGCAACAGAACGGCCACCTCGACCGACGACCTGAGTTTCGAGGAGCACGGCGGGCGGACCCGGTTGACCTACCGGGCGCGCATCGACTTCCACGGTCTCGCGCGGCTGGCCGGGCCTTTCCTCAGGCGGGAGTTCGAGCGGCTGGGCGACGGCGTCGCGGAGCGGCTGCCCCGGGCGCTCGACCTCGCGCTCGGCGCCCCGCCGTCACGGCGTTGAGGTGACGCGGCGCGCGCTGGAGCACGGGTGGGGCGCGGCGGCCGTGGCCCCCGCGCCCTCGTGTTGCGGGTGGTGCTCAGCTCGGACTGCAACTGACGGTGGGCCAGGTCCAGGTGCCGTTGGACTGGACGGTGACGCCCCAGTTGTTGCCGTTCCCGTTGGGTTTCGCGGTGAGGACCTGCGCGCTCGGGTACGTGGCCGCGATGTTCCAGGTGGAGAGGATCTTCTCCGGTGACGGCACGTTCATGGTGACGGTCCAGTTGCTCGAACCGGTCACCGCGACGTTCAGGTTGTACCGGTCGCTCCACTGCTGACCCGCGGTGACGGTCGCGGTGCAGCCGGTACCACCACCGCCGCCACCTCCGCCACCGCCACCGCCGGTGCCGTCGGGTGCCACCGCGCGGCCCGTCTGCGGGGAGATCATCCCGGCGCAGAGACCTCGGGAGGTGAGGTTCTGCGCGATGCGCGGGATCGCGGCGAGCGTGTTGGCCGGCCACTCGTGCATGAGGATGACCTGCCCGCTGGTGAGCCGGCCGACCGCCTGGACGATCGCGTCGGTGCTCGCGCCGTTCCAGTCCTGCGAGTCGACGTCCCAGATGACCTCGGTGAGCCCGTACTTGGCCTCGACCGACTTCAGGGTCGCGTTGGTCTCGCCGTAGGGCGGGCGGAACAGTTTCGGCGTGCCGCCGCCCGCGCTCGCGATGGCCTGCTGGGTGCGCGAGACCTCGGAGTCGATCTGCGCCTGGCTCTGCTGGATCAGGTGCGGGTGGGTGTAGCTGTGGTTGCCGACCCACATGCCCGCGTTGATCTCGGCCTGGACCTGCGCCGGGTAGGAGGCCGCGAACTGGCCCTCGTTGAACATGGTGGCCCGCAGCCCGTTCTGCTTGAGGGCGTTGAGCACGGCCGGGGTGTGGTCGTTGGAGGGGCCGTCGTCGAAGGTGAGTCCGACATAGCCGTTGCAGGTGGCGGCCTGCGAGGGCGTGGCGTCGACGGCGACCAGTCCGGCCACCGTCAGCGCGACGGCGGTCAGTGCGGTGAGCGCGGCACGCAGCGGCCGCCCGGATGTGATGCGCATGCTGACCTCTCTGACTGTCTCGGGGCCGGTGGTCAGGCCGCGCTGCAACTGACGGTGGGCCAGGTCCAGGTGCCGTTGGACTGGACGGTGACGCCCCAGTTGTTGCCGTTCCCGTTGGGTTTCGCGGTGAGGACCTGCGCGCTCGGGTAGGTGGCCGCGATGTTCCAGGTGGAGAGGATCTTCTCCGGTGACGGCACGTTCATGGTGACGGTCCAGTTGCTCGAACCGGTCACCGCGACGTTCAGGTTGTACCGGTCGCTCCACTGCTGACCCGCGGTGACGGTCGCGGTGCAGCCGGTACCACCACCGCCGCCACCTCCGCCACCTCCGCCGCCGGTGCCCGAGTCGCTCACGGTGATGTTCGAGTTGCCGCTGCTCTGGTAGCCCTCGGTGGCGAGGATCTGGTAGTTGAAGGTGCCCAGGCTCATGCCGTTGCGGGACCAGGCGTCGAAGTGGTTGCCCGTGGTGATGGTCCCCCCGGTCCGCTTCGACTGCCGGACGCTCCAGTACTGGTTGAAGGTGCGGGTGCCCTCGATGGAGGGGGCGTTGACGCGGGTCGTCTGGTAGATGTCGTAGGTGCCGCCGTCGCTGGTGACGGTGCCCTTGTACGTCCCGGTGGGCCGGTAGGTGCCCCAGTTGTCGACCACGTAGTACTCGACGAGCGGGTTGGTGGTCCAGCCGTAGAGCGCCAGATAGGCGTTGCCCGACGGGTTGAAGGTGCCGGAGTAGCTGACGTTGCGGCGGGCGCCGGTACTCCAGCCCTTGCCCGCCACGAAGTTGCCGCTGTTGCTCCAGTTGGTGCCGTAGTTGCCGGCCGCTCCCAGGCTCATGGAGACGGAACCGCCGCCGTCGGTCCAGAACGAGTAGTAGGAGCCGTTGTTGGTGCCGGTCTGGTTCGTCGTGATGACCGTGTCGGCGTTGGCGACACCGGGCAGCAGCAGGGCCGCCACGGCGATCAGGGCGATGGTGCAGGCGCTTCGCACGCGCTGCGGCAGACGGCCGCTGCCGCGGCCCTTCGGTTCGACGAGCGTCTCCATGGGGGTGGGTCCTCCTCGTGGGGCGGGTGCGGGAGCCGAACGGCACGCCGGCCCGCGCGGGGGCGGACGGACGGCGTCCGGGCGTTCGACAGTGTTGAACTGGGCACATCAACTGTCAACAGTTTCGGCACCGAGAGCGAAACCTTCGGTTACCCGCAGATGACACGAGGGCCCAATAGACGCAGCTCAAAGGCTGTTGGATCGATGAATCGTCGAAACAATTCGGCGGAGCGCGTTTCGCGAGATCATTTCGTAGATCCTTTGACATCGAAACTTTCGGCGATCTCGCGAATCATGCGAAGCCGATCGGAGCGGGACGGACACCGCGCCCGGACAGCACGGCGCGGGGCCGCCCTCGGAGAGGACGGCCCCGCGGTTCGGTCGGGCCCTACTCGACGTTGATCTTGAAGGTGCTGGTCCTGTTGCGGATGTCCTCGGCGTTGCCGCTCATCCGCAGATTGCGGAAGGTGGCCTCACCGACGGCCGGCCCCTGGCCGGGTTCCGGCAACTCGTTGGCCCAGATGCCGAATCCGGACTTGGCGTCGAACGCGTCCCCGCTCTTCTTGGAGTTGGTGATGGAGATGTCGGTGAAGATCGTGTCCTTCACCGGGAACTGGGGCTGGCTCCCCACGTAGTTGGTCTGGAACATCACGCCTCCGTAGGTGGAGTCGTCGATGTCGACGTCGTTGACCCGGATGCCCTGGAAGACCTTCGAGGCGGAGAACGCCCAGATCGCCGGGAAGACCTGCGAGCCCCAGAAGTGGCCGCCGGTCCGCTCGAGGGAGACGTTCTCGATCGTCGTCGGCACGGTCCCGAACCCGTTCATCGGGTAGCCGAAGTCCAGCGAGGAGATGGTGATGCCGGAGTAGACGAGGGTGTCGGCGATACGGATGTTGCGGAAGGTGTTGTCGTAGCCGCCGTAGACGGCGACCCCGGCCGCGCGCCAGGTGAGCGTCGAGGTCAGGTTCTCGTAGAGGTTGTTCTTCTCGTCGGAGCCGCCCGCGTCGATCGCCGAGAACAGGGCGAAGCTGTCGTCGCCCGTGGCCCGCGCGTCGTTGTTGACGACGTGGTTGTCGGTGGAGCCGTTCGTCATGTTGACGCCGTCGGCGAACGTGTCCCGGATGCGGGTGTTCTTGATGGTCATGCTGTCGGTGTTGGCGCCCCAGTACAGGCACACCATGTGCTCGACCCAGATGTCGTCGATGGTGATGCCGGAGACGTTGGAGAAGTCGAACACCTTGCCCGGCCCGTCGATCCGGGACGTGTAGTTGCCGAAGTAGGCGAACCCGGCGAACGTCGAGCCGTTGGCGGTGGCCTCGGCGCGGAAGCCGATGTCGGTGTTCTCCTGCGAGGAGGGGGCGTGGAAGCGGGTGAACCACGGCCCGGCCCCGACGACCTTGACGGCCTTCCCGTAGACCTGGAACTTGCTGGACGTCTCGTAGTCGCCCGGGGGCAGGTAGACGCCGACGAGCTTGCCCGTGGTGTCCATACGGACCTTGTCGAGCGCGTTCTGCACGTCCTGGTGGCCGAAACCGGCCGGGACCGTGTAGGCCGCCGGGTCCGGGTTCGCGACCGCCGTCGCCTGCTCGGTGTTGATGAAGTCGACGGCGTAGGTGGAGGTGTTGGCCGCGTCCTTCTGGAGGCGGATCTTCGAGCCGGCCTGCACGGTCCTGCCGAGCGACAGACTGGCCTCGTCGTAGATGTGGCGCGGGGCTCCGGAGCCGGGCGAGTTGCCGGGCGAGGCCTCGCTGCCGTACAGCCAGGCGTACTTCGCGGTGAGGTCGATCGCCTTGAGGAACTGGCCGTCCACGTAGACGTCGAGCGTGGTGTCGGTGCCGTCCGGGATCGAGAAGCGGGTCACCAGGGTGTTGGTCGCCGCGCGGGTGGTCCACTCGACGTACTGGCCGGTCGCGGAGAGGGTGACCGCCTTGCGGCCGCTCGCCTCACCGGCGACGTCACCGATGGTCCTGTTCGGTCCGACGACCTTGGCGCCGCCGCCGAGCGTGCCGTCCTCGGCCTCGTACATGTCGTACGGCATGTCCGCGCCCCGGCCGACGAACAGGGCTTGCGTGGTGGTGTTGTTGGCGCGTTTGACCGGCAGTTCGTTTGCGTCGTCGGCGATGACCGTCCTGATCGTGTACTTGCCGTTGACGGCCGTCCACGAGCCGAGGGCGACCGGCGCGGTGGTCTGGCCCGCGGCGATGGCCCCGCTGTAGGAGCCGGTGAGGGTCTTGACGGTGGCGCCCTTGGAGTCCTGGACCGTCAGGGTGACGCCGTGGGCACCGGCGGCCGAGGCGACCGTCCCCTGGTTCTTGAGGGCGATGGAGAACTTCACCTCGTCACCGGCCGAGGCGCTGGACGGGGTCCAGGACACCGGCGCGGCCAGCAGGTCGGAGCTGGAGACGGGCTTGACGACGAGGGCGTCGGAGCGGGTGAAGGTGTTGTTCGCCTCGTTCTGCTCGATGACCTTGTTCGACGGGTCCACCTCGGCGCCGACCGGGTAACTGCCCGCGTCCCGGGCCCCGATGCTCGCCGTGACCGTCTTCGACTCACCGGCCGCGAGCGCCGGCACGTCCGCCGTCGCCGCCTTCGTGCCGCCGAGCGTGAAGTTCAGGTCGGTGGCCTTCGACGGCTTGCTGCCGCCGTTGCGGACGGTCGCGGTGAGGCTGATGGCGTCCGACTCGACCGGCGCGGCGGGCGAGTTGGTGATGCCGGTGACGCTGAGGTCCGGGTTGGCGGCCGGGGTGCCGATCACCTGGAACTCGGCGACCTGCGCGCCCGGGGCACCCGAGTTGGAGGTGAACTTCAGCTGGACGTCGGCGGCGGCGCCGGAGACCGGGATGGTCACCGTGTTGCCCGACGCGGGCGAGAAGCTGTAGTCCTTCGCCGCGACGAGACTGGTGAAGGCCGTGCCGTCCTGGTCGCGGCCGAGGACCTGGATGTTCTGCGTGCGCGTCGACCAGGCCGCGTCCGGGTTCAGCTTCACGACGACCTGGCCGAGGTCGGCGTTGGCACCCAGCTTCGCGGTGAGGGTGGCCGGGTAGGAGCCGCCCGCGCTCTCCCAATAGGTGCTCGTCAGACCGTCGTTGGCGTTCTCGGCGACATAGGTGAAGGTGTACGAGGAGGCCGTGATGGGCTTGCCCTGCGCGAGGTTGGAGCCGGGGCCCGTCGGCGATCCCGGCCGGGTGACGCTGTTGCTCGCCACCGACACGTTGCCCGCCGCGTCCCTCGCCTTCACGGTGTAGGTGACCGTGGCCGCCGCCGACGGAGTGTCGGTGTACGTCGTGACATTGCCCGCGACGGACTTCAGGAGCTGGTCGCCCGCGTACACGTCGTAGCCGGTGACCCCGACGTTGTCGCTCGACGCCTGCCAGGTGAGCTTCACGTCGGCGCCGGACTGCGTGTAGGCGAGGTTGCCGGGCGCCGTGGGGGCCTGGGTGTCGCCGCCCGATCCCTTGCGGGTGACGCTGTTGCTGTTCGCGGAGACGTTGCCGGCCGCGTCCTTGGCCCGCACGAAGTACGTGATGTCACCGCCGGCCGGCTGGGTGTCGGTGTACGTCAGCACGTTCCCGGCGACGCTCGCCCGCAACTGCCCGTTGGCGTACACGTCGTAGCCGGTGACCCCGGTGTCGTCGGTGGCGGCGCTCCAGGTCAGCTTGATCTGCCCGGTGGCCGGTTCGGTGTAGGCGAGGTTCGACGGCGCGGTCGGCGCCTGGGTGTCGCCGGTCGCCGGACCGTAGACCTCCAGCTCGGACAACTGCCCAGCCGGCCAGGCCGAGTTGGCGGTGACCAGCACCCGCACGTACCGGGTCGTGACGGTGTCGAGGCTGATGGTCGTCGACTGGTCGTTGGCGCTGTCGAAGGTGTACGCCTTCGACGCCGTCAGATCGGTGAAGTTCTGGTTGTCGGTGGAGCCCTGCACCTTGAGGGTCTGGCTGCGGCTCGGCCAGCCCGCGGGCAGCCGCAGCGTCACCTGGTTGACCTTGACCGAGGAGCCGAGGTCGACCTGGAGCCACTGCGGGAAGGCGTTGTTCTTGCTCTCCCAGTAGGTGGACCTGTCGCCGTCGCCCGCGTTGGCGGCGCCGTAGACGTCGGCGTGCCCGCTCTCGCTGAAGGGTCTGCCCTGGGCGAGGTTGGGGGTCGCGGCGGCGCCGGTGAGGACCTGCATCTCTGCGAGCTGGGCGGTGGCGGCGACCGAGTTGGCGCTGAAGTCCGCCCGCACGTACCGCGCGAGGGTCGCGGGGACGGAGATCCGCACGGTGTTGGCGTTGCCTGGGCTGAAGACGTACGGCGCCGACGGCTTGAGCGTGGCGAAGCTCTTTCCGTCGGCGCTGCCCTGGAGCGCGAGGGTCTGGGTGCGGGTCTGCCACCGCTCGGGCAGCCGCAGCACGACCTGGCGGACCCGCCGGGTGCGTCCGAGGTCGGTCTGCACCCACTGGGCGGACTTCTGCCCGGCCTGCCAGTAGGTGTCCGCGTCCCCGTCGGTGACGTTGGCCGCGGCGTGCGCGCGCAGGGCGCTGCCGGCGCGGCTCGGGGCGTCGGCCGCGGCGTCAGGTCCGCCGGCCGCGTGGGCGCCGACGGCCGGGAGGCCCAGCACGAGGAGGGTGGAGGCGAGCGCGGCGGTCGCTGCGCGGCGTCTCCAGGATCGGGGCTTGTGTCGCGTCATTGCGGGGTCACTCCCTGCGGAGGCTCGCGCGCCGGTGGGGCGGCGAGGACGGCTCGTTCCTGGGCAGAGCGGTGGCGCGGTACGGCAGGTCGAGGAGCTGCCTGCTGGAGGGCGCACGACCTCCGCGAGGAACCCGTGCGCAGGTTCTTCCAAAGTTTCATCGCAATATTGCAGAGCACTAGAGGCTCGTCTACGTCCAGGGCCGCACAATTTTCACCAGCAGTGCCCACAGACCTTCCGTGGGTGCGGGGCGCGCAGGGGCTTTCGCCGTTCCGGCGGTGGCGCGTGGGGCGTGATCTGTCGACGGAACGTCGAAAGCCCCGTCACGGCGGGTCCACAGCCATGACGGGGCTTTGCGTGCTACGACGCAAGCGAGCGCAAGTTACGCAAGTTTTTGCGCTTCTGTTGACGGGTTACTCGGCGAGGACTCCCGTGGGCAGGGCGGCGCCCTCGGCGCACAGGTGGCGCAGGGCGGCGGCGAAGGAGTGGCAGTCGAAGAGCGCCGCGTGCTCGTTGCCCGCCGCGGGCCTGGGGAGTTCGAGGGCCTGCCACAGCCGTCCCACGTTGAGCGTGGCCGTCCGGGGCGCGAGGGTGTTCACCC
This sequence comes from Streptomyces griseoviridis, assembly GCF_005222485.1. Classification (NCBI taxonomy): domain Bacteria; kingdom Bacillati; phylum Actinomycetota; class Actinomycetes; order Kitasatosporales; family Streptomycetaceae; genus Streptomyces; species Streptomyces griseoviridis. The sequence goes on from NZ_CP029078.1 coordinate 213,154, forward strand.
AGGGCCGGATATTGAGGAAATGAGCGCCGAGATAGCCGTTCTTCACTTCCTCTCCCCTGGCCCGCGCCCAGCCCACGTTCTCGCCGAGCACCATCATGTCGTTGCCGTAGGAAAGCACCGACTGGCCCCGGCAGAATCCGAGGAATTCACCGAGCGCCTCGGCCGCCGGAACGCCTTCCTGGTCGACCGCCTCCTGGGAGATTCCGGTCAGCTCGGTGAAGTAGTCGGAGAGCACCGGATTTACCACCGGTTTCACCAGGATCTCGTACTCCTCGACGACGGAACAGTCCTGGTCCAGACGGAGCGCGCCGATCTGCACGATTTCACGGAACTGACCCGGCGCTCCCCAGTCCTGTTCCAGTGCGCCTTTCCATGAAGTGAACTCGAGGTCGAACACAACGAACGTGGACACAACGGTCTCCTCCGGCACGATTGGCGTCCAGGCTACCTTGGCCCGCCGATCACCAAGAGGCGGAAAGTCGCTTTCCCGCCATGGCCTTCGAGGCCGTCCGCGGCGTTCCCGTTCCGTCTCTTAACGAGCTGTACAGATTTCCTTGTCCCGCTCGACGGAATCCGGCAAGGAAATCCGGCCAGCGTGCCGCGTCGCCCGCGCCACCGGCCGGCGGGCGCCGGCGCGCGGTGCCCGACGTGCCGGGATGTGTGGACTGGGCCAGGCTGGACAGACGGAGCGGACGCATCAGAACCGTCGCGAAAGGTGATCGGCACCATGGGCAGCCAGGACGCGGACGACGCCATGGGCAGCGAGGTCTACCAGCCCTCGGGCCCCGAAGAGCGTGAGGACGAGGGCGTCCTCGATCCGGAGGACACCCTCACCGACCGGGGCAGCGACCCCTACGACGAGGGCTGGTCGCCGCCCGAGCGCCCGCTCGCCGTGGACCACCAGGGCACCACCGCCCGGGAGCAGCGCGAGGGCGAGAGCCTGGACGAACGTCTCGCCGAGGAACGGGCCGACCCCGCGCTGACCCCGCCGGGCGACGGCGACGGCCTGGGCGACCTGGAGGACGGCGACGGCGAGCCGCTCGACCGCGAGGTCGGCACGGCACGCGCGGGCCGGCTCACGGCGCCCGACGAGGGCGCTCACGAGGACGCCGAGAAGGACATGATCGCCGAGGACGTCGGCATCGACAGGGGCGCGGCCGGGGCCGAGGAGGCCGCCGTGCACCTGATCCCGGACGACGACGCCTGAGGACGGGCGCGATCCCGGGGAAGGTGGCGCGACATGGCCGGCGAGGACCCGCTCGGGAGCTACCGCGGCAAGCGTGACTTCGACCGGACCCCCGAGCCCAGGGGCGGGCCGGGGAGCGCGGGCGAGCTGCCGCACTTCGTCGTCCAGATCCATGACGCGGGCACGATGCACTTCGACGTCCGCCTCCAGGTCGGCTCCGTGCTGAAGTCGTGGGCCGTCCCCAAGGGCCCCTCCGCCGACCCGCGCGAGAAGCGGCTCGCGGTGCCCACCGAGGATCATCCGCTGGAGTACGAGGAGTTCGAGGGTGTGATCGCGCCGGGCGAGTACGGCGGCGGGACCGTCATCGTCTGGGACATCGGCACCTACCGGCCGCTGAGCCACGACCGGCACGGCCGTCCGGTGCCGTTCGCCGAGTCGCTCGCGCGCGGCCACGCGACCTTCTGGCTCGACGGCACGAAACTCGGCGGCGGCTGGGCGCTGACCCGCTTCCGGGGCGGCGCCGGCGGCACGGAGAAGGAGGCGTGGCTGCTGGTGAAGGCCGCCGACGAGCGCGCCGACCGGCGCCGTAAGACGACCGATCCCCGCCGGGCCCGTTCGGTCCGCAGCGGCCGGACGCTCCGCCAGGTCGCGGCGCACGGGAGCTGAGCGGCGATGGGCGCGCTCCTCGCCACCCTGCCCGCCGGACAGGCCAGGTTCCTGCGGGAGGCGCGGCCCGGCCAGGAGCCGGCCGCGGACCCCATGCTCGCCACCCTGAGCGACCGGCGGGACTTCCCGGCCGGCTGGCTCTTCGAGCGGAAACTCGACGGCGTCCGGGTCCTCGCGGTCCGCGCGGGCGGCGCCGTCACCCTGCGGTCCCGCACGGGCAGACGTCTCAACGCCACCTATCCCGAACTCGTGGCCGCCCTGGAGGCGCAGGAGTGCGCGGACTTCACCGTCGACGGCGAGGTCGTGGCGCTGTGGCGGGGCCGCACCGACTTCGCCCGGCTCCAGCGGCGGATGGGGCTGACCCGGGCCCGGGACGTCGAGGCGAGCGGGGTCGCCGTCACGTACTACGTCTTCGATCTGCTGCGTCTGGAGGGCGCCGACACCCGGGGCCTGGCGCTGCGCACCCGCAAGTCGCTGCTGCGCCGGGCGCTCACCTACCGGGCGCCGCTGCGCCTGACGACCCACCGCAACGAGGGGGGTGAGCGGGCGCTGGCCGACGCCTGCGCCCGCGGCTGGGAGGGGCTGATCGCCAAGCGCGCCGACAGCCGCTACCGGGCGGGGCGTTCGCCGGACTGGCTGAAGCTCAAGTGCTCGCTCACCCAGGAGTTCGTCATCGGCGGTTTCACCGAGCCGGGCGGCGCGCGCGCCGGGTTCGGGGCCCTGCTGCTCGGCCACTGGGCGGACGGGCAGCTGCGCTACGCGGGCAAGGTCGGCACCGGCTTCGACCACCGCACCCTCGTCGCCCTGCGCGCCCTGCTCGACGAACTCGCCGTCGCCGCGGCGCCGTTCGCCGAGCGGGTGGGTGAACCGCGCCCGCGCTGGGTGGAGCCGGTGCTCGTCGCGCAGGTCGCGTTCACCGAGTGGACCCGCGACGGCCTGTTGCGCCATCCCCGGTTCCTCGGACTGCGGGACGACAAGGCCGCGCGGGACGTCGTTCGGGAAGACGGCGGGGTCAGCGGCGCAGGAACTCCAGCAGGTCGTCGTTGAACCGCTTCTTGTCGCCGGGGACCATGGCGAGTCCGTGCGAACCGCCCTCGTACACCTTCAGGTCGGCGCCCGGGATCAGCTTGGCGGCCTTGCGGCCGGTGGCGTCGAGGGGGACGATCTGGTCGTCGTCGCCGTGCACCACCAGGGTCGGGATGTCGAACGCCTTGAGGTCGTCGGTGAAGTCGGTGTAGCCGAAGGCGTCGACGCAGCGGACCCCGCCCTCGATGGTCTGCGCCATGGCCATGTACCAGAAGGCGTCCTTGTTGCCCTGGGTGGCCTTGGTCCCGGGGCGGTCGGCGGAGAAGAAGCCTTCCGCGGTGTCCTTCCAGAACTGCGAACGCTCTTCCAGGATGCCGCTCTTGAGGGTGTCGAAGACCTCGTCGGGCACCCCTTCCGGGTTGGTCCGCGACTTGGTCATCACCGGTGTGATCGCGGAGAGCAGCACCGCGGAGCGCACGCGTCCGGTGCCGTGCCTGCCGATGTAGCGGGCGAGTTCACCGCCGCCCATGGAGTGCGCCACGAGGGTCACGTCCCGCAGGTCGAGGTAGGTCATCAGGTCGTTGAGGTCGTCGGCGAAGGTGTCGAAGTCGTAGCCGTCCCAGACGGGGGTGGAGCGGCCGTGGCCGCGGCGGTCGTGGGCGATGCCGCGGAATCCGGCGTCGGCGACGGCCTTCAGCTGGTCGTGCCAGGCGTCGCCGTTGAGGGGCCAGCCGTGGATGAACAGCACCGGGCGGCCCTGGCCCCAGTCCTTGTAGAAGATCTCGACTCCGTCGCGGGTCGTGCAGACCGGCATGACCGTGTCCTCTCGATGAGCGTGCGCGGGCGCCCCCTCCTCGATGCTCCCTGATCGGCCGCCGGCCGCAACTCAGCGCCGGTGCCGCAACCCGGTGGGGCCGGCGCTCCGCACGGCACGGGCCGGCCGGGTCCCGTGCGGTACGGCACGGGCCGGCCGGGTGTCCGCGCCGTCTCAGCCCTGGCGGGCCTTGAAACGCGGGTCCTTCTTGTTGATCACGTACGTCACGCCGCGGCGGCGGACCACCTGAGCCCCCGGCTTCGCCTTCAGCGAGCGCAGGGAGTTGCGCACCTTCATCGGGTCTCCTCCGTCGTCGCCTTCCGGCCGTAGCGGCGCTCGAACCGCTCCACGCGGCCGGCGGTGTCCAGGACCCGCTTGGTCCCGGTGTAGAAGGGGTGACTGGCCGACGAGATCTCCACGTCGACCAGCGGGTAGGTCGCGCCGTCCTCCCACTCCACCGTCCGGGCCGACTGGCGGGTGGAGGGGACGAGGAACGCGGTCCCGGCCGCGCGGTCGCGGAAGACGACGGGTCGGGACACGGGATGGATGCCAGGCCTCATGGTGTTGCCTCTCTGCTGGGGGTGACCGGGGTGCGGGCGCTTCAACGCTGTTCGCGGAAGTCGACGTGCTGCCGGGCCACCGGGTCGTACTTGCGCAGAACGAGCCGGTCGGGGTCGTTCAGACGGCTCTTGCGGGTCACGTAGGTGACGCCCGTTCCGGCCGTCGACCGCAGCGTGACGATGGGTCGTGCAGTGCCGTGCCATGAGGACTCCTCTCCGCCGACCCCACGGGCGCCATCTTTGGCCCGTGCATGTCAGCGTCGACCGTGTCAACACCACCTCCCCCCGTAGCATTCCCGATCACGCGCCCCGCCCCGGCCGGTACGTTCACCGGCCCGTGGAGCGCGGCGCGGGCCGTGGCCCGGTACGGCGCACGGCCCGTCGTGGTGTGCCGGGGGTCAGGCGGCGGCGAAGTCCCGCAGGCCGTCGACGGTGCCGTCGAACCGGTCGTGGTCACCGACCGTGGGGCCGGTCGAGGTGTACTGCCACATCGCGTACGACGACCAGCCCGCCGGGAGCGTCCCCACCGAGGACGCGTACCGGGCGACCCACAGGGGGTTCGTGGCGCCGAAGCCGCGGTGGCCGCCCGTGCACTGGTTCCACCAGTTCGTGGAGGTGTAGATCACCGCGTCGCGGCCGGTGCGCTCCTTGTAACGGCCGAGGAAGTCGCCGATCCAGCTCACCATGGAGCTGTTCGACTTGCCGTAGCAGGTGTCGCCGTAGGGGTTGTACTCGATGTCGAGGGCGCCGGGCAGGGTGTGTCCGTCGCCCGTCCAGCCGCCGCCGTGGTCGATGAAGTAGTCGGCCTGCGCGCTGCCGCCGCTGGAGTCGGGGGTGGCGAAATGGTAGGCGCCGCGGACCATGCCGACGCCGTGGGCGCCGTCGTAGTGCTGGTCGTAGTAGGGGTTGCGGTAGGAGGTCCCCTCGGTGGCCTTGGTGTAGGCCCACCGGGTGCCGGCGCTCCACAGGGTGGGCCAGGCGACCTCCCGCTGGTGACTGGAGACGTCGACGCCCTCGGTCTGCGACGCCCGGGTCGCCGGGGACAGCGGCTCGGGCGATCCGCTGCTCCCCTCGTGGGCCATGACACCGACGCCCATGTAGGCGCTGCCGCGCTCGGGAAGAAGGGGCGCGGGCACGGTGGCGGACGGCGGGACGCCTTGATGCGGCTGGGGATCGGGCCCGGCCACCGCGGGCGCGGCGGAGGCTCCGAGCAGCGGGAGAAGGGTGAGCGGGAGAGAGGGGGCAACGGCGGCCAGGCGCAGCCTGAAGCGGCCGTACGGACGGGGCATGGGTGGTCGCACGCAACCCATCTGACCGCCGGAGCCACCGGCCCGCACGTCAGGTACCGCCGGGCGGAGGGGTTCGAGGGGGGGGAAGGGGGCTAGCCCGGGGCGCCGTTCGGCGGGGGGCGTCCGGCGGGGAGGCGGCCGGACAGGCCGTCAGGTCCGGCGCGAGGAGGGGGCGGCGAGCGGGACATCGGGGGCGGCGCGCGTGTCGGAGGAGTCGGCGGACGGGACCGGTCCCCCTGGGCGCGCGCCCGATCGCGTTCTCCGGGCCGCGCTCCGTCGCGTGCCCCGTCCCGCGCTCCGCCACGTGGGTGACGGTTCGTCCGGATGTGCTCGTGGAGGCGGGGCCGGCGACCGGCCTACAGTGACGGACGCCCTGTCCGCCCTCGCGAACGGCGGGGCGGCGGCGGTTCACGGTTTCGGTTCGGCGTCGAGGGAGGCCGGTCATGGCCAGCGCGTTTCAGGAGCGCAAGCTCAGGGGGATGTTCGCCGCGTTCGACGCGGACGGCGACGGCCGGCTCCGCGAGGAGGACTTCACGGCGCTGATCGCCCGCTGGAGCCGACTGCCCGCCGTGGCGCCGGGCACCGAACTGCGCGCGCGGGTGGAGTCGTTGCTGATGGAGTGGTGGGCGGCGCTGCTCGAGGTGGGGGACGCCGACGGGGACGGCACGGTCGACCTGGGTGAACTGCTCTCCCTCGTCGACAGGTTGCCGCTGATGGTGGACGCCGTGACCGCGACCGCCGACACCGTCTTCGACGCCGTGGACGCCAACGGCGACGGCCGCATATCGCCCGAGGAGCACCGCGGTCTCGTGGAGACCTGGAACGGGCGTCCGGTGGACATGACGGGCGTCTTCGACCTGCTCGACCTGAACGGCGACGGCCATCTGAGCCGCGCCGAGTTCGCCGCCCTGTGGCGCCAGTTCTGGATCAGCGACGACCCGGCCGAACCGGGCAACTGGCTCTGCGGGCGAATTCCCGAGCAGTGACGGTCACCGGCCGGGGAGAGGGAGATCGGGAGAGGGAGATCACCCCCTGCCGGACGCCCCGATCCGCCCCTTCCTCCTCCCCCGGCTGTGCCGGGTCAGATCCGGGCGGGGGCGTCGCACGAGATCCGGGTGTCGGGCGGCAACTCCGGTCGGCCCGGGACCTGTCGGTGCTCCTCCGTCCACGCGTCGCCCGCGATCGTGACGGCTACCCGGCACCAGAAGGGCAGAGCGGGCACGTCGATGTCCTGAAAGGCGGTCTCCCACCCGCCGGGCGGGTGCGGACGTCCGTCGAGGGTTCTCCTTCCGGAGTCTCCGACCGGCGTCCCGTCACGTCCCGGCGAAGGCCGACCGCAACTCCTCCGTCACCTCGCGCAGGCACCCGTCGAAGCTGGCCTGGCCGTCGGCCGCGGTCCACTGGCGGAAGGCGTTCTGGAAGGCGACGGTGGCGAGTTCCGCGACCAACACGGCTGTCAGCGCGCTGACGTGGCGCCGCACCAGGGCCGAGCGGATCGCCTCGGTGATCGCGGCCGTCTTCGTGCGCTCGCGTTCCTGCAGCTCCGGGCTGGCGTCGATGACCGCCCGGCGCTGCGGCACGCCCTCCACCTCCTCGACGAGCCGGGTGCCGATCCGGCTCAGCGCGTCGAGGACCGCCGTGAGCGGGGCCGCGTCGGGGTCCGCCGCCAGGATCGCGTCCGCGAGGGCCGGGGGCAGTGCCTCCGAGCCGGCGAACAGGATCTCGCGCTTGTCGGGGAAGTAGCGGAAGTAGGAGCGCCGGGTGAGACCGGCCCGTTCGGCGATCTGCGTCACCGTCACGTTGTCGTACCCGTGCTCCAGGTACAGCTCCAGAGCCGCCCGCCTGAGACGCTCCTCGGCGCCCGGATCCCATCTCGCCATGGATTGACCCTAACAGGTGATGTCTCACCGTGTCATCGGTGTTAGCGTGGAGTCACGACACAGTGTGTCATCACTGGCGGCGGTCGCCTCCGGTGCGGCCCGGAACAGGCGGGGTGCGTGAGCATGCGAAACAAGCGGGACAGGCAGGACAGGCAGGACATGAGCGGAATCGGCCGGAACAGCGGGAGCGAGGAGACCCGCGAGGGCGAGGCGAACGGCGAGGAGCAAACAGGCGGCGGGCGGAGCGACGAGGTGTGGGTGCTCGGCGCGACCGGACGGGTCGGCCGGGGCGTGTGCGCGCGTCTGGTCGCCCAGGGAATGACGGTCGTGCCGGTCGGCCGTGACAGGGAGCGGCTGATCGCCGCCGGGACCGAGGCGGGACTGCCGGGCGGCGCGAAGGTGGTCGTCGCCGACGGCGCCGAGCGGATCGCCCGGGAGATAGCCAGGCAGCGGCCCCGCGTGGTGGTGAACACCATAGGCGGCTACGCGGCCACCGGGCCGCTGATCGCGCGGGCCTGCATGCCCGGCGGCCACTACGTCGACCAGGCCAATGACCTGCTCGCCGTTGAGGGGCTGCTCGCCCTGCACGACGAAGCGGTACGGGCGGGCAGCACCCTGGTCACCGGCGCCGGGTTCGGCGTCCTGGCCACGGAGGCGGTGGTGGCGAAGCTCTGCGAGGGACGGCCGGCCCCGCACCGGGTACGCGTCGACTCGGTGGCGTCCTCGGCCATGGAAGCCGGAGTGCTGGGCGTCGCTCTCGCGGACAGCATCGCCGATGTCCTCACGGCGGGCGGCCGCAGGTACGAGGGCGGACGGCTGGTGAGGTCACGTCTGGGCGCCCACCCCCGGCGCCTCGTCTTTCCCGACGGCGAGTTCGCGGCGGCCGGCGAGGTGGCGTCGGGAGAGCTTCTCGCGGCGCACGCGGCGAGCGGGGCGCCGTCCGTCACCGCCGCCTCCGCGCTCGCCCCGACCTCGGCGCCGGTGCGCGCCCTGCTCCCGCCGCTCGGCAGGCTGCTGTCCGTCCCGGCGCTGCGGAGGCTCGCCGTCGACCGGCTCGGGAGGGTCACCGTCAAGGCCGCGCCCCGTCCGCGACGGCACTCCTGGGGGCACGCCGTCGTCGAGTGGGCGGACGGCACCCGCCGTGAGGGGTGGCTGCGCGCCGACGAGGCCATGGACTTCACCTCGGGCGTCACGGCCACCGTCACCGCGCTGCTCGCCGACGGTGCGGGCAGGCCGGGCGCCTGGACACCGGCGGGGGCACTGGGCGCGGACATCGCGACGAAGGCGGGTGGTGCCTTTCTCCTGGACTGAGGAGGGCTCCGCGGACCCGGGACGGGCGGACAGGTGGCTGTCGCGAACCGGTCGTCGCCAGGGGCCCGTGTTCGCCAGGAATCCTCATCGCCAGGGTCTGGGGCCTCCGGGAACCGGTCGTCGCCGGGGGCTGTGGCCGTCGGGAACCGGGGGGGTCACCAGGGAGCCATGGCCGCCGGGAGGTGGTCGAGCCGGTCGTCGCCGGGGGTCAGCCGTGGAAGCGGTCCGGGTCGGGGCCGGTCCGCTCATTGCGGTTGAGCGCGGAGATCTCCCCGATGTCACCGTCGGTCAGCTCGAAGTCGAAGAGGTCGAAGTTCTCCTCGACGCGCTTCTTCGTCACCGACTTCGGGAAGACGATGTCGCCGCGCTGGATGTGCCAGCGCAGGGTGACCTGGGCGGCCGACTTGCCCACCCGATCGGCGATCCGGTTGATGGTCGGGTCGTCGAGCACCTTGCCCTGCGCGATGGGCGACCACGCCTCGGTGGCGATGTCGTGCTCGGCGCCGAAGGCCCTGACCTCGTCCTGGGTGAGGTACGGGTGCACCTCGATCTGGTTGACGGCGGGCACCACGTCGCTCGACTCCAGCAGCCGGCGCAGATGGTGGGGCTGGAAGTTGGAGACACCGATGGCCTTGGTGCGGCCGCTGCGGTAGATCTCCTCCAGGGCCTTCCAGGTCTCCACGAAGTCGCCCCTGCCGGGCAGCGGCCAGTGGATGAGGAAGAGGTCGAGGTGGTCGAGGCCCAGCTCGGCCATGGTCGTGTCGAACGCCTTGAGGGCGTCGTCGCGGGCGTGCGCCCCGTTGTCGAGCTTGCTGGTCACGAAGACGTCGGCGCGGTCGAGCCCTGACTCCCTGACCGCCTGGCCGACCTCCTTCTCGTTGCCGTACATCTCCGCCGTGTCGATGTGCCGGTAGCCGGTCTCCAGCGCGGCGAGGGTCGCCTCGCGGGTCTCGTCCGGCGGAATCTGGAAGGTGCCGAAGCCGAGCTGGGGGATGCGCACGGCGTTGTTGAGGGTGACGGTCGGTACTGCGCTCACGGTGGCTCCTGTCGTCGGGCGTCATCGGGTCGTGGGGCCGCAGGTGCCACAACCGGACCCGCTCCCCTCGGGCGCCGGTGCCACAGCCGCACCCGCTCCCCTCGGGCGGCGGTGCCGCGGCCCGACCCGCTCTCCTCGGGGTTCCCGACCTCACCACCCACAAACCGCCCCTACAGACAGAAACGGCACCATCGCCCCCTACCCTCCCCGAGCGACTGGCCGTGCCGCACGGCGCGCGGCGGGCCGCCGAGGCAGAGCCGGGTGTCAGTCGGCGGAGGCGGGGCCAGGGCGCCGTCAGCCGATCCGGCCGCTCCCGTGGTCTCCCCCGCCGCGGATCCGACCGCGCCGCCGGTCGCGCAGCGGAAGGTAGACGTAGCTCGTGAGCAGCGGGACGGCGATCCAGAGCAGCCACGCGGTGGTGGTGGCGAAGAAGACCGGGATCGACAGGGCGAAGCCGACGAGGACCGCGTACCGCTGGGGCTCGGCCGCGAGCGGCGAGCGGGCACCGTCGGCACGCAGTCCCCTGACGTTCAGGTGGTGGGTGATCCCGATCAGGGTGAGGCCCGCCAGTACCTGGAGGAACGCGTAGAACCCCCACCGCAGGGCGTGGGCGGTGAGGGTGTCGCCGCCCTCCGTGACGAGCAGCCTGGTCGCGAACGGGTTCAGGATGATCATCAGCAGCCAGAGCATGTTCAGCTTCCGCAGCAGTGAGTCGTTGCGTACGACCGAGCGGAAGATGCGGTGGTGCTGGCCCCACGCCGCGGCGATGGCGTAGAAGCTGATCAGGAACGCCAGATAGTGGTCGGCGTGCTCGCGCGCCGAGTCCCAGAGGGCAGCGGCGTCGGGTCCCACGGGGACGGGGAGTTCGAGCGCGAGCAGGGTGATGGCGATCGCCACCACCGCGTCGGAGAAGAGGATCAGCCGGTCGGTGCCCTGCGCTTCGACAGCCTGTTCGTTCTCCACGGTGATGGTCTCTCCAGGTGGCGCGATGCGGGGTGGCACCCGGCCCGACCCGCTCGGAACGCGGGCCAGTAGATCACTCGCCGACATACCCGGTCCAGCTTGAACCGCGCTGCGGCGGGCCGCCTCACAGGGGTGCGCCGGGCGGGACCCTGGGCAGGGGGTCGAGGCGCGGATCGGCGGGGGTGTGCGCGGGCGCCCCTTCGAGGAACGCCGTCAGGGTGCGGGCGGTTTCGCGGCGGCGGGCCGCGTCCTCGGCGGCGCCACCCGGTGCCCCTTCGCCTTCACCGGACGCGCGGAGCCGAACGGCCAACGCCCTTACCGCGGCCTTGAGTTCCTCCCGCACCGGGTGGTGCAGCTCGCCGCCGCGCACGGCCGCCCCCACCTGACGGACGACGACCCAGCCCGCCGTCTCCAGGACCAGCGCTCCGGCGGTGGAGGGCGGTCCGTCGGCGTTGCCGGTCCCGGGACCGCTTCCGTTCCCGTTCCCGCTCCGGACTCCGGCCCCGGCCCCGGCCTCGGCCCCGGTCCCTGTCGCATTCTCGCTCTCGCCCTCGTTCGCGCTCTCGCCGCGGCTCTCGTTCCCGTTCCCGTTCCCGTTCTGCGGCCAGGTCGCGTCGAGCAGGGCCGTCACGACGTCGCGGACTCCCGGCAGGCGGGGGTCGTTCGCGTGCTGCCAGGCCAGCCGGTTGAGCTGGGCCGGCTCCAGGAGGGGTTCCGTCACCAGGGCCGTCGCGGACTCCACGGCGGAGAGCGGGTCGAAGACCCGTCCGGCCCGGGTGTCGAGGTACTCGGGTGAGCGCGCGTACCGGATCGCGGGCGGCGTCAGCGCGGCGAGGACGGCCGGGTGCGGCACGAGGTGCTCGGGGCGCAGCAGCCCGGCCGCCGTGCGCAGCGCCCGCCACTGGTCGTCGGCCGCGACCGCGGGCGTGCCGCGGACGGTGCCCGGGAGGGTGTCGCCCGCCTGGGCGTAGGCGTAGCGGACACCGCCGACCAGCCGGGTCACGGCGGCCAGGTGGTGGCGGTGGTAGAGGTGCAGCAGCGCGGCCCGCGCCTCCAGTTCACCGCTCTGCCGGTCGGGCGGGACGACTCCCGGGGTGAAGGCGGCCTGGGCCGCGCGGCGCACGGCGAGGGCCTGTTCCAGCGCGTCGAACGGGTCGCGGGAGTGGGGCACCCAGACGGCCGCGTCGGCGTGGGCGGCGCCGGGACCGCGCGCGTCGTCGTCGGCGAGGTGGAGCAGTCCCGCTTCGGCGGCCTCCCGGCGCAGCCGGGCGAGCCCGGCGCTCTCCGCCGCGGGCGTGTCGCCGGGGAACCTGCCGTACGCGTGGGCGACCAGGAAGTGGTCCCAGGGACCGAGTCCGCTCGGGTAGGCGCGGGAGAGGTCGGGGGCGCCGTCGGGACCGACGGTGACCTCGGGGTGCGGGTAGTCCATGACCGAGGGGCGGGGGTGGCCGGTGCTGGCGAAGTTGTGCAGGAAGCCGAGCGCGTGCCCGATCTCGTGGGCGGCCAGCAGCCGCATCCGGGCGAGCACGGTCGCGCGCACGACGGCCAGCCGGGGGGCCTCGTCGGGGTGGCCGTAGGGGGCGAGGAGCGCCTCGGCGAGCGCGGTGACCTGTTCGACGCGCTGCGAGCCGAGGCGTACCCGGCCGTGCAGGATCTCTCCGGTGCGCGGGTCGGTGAGGGCCTGGCCGTGCGACCAGCCGCGGCCGTCGCGGTGCACCCACCAGACGGTGTTGAGCGCCGGATCGTCCAAGTCGGCGTCGGCGGGGGCCACTTCGACCCGGTAGGCGTCCTGGAACCCGGCGGCCTCGAAGGCCTCGCGCCACCAGTTGCCGCCTTCGACGACGGCGGAACGCCACGGTTCGGGAACGGCCGGGTCGACGAGGAAGACGATCGGCCGGCGGACCGGACCGGACGCGGCGTCCGGGTCGGTGGGCTCCAGGCGGAAGCGGGGCTGGTACATGACCCGGGCGCCGTCGGCCCCGTGGTCGACGTGGCCGATGCCGTAGCCGCCCGAGGCCGGGTGGTAGGCGCGGGCCGGGAGCGGCGGGTCGGGCAGCGGCACGAGATGGACCTGCTGGACGACGGTGAGCGCGGCGGGCGCGGGGGTGACGGCGCGCAGGGCGGCGCCGGTGCCGGGTCCGCGCAGGGTGAGCAGCGCGGGCAGCCGCACGCCGCGGGCGCCGGCGTTCGCGGGCAGCGGGTAGGACGCGGCGGGGTCCACGGTGTGCTCGCCCTGGCCGCGTTCGCGCAGCAGGTCGGCGATGCCGTGGAGGTCGGTGAGGGCGAGTCCGGCGGGGTCGATCAGGGCGCCGTCGGCGTCCTCGCGCAGGACGGGGGCGCTCCAGACGACGGACCGGGCGAAGGAGTCGGCGCCGGCGCGGACGGCGGCCGGGTCCCCGGTGGCGAGGTGGTGCTTGTCGCGCAGGACGAGGACGGCCCGCCCGGACAGCCGACGGAACTCGGCGAGCCGTCCCTTGCCCGACTTGCCGCGGTCCAGGGTCAGTTCGCTGGACCCGGCGCCCGCGGAGAGGGAGGCGGTGAGCAGGAACGGGGTGTCGAAGCGGCGGACCCGGAGCAGGGTGCGGCCGGTGTCTCCCGGGCCGCCGCCGTCCGGGACGCCGTCGTTCAGGACGCCGCCGTCCGGGGCACCGCGGGCGGGGATTCCGGCAGGGGCAGGCACCCGGGTGGTGTGGTGGTCGACACCGTCGGAGTCACCGGGAGTCGGACCACCAGGAGTCAAACCGCCGGAAGTCGGACCACCAGGAGTCGGACCACCGGGAGTCGAACCGTCAGACGTCGAACCGCCGGAAGTCGGACCACCGGAAGTCGGACCACCAGGAGTCGGACCGCCGGAAGTCGGACCACCGGGAGTCGAACCGCCGACGTCGTCCGGCGTGCCCGAGGCCACGGTGACCAGCTCGAACAGGGGGAGGTCCGGGTCGGTTCGGGGCTCGGCTTGCTGCTGCTGATGGGGCATGGTGACTCTCGCTCTCCGCCCCGCCCGGCCGCCGGTCGCCGTCTGTCCGGTGTCGTCCGTCTTCTCGTCTGTCGGCCGTCGCGGAGCGGGACCGATGCTAGATCGTCCGCCTGTGCCTCCGCTCAGCGGTCCGGTTCGGCCGGGATCTCGTAGGCGAGGTGGAAGCGGTCGCCCGGCACCACCAGGTCGGCGGTCTCCAGGGGGCGTTCGCCCGCCCAGTAGGTCCGTTCGATGGCGGCGACGGCGGCGCCCCGGCCCAGGTCGAGGGCCGCGGCCTCGTCCGGGGTGGCGAGGCGGGCGGTGACGGTCTCGGTCGAGCGGGTGACCCGGATGCCGATGTACGACATGCGGGCCACGACGCTGCCGCCGGCCAGCGGACCCGCGCCGGGCAGCGAGACGGGGGTGCCACCGGTGATCTCCAGCGGCTCCCAGCTGACGCAGATCATCGCCGGGAGGCCGTCGTTGCTGAGCTGGTACTCGCTGCGGATCACGGGTTCGCCCGGCGGTACCCGTAGCCGCCGGGCGATGTCGGGATCGGCCCCCTCGGTGCGGGAGGAGGGGACGCCGCGTTCGGAACCGGCGCCCGGACCGCCGTCGTCGCCGGGGGCGGGTGGTCCCGTGCGGCGCAGGTCGGGGTGGACGGCGAGCCGGCCCTGGAGCCGTTCGTGGGTCCAGGAGCGGGCCATGGTGGAGGCGGAGGTGCGTTCCCGCACGAAGACCCCGCGGCCGGTCCTGCCCCGGGCGAGCCCTTCGCTCACCAGCAGCCGGACCGCCGCGGCGGCGACGTTCGCGCCCACCGCGTACTCCGTCGCCAGGGCCGCCCGGGACGGCAGGAGGGCTCCTGGCGGGAACTCACCGCTCTCGATCCGGCGCCTGATGTCCTCGGCGACCCTGCGATAGAACGCGACCCGCACCAAACGTCTCACCTTCCGGACAACTGTCTCGCGATCCGAGAAATTCTGGAGTGACCTGGGAAACACGGTCCGGTCACGCGGCTCTCGACGGTATCGCGGCCCGGAACCTGATGCATCAGGCGGGGTCGAACCGGCCCTGTGGGACGCGGCGGCAGCCGAACCCCTCCCACCTGGTGCAACAGGTGGGCTCCCGCACCCGTCGGCCGAGGCACCCGCGCGGACCGCAACGGCCGGTATTCCCGCTCGTCAGGGCTTTGCGCACGGCTCGCGGACAGGGCTAACTTTCAGCTCTCCGGGCTCGTCCCACGATGTGTCCGGATGATGGGCCACGCGGTGGACGGTTGCGCCGCACGGTCCGACCGCCGGATGGCCGGCGGCAGTGGAAGGACCCGACGAAGGGCCCGCCGGACGCGCGCACCGCCGCCGGGCGCTGTCGCCCGGACCGGTTTTTCACCTGACGCGGCCGAGTGGGGAGAGGAGCGACCTTGAGCGACGACGAGCAGTACCGTCCCGGCGTCGGCACGCACGCCGACGCGGCGCGGGCCGCGCTCCTGCGCCCCGCCGGGGTGGAGGGCCACGGAAGCCGGCCGGGCCCGCTCACCCCCGCGCTGCGGACGGCGGTCGCCGCCCTCGCCGCCGAGCTGGCCGGACAGCCACGGCTCGCGCGGCGGTACCGCGCCCTCGCCACGACCACGCCCGACGCGCACCCCAGCGATCACCCCGCCGATCACCTCGCCGATCACTTCACCGATGCCGGTCCGGCGGAACCGGCCCCCGCGGGCCCAGGCTCGGTGCAGCCGGAACCCGCCCCCGCGGACCCAGGCCCCACCGCGCCGGACCCCACCGCACCGGAACCCACGGACCGCCCTGCTCCCTCCGCCTCCTCGGCCGCCTCCCCCGCCTCCCCCTCTTCAGGTCCCGCCGATCTCGTCGCCGCCGTCCTCGCCTACACCCGGGTCGTGACCCTCGCACCGGCGGACGCCGGGCGTGCGGACATCGCGGAGCTGGAGCGGGTCGGGCTCGGGGCGGCGGACATCGTCGCGCTGGCCCAGATCGTGGCCTTCGTCTCCTACGAGGCCCGGGTCGCCTCGGGTCTCGCCCTGCTGGACGGCGCCCCGGCGGCCGAGCCCGTGGCCGCCGCCACCACCCCGCCCGCGCCCGCGCGGGTCACCACCGGCCCCGGCCCCGGCCTCCGCTTCACCCTGGACACGCTCACCTGGGCCCCCTGGATCACCCCGGTCCCCGCCGACGGCCTCGACGACGAGCAGCGGGCGGTGGTCGACGCGCACGCCACGCTCTCCACCGACTCGCCCTACTACCGCACCCTGCTGCACGCGCCGGCCGCTCTCGACCACCGCACCCACGTCTACAACGCGCTGATGTACGGGCGCGGCGGGCTGCCCCGGGCGGAGCGCGAGCTGGTCACCCTGCTGGTGTCGCGGATCAACGGCTGCGTGTACTGCGCCTCGGTGCACGGCCGCAAGTTCGCCCAGCTCGGCCGGGACCCCGAGGCGGCGCGGCGGGTGCTCGCCGAGGGCGCGACCGCGCTCACCGGCGATCCGCGCCGGGCCGCGCTCGCCCGCTTCACGGAACGTCAGACGGCGACCCCGCCGGCCGCCACCGCCGCCGACGTGGCCGCGCTGCGCGCCGCGGGTGTCGAGGGCGCGGCGCTCCTCGACGTGGTGCACTGCGTGGCGCTGTTCGGCTGGGCCAACCGGTTGATGCAGGTCCTGGGCACGCCCTCGGTGCCTGAGTCCTGTACGGGGACGTCCGGTCCTGCCGCACCGGCGGCAGTGCCCGCGGCGGGCTCCCCGTCGCTCGGCTGACCGGACGTCGTTCTCCCCTGTTCGAGCCCATCCGCACCGCTCGGCCCTCGTGAACCAGCGCCCGCGCGTCCCGCGCTCTCGTGAACCGGAGTTCCTCATGACCGCAAGTCCCCGCCGTCTCGCCACCGCCGCGGGCATCGCGGCGACCGCCCTGCTCGTGTCGTCCTGCGCCACCTCCGCCTCGACGTCCGCGGGCGGTGGATCGGACACCGGCTCCGGCAGGCAGACGATCACCTTCATGGGCTTCTTCGGCACCTTCCAGGACTCGTTCACCAAGACGGTGATCAAGCCGTTCGAGAAGGCCAACCCGGACATCACCGTCAGGTACGTGCCGATCCAGAACTCCGCCGAGGTGCTGGCCAAGCTGCGGGCGAGCAAGAAGAACCCGCCCGCCGACGTGGCGCTGATGGACAGCTCGGTCGCACCGACGGCGAACAAGGAGGGCCTGTTCGCCAAGCTCGACGAGGCGCAGGTGCCCAACCTCGCGCGGCTGGTCGACAAGGCGCGCGGCACGGACGGCTACGGTCCCGGCCTGACCCTGGACAGCCTCTCGATCCTCTACAACTCCAAGGCCGTGAAGAAGGCTCCCACCAGTTGGAACGACCTCTGGGACCCGACCTACAAGGGGAAGCTGGCGCTGCCGATCGCGGACACCCGCGGGGTGGCGCTGATCGTGGCGCTGGAGAAGATCCTCGGCGCGGACTACAAGAAGGACATCGATCCGGCGATCGACAGGCTGAAGACGCTGGCGCCGTCGGTCGAGACCTGGCAGCCGTCGCCCGACGTCTACACGGCGGTCCAGTCGGGTGAGGCGGACGTGGCCGTCGGCTGGAACGCGCGCGGCCAGTTCTACAAGGACGCGTCCGACGGCGTGGTGCAGCCGGTGCTGCCCGAGGAGGGCACGGTCGAGCAGATCAACACGATCAACCTGGTGGCGGGTTCGGGGCACACCGCGGCCGCGCAGAAGTTCATCGACTACGCGATCGGCGCCGAGGCGCAGAAGGCGTTCGACGACGACGCGTACTACGCGCCGGTCAACCGGGACGCGACGCTGAAGAAGGACGTCGCGGAGCGCACCACGGCCTCCGCCGAGCAGCAGAAGCACCAGATCCCGGTCGACTGGAGCTGGATGACCACCCGGTACACCGCGTGGGTGGACCGCATCAAGCGGGAGGTCATCGGTGGCTGAGCCGACGACACCCGCCGCCGGTTCCGGGGCGGGTCATCTGACCCTGGACGGCCTCACCAAGACGTATCCGGGGCAGCACGGCGCGGCCGTGCGGGGGATCGACCTGACCGTCGAGCGCGGCAGCATGCTCGCCGTGCTGGGCCCCTCGGGCTGCGGCAAGTCGACCACCCTGCGCATGATCGCGGGCCTGATCGAGCCGACGGCCGGCCGGGTCCTGGTGGACGGCCGGGACATCACCGGCGTCCCGGTGCACCGCAGGGACATGGGCATGGTGTTCCAGTCGTACGCGCTGTTCCCGCATCTGGACGTGGCGCGGAACGTGGCGTTCGGCCTGGAGATGCGCAAGGTGTCCAAGGCGGATCGGGAGCGGCGGGTGGCGGAGGCGCTCGACCTGGTGCGGCTCGGCCATCTCGCCGGGCGGCGGATCGCCCAGTTGTCGGGCGGCCAGCAGCAGCGGGTCGCGCTGGCCCGCGCGCTGGTGGTGCGGCCCACGCTGCTGCTGCTCGACGAGCCGCTGTCCAACCTGGACGCGCAGTTGCGCGGGGAGATGCGGGACGAGATCCGGCGCATCCAGCGGGAGACCGGGATCACGGCGGTCTTCGTCACGCACGACCAGCACGAGGCGCTGTCGATGGCCGACCGGGTCGCCGTCCTCGCGCGGGGGCGGCTGGAGCAGATCGGCAGCCCGGAGGACGTCTACGAACGGCCCGAGGGCCGGTTCGTGGCCCGCTTCGTGGGGCGGGCCAACCTGGTCGAGGGCACGGTGACGGGCTCCGACGGCGACCGGACGGTGGTGGAGCTGCCCGGCGTCGGCCGGGTGCCCGCGCTCGGCGAGCCGCGCGCCGCAGGCAGCCGGGCCGCGGTGCTGCTGCGGCCGCACCGGATCACGCTGGCACCGGTACCCACCGCGGGCGGCGACGCCTCGGCCGGGCCCTCGCTGCGGGGCACGGTGCTGAGCGCCGGGTACAGCGGCGAGAGCGTGGCGTACCGGGTGCGGGTCGGCGCCGACGGGCCGGAGCTCGACGTGGAGCGGCCGGCCGGCGCGGAGGCGGCCCTCGCGCCGGGCACCGAGGTGGCGCTGGGCTGGGACGTGTCGGCGGCCCGACTTGTCGACTCCGCGGCTGCCGCCGACGAGGCCGATGCCGACGCGACCGGCCCTACCGGCACGACCGGCACGGCCGCGCGTGACGCGGGTGCCGCCTCCGGGTCGGGGTCCGCCGTCGGCGCGGGCGCGGTGGCGCCGTGAGCGGCTCCGTGACGGCGCCAGGTGACGCCGTCCCCGTCGACGCTCCGCGTCCCTCGGGAGAGCCTCCCTCGGGAGAGCGGCCGGCGGGCGGGCTTCCCGCGCGGGGGCCGCGTCCCGGGCGGACCGCGCTGCTCCTGCTGGCGCCCGGCGCGCTCGCGCTGCTGTTCACGTACGCCATGCCGCTGGTGTGGGTGGTGCGGATGGCGCTCAACGAGCCGCTGGACGGCGGCGCCATCCGGCAGACGGTCAGCTTCGGCACGTTCGCGGAGGTGCTCGGCGACGGGCACTACTGGAAGGTCATCGGGCAGACCCTGCAACTCGGCCTGCTGGTCACGGTGTTCACCCTGATCCTGGCGTATCCGCTGGCGCTGTTCCTGGCCCGCACCACCAGCCGGTGGCGGAGCCTGCTGATGGCGCTCGCGGTGGCGCCGCTGCTGATCTCGGCGGTCGCGCGCACCTTCGGCTGGATGGCGATCCTCGGCAACCAGGGGCTGGTCAACAAGACGCTCCAGGGCCTCGCCCTGATCGACGGACCGCTGCCGCTGGCGAACAACATGACCGGCGTCGTCATCGCGTCGGTGGAGATCTACATGCCGTTCGCGATCCTCGCCATGATCAGCGGCTTCGGCCGACTGGAACCGGAGCTGGAGCGGGCCGCGGCCTCGCTCGGCGCGAACCGGCTCGCGGTGCTGCGCCGGGTGGTGCTGCCGCTGACGCTGCCCGGCGTACTCACCGCGGCGCTGCTGGTGTTCGTGCTGAGCCTCAGCGGCTACGTCACCCCGCGGCTGATCGGCGGCGGCCGGGTGTTCGTGCTGGCCACCGAGATCTACGACGAGGCGATCACCTCGCTGAACTGGCCGGTGGCGGCAGTGCTCTCGGTGCTGCTGCTGGTGCTGTTCGGCGTCGTCATCGTCCTGTACCAGCGCGCGCAGCGCGCCCTGGAGCGCCGGTTCACCGGTGAGAAGGGAGCGTCGCGGTGAGGACCCACCCGGCCGGGCGGATCGCCCGCGTCACGCTGCTGACCGTTCTGTACCTGTTCCTGCTCGCCCCGATCATCGTGGTGTTCGTCGAGTCGTTCGACGACTCCACCTTCCTGCGCTTCCCGCCCGAGGGGTTCACCCTCGACGCCTACCGGCAGGTCTTCGCCAACGCGGACTTCCGCTCGGGCGTCCAGGTCAGCGCGGTCACCGCCGCCGTCACCACGCTGCTCGCGCTGCTCACCGGGGTGCCCGCGGCCCTGGCGCTGACCCGGGTCGGGTTCAAGGGGCGGGACGCGGTGGAGTCGGCGTTCCTCTCGCCGCTGCTGGTGCCGCACATCGTGCTGGGGCTCGCCCTGCTGGTGCTGTTCGCGCCGATCCCGCTGACCGACACGTACGCGGGTCTGATCCTGGCGCATCTCGGGGTGACCGTGCCGTACGTGGTGCGGACGGTGTCGGCGGCGCTCGCCGGGGCCGATCCGCGCGCCGAGGAGGCGGCCCGCACGCTGGGCGCGGGCCGGCTCACGGTGCTGCGGCGGGTGACCCTGCCCGCGGCGCTGCCCGGCCTGGTCTCCGGCGCCGTCATCGCGTTCCTGCTCTCCTTCGACGAGACGGTGATCTCCCTCTTCGTCTCCGGGCAGAACACCAGGCCGCTGCCGGTGGCGGTGCTCCAGTACGTGGAATACCGCAGCGATCCGTCGATCGCCGCGCTCTCGGTCTGCCTGGTCCTGCTGTCCGTGCTGGCCGTGCTGGTGGTCGAGCGGAGCCTCGGCCTGCGGCGCAGTCTGCGTTCCTGACCGGTCCTCGACCGCCCTGTCCCGTCCGCCCCATCCCTGGAGGTTCCTGTGTCCACCGCGCCCGCCCCGTCCTTCGACCCCGCGGCGCTGCACCGCGAGAGCGTCGTCTTCAACGCGCTCGACTGCACGCCGCTGGCCTGGGCGGACGAGACGTATCTCGGGAAGCTGGCCGCCTCCGGGGTGACCGCGTTCAACCACGCCACGATCGTGTCGCAGGGCTACGACGCGGCCGTCGCGTCGATCGTCGGCTGGCAGCGCCGGATCGCGGAGACGGACGGGCGGCTGTTCCAGGGGCGCGGGCTCGCCGACGTGCGCCGGGCCAAGGAGGAGGGCTCGGTCGCCTGGTTCGTGGGCTTCGAGGACAGCAAGCCGATCGGGGACGAGCTGTGGCGCCTGGAGGCGCTGCACCAACTCGGGCTCCGTTTCCTCGGGTTGACGTACCAGAACCGCAACTTCGCGGGGGACGGCAGCGGTGAGACGGCCAACGGCGGTCTCAGCCGGTTCGGCCGGTCGCTGGTGCGGGAGTGCAACCGGCTGGGGATCGCGCTCGATCTGTCCCACACGGGTGAGCGCTCCACCCTGGAGACCATCGAGCTGTCGCAGAAGCCGGTGCTGGTCACGCACGCGGGACTGACCCGGTTCGTGGACAGCCCGCGCAACAAGAGCGACCAGGTGGTGCGGGAACTGGCCGCGCGCGGCGGGGTGTTCGGGCTCGCGGCGAAGTCGGGGTTCCTGAGCCCCGACGGGCTCTCGGGTCCGACGGAGCCCGAGGTGTTCGCCGACAACATCGACCACCTGGTCCAACTCGTCGGCGTCGACCATGTGATCGTGGGCACCGACGTCGGCGACGAGCGCAAGTACTCCAAGGAGGGCATGGCCCGGGTGCGGCGGCTCTACCCGGAGATCCCGATCGTCGACGACCGCCTGGACCTGGACCTGATCCACCCGGTCGGCATGGGCACCCCGGCCGATCTGCCGGTCATCACCGAGGTGTTGGCGCGGCGCGGGTACGGCGCGGACGACCTGCGCAAGGTGCTCGGCGGCAACCTCATGCGGGTGCTGGGCGAGATCTGGGACGAGGCTGCGTGAGGTCCACGTCCGCCGCCGGACGGCGTCCTGTGGTCGCCGTGGTGGGGGCGGGCCCGCGCGGCACGGCGGTCGTGGAGCGGCTGGCGGCCCGCTTCGGCCAGGCGGGGGCCGGCGCGGACGTCGAGGTGATCGAGCCGTACGTGCCCGGCGCGGGCCGCGTCTGGGCGCCGGATCAGCCGCAGTCGCTGCTGATGAACACCCTCGCCGGGCACGCCACCGCGTTCCCCGACGACTCCGTGCGGATGGCGGGGCCGCCGTCCTCGGGCCCCTCCCTCCTCGCATGGTCCCGGCACCACTCCCCCGGTCTGGCCGCGGACGCCTATCCGTCCCGCGCGCTGATGGGCCGCTATCTGGCGTGGGCGTTCGAGCGGATCGCCGCCGGGGCGCCGCCCCGGGTGCGGGTCACCCACCGCGGGGACCGTGCCGTGGCGCTGGCCGCCGCGCCCGACGGCCGGTTGCGTCTGACGCTGGCCGGGGGCGGTGAGGTGGTGGCGGACGCGGTGGTGCTGGCCACCGGGCACACCGAGGTGCTGCCCGGCGCCGAGGAGAGCGCGCTGCGCGCCGGTGCGGCGGCCCGCGGCCTGGTCCATGTGCCGCCCGGACAGGCCCACGAGAGCGATCTGAGCCGGGTCGCGGCCGGGGAACCGGTTCTCGTGCGGGGGCTCGCGCTGAACTTCTTCGACCAGCTCACCCTGCTCACCACGGGGCGCGGCGGACGGTTCGAGACGTCGTCCGACGGCGGGCGGCGCTATCTGCCGTCCGGCCGTGAGCCCCGGGTGTACGCCGGTTCCGGTCGCGGCGTGCCCTATCTGGCCCGTGGCCACGCGCCCGGCACGATGCCCGCCGGACATCGCCCGGTGGTCCTCGACGACGCGGCGGTGGCCGGGCTGCTGGCCCGGGGCGCGGGTGCGGTGTCGTTCATGGGCGACGTCTGGCCGCTGATCGCGAAGGAGGCGGGACTCGCCTGGTACGGGGTACTGCTGCGGCGGCGCCCCGAGGAGTGCGCGCTGCCGGTCGGGGAGTTCCTCGCGCGGTACGCGGCGTGCGGTTACGGTTCCGCCGCCGAAGTCGGCCTGGTGGCCGAGGCGTTCGCGGATCCCGGCGCGCGGTTCGACCCGCGCGGCCTCGAACGGCCGCTCGACGGGCGGCGGTTCGCGTCGCGGGAGGAGTTCGACGGGTGGATGCGGGCGCGTCTGCGGAACGATCTGGCGCAGGCGCTGGCCCCGGAGTCCAGTCCGCTCAAGGCCGCGGCTGCGGCCGTCGCCTCGGTGAAGGGCGCGGTGCGGCGGCTGGTCGCGGGCGGTGTGCTCGCCGGGGACACCCGGGCCGACCTGTCGTGGTTCCGCGCGTTCGGCGCGCATCTGTCGAGCGGGCCGCCGCCGTCCCGGATCGCCGAGTTGCTGGCGTTGAGCGAGGCGGGGGTGGTGTCCTTCCTCGGCGCCCGTCCCGAGGTCCGACTGAACGCGGGGCGCGGGGTGTTCACCGCGGTCTCGGCGACGGTGCCGGACGCGCCCGTGGTGGCGGGTGCGCTCGTCGACGCGTGGCTGCCGGGCGCCGACGCGGCCAGGACCGCCGATCCGCTGCTGCGGTCGCTGCTGGACTCCGGTCTCGCGCGGGCCCATCGCGGCGACGGCGGGCGCGGCGCCCCGAGCGGCGCGCTGGACGTGGAGGTGGCCGGGCTGCGGCTGCGGGACGCCCACGGGGTGCCGTCCGCACGGCTGTTCGCCTGCGGGATCCCGTTGGAGGGCGTCGAGTGGAACACGGCGATCGGGGCCCGCGCGCGCTCGAACGCCGCGCTGTTCCGCCAGGCCGACATCATCGCCGCCGGAGTGGCCGAGGCGTGCGGGGCGGCAACCGCCGTCGCGGGGGCGGAAGTCGGCGCCGAGAAGGCGGGTGGCTCCGCCCTGTCGGACGGCCGGGGCTGACCGGCGCCGGCCGGGCGGAGCCGCCACGGCGGGGGCTCCCTCTCCCGTGCGAACCGGCCCGCGGGTCCGTCTCCGGACAAGGTGCGTCCGATCGGGCCCTGTCGGCGGAAGGTTCTTCGGCGGCCGTCCGGTCCCGGCCCAGGGGCTCGGGCCGGCTCGCCGAGAACCACCCGTGACGTGCTGGAGGCCCGGTGCCCGAGAGAGAGACCCCCTGGGTCGGAGACCAAGTAAGGGACCGCGACGCGGGCCAGGAGGGGATCGTCAACGACGTGCGACCCGACGGGACCTATGTGCTGCGGCCGGTGCACAACCGGTTCCACCACTGGACGGCGCCCAACGCCGACGCCCTGGAGGTGACGGTGTCACGCGAGGAGCGGCTCAGGCTGCGCGGAACGGAGCCCTGACCGGTCCTCGTTCAGACGGTGTCGGGGCGGCACCGGGCGCACAGGCCCCACCAGGTGATCTCGGTCTCGTCGATGAGGAACCCCTCGTCGGCCACCGGGTCGAGGCAGGGCGCCGCGCCGATGGCGCAGTCGACGTCCTTGATGGCGCCGCAGTCGCGGCACGCGAGGTGGTGGTGGTTGTCGCCGACCCGCAGTTCGTAGCGGGCCGGCGAGCCGGCCGGCTCGATGACGCGGATCAGCCGGGCGCCGGTCAGGTCGTCGAGGACGTTGTACAGCCCCTGCCGGGACAGGCCGCTCGACGCCTCCGTCCCGGCCGCGCCGATCCTGGCCTCGATCTCGGAGGCGGTCGAGTGCGGGAATCCCTGGAGCGCCGCGAGGACGGCACGGCGCTGGGAGGTGCTGCGCAGTCCCTTGCTCCTGAGCAACCGGGTGGGCTCCTCCATGGCTCCCGCTCCTTCCCTCGTCCCGGTGATCATCTTTTTCAACGTAACACCGACGGGACCCGGCAGGTCAGTGGGCCGCCCCGGCACCGCGGCAGGTGCGGCACACCACGCTGCGGGCCGGTCCGCGCCGGTGCGAGGCGCCGAGGCCGCTGGCCCTGACGACCGGTACGGCCACCACGTCGGAGTGGTCCTGGCAGGTGAACAGGCCGCAGCGGTTGCAGACGCCGATGGCGACGGTGCCCTCGCGGACCTCCTGGGTGCAGTCGTAACACTTCATGAGAACTCCAGATTCCGGGGCCTGGCCCGGCGGATCGAGGTGAGCGGTTCACGCCGGGGCCCGTCTTCGGGGCGCGGCGGAGGGGTCGGGAACGGGTGGGCGGTGGACGCCCGGAAGCCGTGAAAGGGCAACTTCGCCCTGACTTGTCCGTTCCGATACGGAAAAAGCTACCCGCTAGATTTGACAGAGTCAATTCTAGTCAGCGCCGCTCCCGTGTGCTCGGTCATCCGCGCGGGGGCGGCGACGGGTTGCGGGGCGGGCCGCCCCGCGGCGCGGCGTACGGCGCGCGCCGGTCAGCGCAGGATCGGGACGAGGCCGACGGCGAAGACGACGTAGAAGCCGGCCGCGACGGTCAGCCTGGCCGGGGTCAGCCGGTGGGCGCGCAGGGTCAGCAGCAGGTAGCCGATCGCGGCCATGGTGATCAGCCCCGCCCACAGCAGAGGCGCGTCGAAGTGCCAGGTGGTGAAGAGGATGCCGATGCCGCTCGGCACGGTGGCCTGGATCATCATCGCTCCGGAGATGTTCGCGAGGGCGAGCCTGGTCTTGCCCTGACGGACCCAGATCACCGCGTTCATGATCTCGGGCAGTTCGGTGGCGACCGGGGAGAGCAGCAGGGCCGTGACGGTCGTGGACAGGCCGAGCATGGGCCCGATGGCGTCGAGCTGTCTCACGAACAAGTCAGCGGCGAAAAAGATCACCACCAGGGTGGCGAGGGTCTGGGCGACCACCGCCCAGGTGGCGGGTGACGCCTTCCTCGGCTGAAACTTCAGCGGCTCCAGTTCCTCCTCGTCGTCGTCCTCGGCGCGGCTGCTGCGGATCTCGCGCCAGAAGTAGACGGCGTACGCGGCGAAGAAGAAGACGCCGAGGACGGGCTTGAACGCGAAGGCGACGAGGCCGAGCGCGACCTTCACCACGAAGATGGGCAGGAACCACTTCTGGTCCCTGGCCAGGCGCTTCATGTCCTTGGCGCTGCCCAGGGCGTCGGCGTCCTCGGGGACGCCGGAGGGCACGCCGGTCGTGGCGTGGGTCGCGCGGTTCCGCCCGCGCCGCTGGAGCAGGAGCATCGCGCCGGTGACACCGTAGGCGACGGTCGCGAGGGCGAGGGGGCCGCCCATCGCGGCGCCGACGCCGATGTTCTTCGCCTGTTCGGTGGCTCCGGTGGTCACCGCGACGAGGGTGACGACGGATTCCGGCAGCGCGGTACCGAAGGCGGCCAGGATCGTGCCGACCGCCGATCTGCCGATGTCGAGGCGTTCCCCCAGCCACTCCACGGCGTTGACGAACCACTCGCAGGAGAGGTAGATCGCCACCGCGCAGACGATGAGCAGTACGAAATGGATCACGGGATTCGTCCAGCCTTCCGGCGCCGGCCGGGTTCGAGGACGACCGCGCGAGGGGGACGGCGGCAGCTTCGACCCCGCCGACGCGCACACGATGCCACCGGCGAAGGGCCGAAGGTCTCGCCCGCCCTCAGTATCACCGGCCGAGGGCCCGGCCACCGGGAACCCGGCGCGGCGTTCCCGTGTGTCGACGACCGGCGGTTCCGCGGGGCCGCTCCCCCACGCGACGGCCCGCCCTCCACCTCGTCCCGCGCCACCCGAGAGCGGATCGGCGGGCCGGCCCCGGGACCGCGGGTCTCCCGCGCGACGCGACGGCGCACTGTTCGACACCGGCCGCCCACGGAAGCGCGCTGTTCGCCACCGGCCGCCCACGGAAGCACCCTGTCCGGCACCGGCCGCCCACGGGAGCCCATGCGGCTCGAATATGCCGCTGTCTCTTGGCCGCACGCGGCTGATTCTGACCGCCGGGATCGCGGGTTCCGCGCGGCAGTTCACCGTGAGGGAGTTCTGTGCGGGTCCCATCGGGGCGGTGGCAGCTGCAACGCCCGGCGGAGTCCGGTCGACGGTGCCACCAACTCGACTTCTCGATAGGGGTGTTCACGCGCGCGAGCGTGAACCGCCGTCCAGCGCGGGGCTTCGCGGTGACCAGCGTGCCGCTTCGGCCCCCTCGCGCCCTCAACTCGCCCACCACGGAGGCCGAACGCCCCGCTGCGAGCCCGAACGCGCCTCCACCGAAACCGTCTCCACCAGGAACCACACCTGCAAACTCACTCAATGAGGTGGTTTCCAGGGACACATGCACGCGAATCCCGATCTCACGGTTGAAGGGAGGTTACCGGCCATGATCATCTGGGCAGTCATATCGCGCCATCATCACCTGAAGGGAGCTCCACCCCGTGACGCTCGTAGCGCCTCCCCCCATCCCCAGAGCAGCCGGGTCGATCCCGCTGCTGGGGCACGCGATGCACCTGATGCGTGACAACCTGGCGTTCGTCGCCTCGCTGCGCGAGAACTACGGGCCGGTCGTGGAGATCACCCTCCAGCCCGGCACCCGGACGGTCATCGTCCAGGACCCCGACCTCATCCGGACCATGCTCGTCGACCTCGGCCCGAGCCTCGACAAGGGCCGCTTCTTCGAGAAGATGGGCCTGGTGCTCGGTGACAGCGTTGTCACCGCGGCGGGCCAGGAGCATGTGCGCAAACGACGCAACCTCCAACCCGCCTTCGCCCGCCCCGAGATCGCCCGGTACGTCGAGATCATGCGCGACGAGGCGACGGCGGCCGCGAGCCGGTGGAGACCGGGGCAGCTGCTCGATGTGCGGGAGGCGATGGTCCACCTCTCCCTCGACATGCTCGCCAAGACGGTGTTCGCGGGCAGCCTCGATGACGAAACGTTTCGGCAGGTGCGTGAGGACCTGTCGGTGGTGATGAACGGCGTCGGCGCCCGGGTGATGCTCCCCGACTGGGTCGAGCGGCTCCCCCTCCCGGCCAACCTCCGCTTCAACCGGGCCAGGGACGCCGTGCGGGCCACCATCCACCGGGCCGTCGACGAGCTGCAGGCGTCCGGCCACGACACCGGCGACATGCTGTCGCTGCTGCTGCGGGCCACCGACAAGGACACCGGGCAGCCGCTGACCGCGTTCCAGATCTGCTCGGAGATCCTCACCCTCGCGGTGGCCGGCACCGAGACCACCGCGTCGGTCCTGTCGTGGGTGCTCTACGAACTCGCGCGGCACCCGGACATCGAGGCCGGGCTGCTGGCGGAGCTGGACGAGGTGGTGGGCGAACGCCCGATCGCCTTCGCCGACATTCCCCGACTGCCGTATCTCAAGCGGGTCATCGACGAGGCGCTGCGGCTGCACCACACCGGCTGGCTGGTCACCCGTCGCACCCTGACCGAGACCAGGCTCGGGGAGTGGGTGCTGCCCGCGGGCACCGAACTGGCCTACTGCCAGCACGCCCTGCACCGCGACCCCGCGCTGTTCCAGAACCCGCTGGCCTTCGATCCCGACCGCTGGCTGGAGAGCGCCGAGCCGCCGCCCAGCGGGGCGTTCCTGCCCTTCGGCGACGGCAAGCACAAGTGCATCGGCGACAGGTTCGCGCTCACCGAACTCATGACCGCCATCGCGACGATCGTCCGGCAGGTGCGTCTCGAACTGCCCGAGGGACACACGGTCAAGCCCGTGGCACGGGCCACCGTCCGCCCCGGGCCGATGGAGATGACG
Source organism: Streptomyces griseoviridis (assembly GCF_005222485.1). Taxonomy (NCBI): domain Bacteria; kingdom Bacillati; phylum Actinomycetota; class Actinomycetes; order Kitasatosporales; family Streptomycetaceae; genus Streptomyces; species Streptomyces griseoviridis. The sequence continues at coordinate 241,514 of NZ_CP029078.1, forward strand.
GTCCGAAGGCGTCGCCCTTCGACAGCTCCGTCCGGGGCCTGAACGGGCGTGGTTCGGGGGCGGGTTGCCGTGGCCGACCGGTCGGCGGCCCGGGTGTCTAGACGCCGTCCCGGATGACGCGGCGGGCCACCGCGCCCCGGGCGGGGGCGAGTTCGGCGGCGATCCGCCGCGCGCGGTCGTCGTCCAGGGTCACGGCGGCCTCGGTGGCCGGGCCGACGAGCAGGGACGCGCGGCGCAGATGGGTCGGCGGGTGGGTCGAGTCGACGCTGTGCCCGCGCCGGGCCCCGGCCCTGCGCTGCCGCTCGTACTCGCCCTCGGGGATGGACGCCATGGCGGTCCGCAGCCGGTCCCAGATCTCCGCCGCGCCGGAGTCGGCCGTGCGGGCGCCCCGCGGCCCGCCGAGCGCGGCCTGGGCCGCCTCGCGCTGGAGCGTGACGATCGCGGAGTCCGCGACCAGCAGCCGGTCCATCAGGCCCACCGCCGCCTCGGTCGAGCCGGCGCGGGCGGCCTCCCGGTCGGCCAGGTACTCGGCGCGCTGGGCGGCCCGCAGCGTCAGGTGGTCGAGCAGGGTCAGCAGGCCGCGCAGGACCAGCCGGGGGACGGTGTACACGGCGTTGACGAGCATCTCGACGAGGGTCGGATCGCTGATCGGGTGGAAGAACGAGTACCAGGTCACCAGGGAGCGGTACGCCGTCCCCACCACCACGCCGTGACGGATGTCGCCGTTGCTGTAGTGGCCGAGTTCATGGCCGAGGAGCGCGACTCGCTCCCGCGGGGTGAGGATCTCCCACAGCGGCAGCCCCAGCACCAGCAGCCGCCGCCCGCGCACCCCGCGAGCCGTCACGCCCGCGTTGACCTCCGTGGTGACGACGACCTGGTCGACCCCTCGGGTGCCGACCACCCGGGCGACGTCGTCGACGAGCGCGTACAGCTCGGGCGCGTCCTCGCGCAGCAGCACGGGGGCGGTACCCGGCAGTCGGAAGGCCCGCGGCCACAGGGCCCAGCCGAACAGGAGGAGCACCGCGCCCGGCACCATGGCCGCGCTGCCCCAGCCGGCCGTCAGGCACCACAGGCCGCCGAGGAGCAGGGCGGCCGTGACGCCGTGCACGGCGAGCGCGAGGGCGAACGCCAGCAGCGCGGAGCCGTCGCGCCTGGCCCGCAGGCTCCCGCCCGCCGTGATCTCGGCCAGCAGCTTCTCGCCGTACCGCCGGGCCAGCAGCCGACGTGCCCGTTCGAGCCGGTCGGCCTCCTGCGGCGGCGGCTGCGGGTCGACGTTCCAGTCGCAGTCCCGGCACCAGACGGTGAACCTGCCGTCCGCCCGGAGTGCCGTCCCGCACTCGGGGCACGATGTGGTTCTCTCCTCGACAGCGCGCACGGCTGCGCCCTCCCCCACTCCCCCGGCCCCTCCCCAGAGGCCACCTGTCCATGACAAGCACATTCGATCATGTGTGCGGGTCTGCGAGAAGCCGTTCCCCGGCCGGGGATCCGTCCGTGATGGAAACGGAATGGTCAGGGGCCGTCGAGGGAGCCGACCCGCCTCCGGAAGAGGCGGGTTCGGCCCCGGGTGTCACTCGCAGAACACCCGCACCTTCCCGTCGGGCTGGTCGACGTCGACGGTGACGTCGTCGAGCTGGTCGATCAGCTCCTCCAGGTCCCGCGGCTTCAGCTCGGCGAGGTCGACCGGTATGCCGGACCTGCGCAGCTCCGCGTCGACCTTGGTGAGCGCCTGCGGGGGAACGAGGCTCGCGAGCCGCACTCCGGCCCGCAGCAGCTGGAGGGGGACCCGCACGTCGACGCGGCCGGGCCCGTCGCCACCGGAGTCGTCCGACCAGTCGACCACCACCCGCAGATACCTGGGCCGGGCCCCCGGGTGGAGCGCGACGCCGTTCGGTGACGCGCTCCCGTCTCCTTCGAGGGCGTCGATCAGCCGCTCGGCCTCCTCGGCGGTGATCCTGCCCTCGCCCAGCATCCGCAGGATCTGGCGGCACTGTTCGTTCATTCCCGTCCTCCCTCTCCGACGCGCACCACCGCGCCGGTTCTCCCGGCCGATCAGGTCCGCCGGGCTCATCTGACGCTCAACAGCAGGGCAGTGCGGCCCTGTTCGATCTCGAAGCTCGTGCCGGGCAGCGCCCACAGCAGCCCGCCGGCGGCGCGCAGCGCGCCGAGCGGGCTCACCCGGAAGACCAGGCAGGCGACCACTCCGCCCGCCACGGCGAGCGCGAGCAGCGGCGACAGCACCAGCAGGACCGGCACGACCGGGACGTGCAGCCGCAGGCGGCGGCCATCGGCACGGCGCCTGCCCACCGTCACCAGCCACGGCATCACCGGGACCGCTCCAGTTCGTCCAACGCCTCCTGGGCGCTGATCTCGCCGCGCTGGAGGCGGTCGACGATGTCGGCGCCGGTGGGGGCGGGCGCGGTGTCGACGAAGTCCAGGGCCTCGGCGATCCGCTTCAGCCGGGACTTGACCGTCGGATAGCTGACACCGAAGATCCGCTCCATCTCCTTGATCGAGCCGTGCGAGCGGACGAACGCGGCGACGAACACCTGGTCGTCGGAGCCGAGTCGCGCCAGCTGCGGCGGCTCGAACTCCCCCTCGATCGCGACACCGCTCCCGACGAGCCGGACCCGTTCGACGACGAAGGGCCGCCCCTGCGTCAGGTCCGTCAGTTCCTGCCAGTCCACCTGGTCCCCCTCGCTCTCGACTTCGCGTCCCTTCCGATGAGTACATTGATTTTCTGAAGTCATCAAGACGCAAACCTTGATTTTTCTTATGCGCGACTCAGTTTCTTTGATCTCACGCGCGCCTTCGGACCCTTTCGTGTGACCCGCGCGGCGTTTCGGGGTGGTGCCGCGGCGGGTCGTGGCAGGCTCCGCGTCGGCGCCCGCCGTCCGTCCCCTTCAGGAGGTCCCATGGTGTCCAAGCAGGTACGTGCGGTCTCCGCCGCGGCCGGCGCGGTCGCCGCGGTCCTCGCCGGAGTGGCGGCAGCCGCCGCCCCCGGGCAGGCCCCGCACCGTCCGGTCCCCGGGGACCAGGCGGTCGGTTACTTCTCCTACGCGCCGTGGCCCGCAGCCGGCGAGACCGTGCGGTTCTTCTCCGACCGGCCGCTGCCCGAGGACGTGGGCACACCGGTGTCAGGGCTGCCGGGCTGGGCACAGGGGCAGTTGGCGGGCCGGGGTCCGTCCGCTGCGAGGACCGGCACACCCGGCGGGTACAAGCTGCGCCGCGGCAACCGGAGCACCGACTACGTCTACAAGTCGGCGGACGTGTACGCCATCGAGGCCAACTGCGGTCCGGGCGGCTGCCGTCCGGTGCAGCAGGTGAGGGTCGCGATCAAGGAGTACGTGCGCGGCCGGACGTCGAAGAACTGGGAGATCACCTTCTACGGCAGCCGCTGGTCGGGGCCGTCCCGGTTCCACCTGGACTACACCTACGACTGCGGGGTCAACATCAACCGCGCCCCGGACAAGACCTGTTCGACCTGGCGGCGGGACGGGGCGCAGGGCCACGGCTCGGGGGTCGCGGTGGACAAGCAGAAGATCGTGAAGAACTTCGGCCGCACCGCCGTGGTCACCAAGTTCCCGATGGTCAAACTGCTGGTGACGTTCGCGGACGGTTCCGGGGCGATCGGTGACGACGGCACGGCGGGCGAGAAGTTCCGCGGCTGGGACGTCTGCGTCACCAACACCACCACGAAGCTGTGCCACGGTACCGGCGACGGCAGTTGAGCCGAGGACGACGGAGGACGGCGATGACGGACTGGCCCGCACTGCGCGACCTGCTCACCCGGGGTCCCGGTTCCGGTGTGACCGGGGTGCACACGTCGGTGCAGCCCCGGCGGGACGACGGACGGGGCTGGCCGCCCGCGAGCCCGGTCCGTGTCGTCACCCGCTTCGTGCACCGGCCGCCGCACGACTGGTTCCTCGACCACGGCAACGGCGACATCTCCCTCGAAGTCCGCGAGACAGCCGCCGGCCACGAGGCCGACGAGGCCCAACACGGCGGCCAGGGGCTGGAGTTCGGGCCGCGCTTCCCGTGGGACCTCGCGCCCTCCCCGGCCCGGCTGGTCACCCCGACGCCCAGCGCGGCGCTGGCCGAGGCGACCGGCCTCGACGCTCCGGCCGAGGTGCGCCACGGCGGACGCGACGGCTGGGCGGTCACCCTCGGCGTGCCGTCCCTGACGCACCCGCTGCGCCTGGTCGTCGACGCCCGCGCGGGCATCGTCCTGGTGGCCGAGGTCACCGGTCTCGGGTACCGGGAGGAACTCACCGAGGTCGAGTTCCCCGGCGCGGTACCTGACAGCCGCTTCCGGTGGAGCGACGACCTCGCCGTCGAGGACGCGGCCCGGCACAGGCGCCGCGACCTCACCGCCGCGCACTACCGATCCGAGCCGCTGCCGCTTCCGGGCTTCTGGCCCGGCGGACGGGACCACTTCACGCCCGACGTGTTCGACGGCGACCTCGGCACCGGGCTGCTGGCGATCGACCTGTACACCGACGGGGCACCCGCGGGCACCCCCTCCATGGCGGTCCTGATCAGGCAGCCCCCGCACACCCCGCCGTACGAACCGGGCTGGGTCGCCGACCCGGAGACCTTCGTGCACCGCTGGCGGGACGGCACCTGGCAGTGGACGCTGGCGCTGTGGGGACGGCCCCTGACACCGGAGGAACTCGCCCGGGTGACCGGCTCCATTGCGGCGAGCTGATCACAGCGACCCCCAGGCCGGCGACGTCAGCGGGTCGCGCGGAAACGGATCGTGGAACCGACGGTTAATCACCGTTTTCCGGGTACTCGGAGGGCCGGGAACGGTCCCTGCTGTAGGAGGCCACGATGATCGCCCTCGGTGTCATTCTTCTAGTCGTCGGTTTCTTGACCGGCATTTCCATCCTGTGGACGATCGGTATCGTCCTTCTCGTGATAGGCGCCGTCCTGTGGATCATGGGAGCCGCAGGTCACGCCGTAGCCGGCCGTCGACACTACTGGTGAGTGCCGACGCCGTCCCGTCCCTCGTGACGGGCGCTCCGTCCGCGGGGTGAGAAGCGGTCCGGACGGCCGGCCGACGCCGGGATCCCAGGTGTCCGGCCGGACCGTCCAGTCCGGGCCCCCGTCAGTGCCAGGCCGTTCTGAGATTCGCCTCGGACAGGTGGTCCTTGCCGGCGACCGGGCACTGGCGGGTCACCACTTCATACGCCGCATGAAGAGAGCGACCGCACACCCCTTCAGGGTGAGGCGGTCGCTCTCTTCATGGGGTCAGCTCGTCGCGGTCGAGGCGCGGCGCGGCAGCTTCCAGTCCGGGCGCGGGAAGTGGCAGGTGTAGCCGTTCGGGTAGCGCTCCAGGTAGTCCTGGTGCTCGGGCTCGGCCTCCCAGAAGTCGCCCACGGGCTCGACCTCCGTCACGACCTTCCCGGGCCAGAGCCCGCTCGCCTCCACGTCGGCGATCGTGTCGACGGCGACGCGGTGCTGCTCGTCGTCCGTGTAGTAGATCGCGGACCGGTAGCTGCGCCCGAGGTCGTTGCCCTGGCGGTCCCTGGTGGTCGGGTCGTGGATCTGGAAGAAGAACTCCAGCAGCTCCCGGTAGCCGGTCACCGCGGGATCGAAGACGATCTCGATGGCCTCGGCGTGGTCACCGTGGTTGCGGTAGGTGGCGTTCGGAGTGTCGCCGCCGCTGTACCCCACTCGGGTGGCGAGCACGCCCGGCTGCTTGCGGATCAGGTCCTGCATGCCCCAGAAACAGCCGCCGGCCAGTACGGCCCGCTCGGTTCCCGCTGTCATCGCTCGCTCCTCGTCCTCGCAACGCCGTCCGGCGCGTCCCCGACGTGCCGGTTCTCACCTCCGTCAAGCCTATGACCCACCCGCCTTATTCCCTCGTGGCCCCCGTCCGCGGGCCCCGGCGGGGGCGCCTGTGCGGCAGGCCACTTCCGCCGCGAGAAGAAGATCACAGCCGCGCCCTATGCATCTCCTTAGTTCATCTGCCCTAGCATCCGGCCATGACGGTCCTGCCTGACGACGGGCTCGCGCTGGCCGCCGAGTTCCCCGCCGCGACACACGAGCAATGGCAACACCTGGTGACAGGCGTGCTGCGCAAGTCCGGCAAGGAGGTCTCGGACGACACGGCGGAGGACGCCCTGTCCACCGTGCCGGAGCCCGGTCTCCGCACCCAGCCCCTGTACACGGCGCGGGACGCCGCGCCCGACCCCGGGCTGCCCGGCTTCGCGCCGTTCGTGCGCGGCGGGCGGCCCGAGGGCGGCACCGCGGGCGGCTGGGACGTGCGCCAGCGGCACGCGGCGGCGGACGACGGCGCGGTCCTGGCCGACCTGGAGAACGGGGTCACCTCGCTCTGGCTGGTCGTCGGCGAGAGCCGCGGCGGCATCCCGGTCCCCGCGCTCGGCCGGGTCCTCGACGGCGTCTACCTCGACCTGGCGCCGGTCGCCTTGGACGCGGGCGACGAGGTCGGGGCCGCGGCGGACGCGTTGCTGCGGATCCACGAGGAGCGGGGGGTGGCCCCCGAGGCGGCCCGCGGCAACCTCGGCGCCGATCCCCTCGGCCACGAGGCACGCACCGGGCGGCCCTACGACGGGCCTCCGGTCTCCGGGCTCGCGGCGCGGTGCGCCGGCGCCTACCCGGGGCTGCGGGCGCTGACCGTGGACGCGCTGCCGTACCACGAGGCGGGCGGCTCGGCGGCGCAGGAACTGGGCTGCTCGCTGGCGACCGGGGTGGCCTATCTGCGGGAGCTGACCGAGGCCGGGCTGAGCGTCGAAGAGGCCTGCCGGCAGATCGAGTTCCGGTACGCGGCCACCGCCGACCAGTTCCTGACGATCGCCAAGCTGCGGGCGGCGCGGCGGCTGTGGGCGCGGGTCGCGGAGGTCTGCGGGGCGCCCCGGGCGGGTGCCCAGCGGCAGCACGCGGTGACCTCGCCGGTGATGATGACGCGCCGCGACCCGTGGGTGAACATGCTGCGCACGACCGTCGCCGCCCTCGCGGCGGGGGTGGGCGGGGCGGACGCCGTCACGGTGCTGCCCTTCGACGAGGAACTCGGCCTGCCGGACGCGTTCGCCCGGCGGATCGCCCGCAACACCTCCACCGTCCTCATCGAGGAGTCGCATCTGTCCCGGGTGATCGACCCGGCGGGCGGCTCCTGGTACGTGGAACGCCTCACCGACGAACTCGCGCACGCCGGCTGGGAGTTCTTCCAGACCGTGGAGCGGGCGGGCGGCCAGGCTGCCGCGTTGCGCTCCGGAGCGGTCGGCGACCGGCTCGCCGAGACCTGGGCGGTGCGCTCCGCGCGCCTCGCCACCCGGCGCGAACCCGTCACCGGCGTCAGCGAGTTCCCGCACCTCGCCGAGAAACCCGTGGTCCGCGCGCCCGCCCCCGCACCGCCGGGCGGCGGACTGCCCCGGGTGCGCCGGGACGAGGCGTTCGAGGCGCTGCGGGCCCGCTCCGACGCCCATCTCGCCGCCACCGGCGCCCGTCCCCGCGTCCACCTCGCCGCGCTCGGCCCGGCCGCCGCGCACACCGCGCGGCTCACCTTCGCCTCGAACCTCTTCCAGGCGGGCGGCATCGAGCCCGTCACCGGGGGCGACTTCGCCGACAGCGGCACCCCGGCCGTCTGCCTCTGTTCGAGCGACGCGCTCTACGAGGAGCGGGCCGAGGCGGTGGCGCGGGAGGTGCGGGCGGCCGGCGCCACGCAGGTGTTCCTCGCCGGCCGTCCGGGGACGTACGAAGGTGTCGACACCTACGTCTTCGCCGGGTGCGACGCCGTCGCCGTGCTCTCCGCCACGCTCGACCTCCTGGGAGTGTCCTGATGACCGGCCCCTCTGTTCCCTCCGTCCCCGACTTCTCCGGGATCGAGCTGGGCACCCCGGCCCCGCACGCCGGTCCCGACGAGTGGCGCACGGCGCTGAAGAAGGCCACCGACGGGGACGAGCCGCTGTGGCACACCCCGGAGGGCATCACCGTCAAGCCGCTCTACACCGGGCAGGACCTGGAGGGGCTCGACTTCCTCGACACCTATCCGGGCATCGCCCCCTTCCTGCGCGGCCCGTACCCGACGATGTACGTCAACCAGCCCTGGACGATCCGGCAGTACGCGGGGTTCTCCACGGCCGAGGAGTCCAACGCGTTCTACCGCCGCAACCTCGCGGCCGGGCAGAAGGGCCTGTCGGTCGCCTTCGACCTGCCCACCCACCGCGGCTACGACAGCGACCACCCGCGGGTGACGGGTGACGTCGGCATGGCGGGCGTGGCGATCGACTCGATCTACGACATGCGGCAGCTCTTCGACGGCATCCCGCTGGACCGGATGACCGTGTCGATGACGATGAACGGCGCGGTGCTGCCGGTCCTCGCGCTGTACATCGTGGCCGCCGAGGAGCAGGGCGTGCCGCCCGAGAAGCTGGCCGGGACCATCCAGAACGACATCCTCAAGGAGTTCATGGTCCGCAACACCTACATCTACCCGCCGAAGCCGTCGATGCGGATCATCTCCGACATCTTCGCCTTCACCTCGCGGCGCATGCCCCGCTACAACTCCATCTCGATCTCCGGGTACCACATCCAGGAGGCGGGGGCGACGGCCGACCTGGAGCTGGCGTACACGCTCGCGGACGGGGTGGAGTACATCAGGGCGGGCCGGGACGCGGGGCTCGACGTGGACGCCTTCGCGCCCCGGCTGTCGTTCTTCTGGGCGATCGGCATGAACTTCTTCATGGAGATCGCCAAGTTGCGGGCGGCCCGGCTGCTGTGGGCCAAGCTGGTACGGCAGTTCGACCCCAAGAACGCCAAGTCCCTGTCCCTGCGCACCCATTCGCAGACGTCGGGCTGGTCGCTGACCGCGCAGGACGTCTTCAACAACGTCACCAGGACCTGTGTGGAGGCGATGGCGGCGACCCAGGGGCACACCCAGTCGCTGCACACCAACGCCCTCGACGAGGCGCTCGCGCTGCCCACCGACTTCTCCGCGCGCATCGCCCGCAACACCCAGCTGCTGATCCAGCAGGAGTCGGGCACGACCCGGGTCATCGACCCGTGGGGCGGCAGCGCGTACGTCGAGCGGCTCACCTACGACCTCGCCCGCCGGGCCTGGCAGCACATCCAGGAGGTCGAGCAGGCCGGCGGCATGGCGCAGGCCATCGACGCGGGCATCCCCAAGCTGCGGGTCGAGGAGGCGGCGGCCAGGACGCAGGCCCGCATCGACTCGGGGCGCCAGCAGGTGATCGGCGTCAACAAGTACCGGGTGGACAGCGACGAGCAGATCGACGTGCTGAAGGTCGACAACTCCTCGGTGCGCACCCAGCAGATCGAGAAGCTGCGGCGACTGCGCGAGGAGCGGGACGAGCGGGCCTGCCGGGACGCGCTGGACGCGCTGACCCGGGCCGCCGCGGGCGAGGGCAACCTGCTGGAGCTGGCCGTGGACGCGGCCCGCGCGATGGCCACCGTCGGGGAGATCTCCGACGCGCTGGAGAAGGTGTACGGGCGGCACGCCAGCCAGATCCGTACGATCTCCGGTGTGTACCGCACCGAAGCAGGCGACTCCCCGGCCGTGGAGCGCACCCGTTCCCTGGTGGACGCGTTCGAGGAGGCGGAGGGCCGCCGTCCGCGCATCCTGGTCGCGAAGATGGGCCAGGACGGCCACGACCGCGGCCAGAAGGTGATCGCCACCGCCTTCGCCGACCTCGGCTTCGACGTCGACGTCGGCCCGCTGTTCCAGACCCCGGCCGAGGTGGCCCGGCAGGCCGTCGAGGCGGACGTGCACGTCATCGGGGTGTCCTCCCTGGCGGCCGGGCACCTCACCCTGGTGCCGGCGCTGCGCGACCGGCTCGCCGAGGAAGGACGCGAGGACATCATGATCGTGGTCGGCGGGGTGATCCCGCCGCAGGACGTGGCCACGCTCCTGGAGATGGGCGCGGCGGCCGTGTTCCCGCCCGGCACGGTCATCCCGGACGCGGCCCACGACCTGGTGGAGCGTCTGTCGGCCGGCCTCGGCCACGACCTCTGAGCCCCATGGCAGCGATCGATCTCGAGACGTATGTGAAGGGTGTCCTCGACGGCAAGCGGGCGATCATCGCCCGCGCCATCACGCTCGTCGAGTCCACCCGTCCCCAACACCGAGCGCTGGCGCAGGAGTTGCTGACGGCGCTGCTGCCGCACAGCGGCCGGTCGCGGCGGATCGGTGTCAGCGGCGTGCCCGGCGTGGGCAAGTCGACGTTCATCGACGCCTTCGGCACCCGGCTGACCGGGCTCGGCCACCGGGTGGCCGTCCTCGCCGTCGACCCGTCCTCCACCAGGACCGGCGGCTCGATCCTCGGCGACAAGACACGGATGGAGCGGCTCGCCGTCGATCCCGCGGCCTTCGTCCGCCCCTCCCCCACCGCGGGCACGCTGGGCGGGGTGGCGAAGGCGACCCGCGAGTCGATCGTGGTGATGGAGGCGGCGGGCTACGACGTGATCCTGGTGGAGACGGTCGGGGTGGGCCAGTCGGAGACGGCCGTCGCGGGCATGGTCGACTCCTTCCTGCTGCTGACCCTCGCCCGCACCGGCGATCAGCTCCAGGGCATCAAGAAGGGCGTCCTGGAGCTGGCCGACGTGATCGCCGTCAACAAGGCGGACGGCCCGCACGAGCGGGACGCGCAGCTGGCCGCGCGGGAGCTGGCGGGCGCGCTGCGGCTGATGCACGGCAAGGACGCGTTCTGGACGCCGCCGGTGCTCAGTTGCAGCGCGCGGGAGTCGACCGGTCTCGAAACGGTCTGGGAACGCCTGGAGCAGCACCGCGCCCTGCTGGACTCCACCGGCCGTCTCGCCGCCAAACGCCGTGACCAGCAGGTCGACTGGACCTGGACGATGGTCCACGACGAGCTGCTCGGCCGGCTGCGCCGCGACCCGGCGGTGCGGGCGCTCGCCCCTGCCCTCGAACAGCGGGTGCGGGAGGGCGAGTTGACGGCGACGCTGGCCGCCGAGCGGATTCTTGGCGCCTTCGCGGAGGGCCGCGGGAAGGGGCGCGAGGAAGCACTCGGGGAGGGCGGCGGGGAGGGGGCACCGGCCGGGGGGTAGTCACACCTGTGGGGGCGGCGACCTCGACGGCAGCAGGGAGAACCACGCCATGGCGGCAGACGACGTGACCAGATGCCCCTTCGACTTCAGCGAGGGTCTGGAGTTCGATCCCTCGCTCGCGGAGCTGATGGCCCGGGGCTCCCCCACCCGGATCGCGCTGCCGTACGGCGACGCCGACGCCTGGCTGGTGACCGGGTTCGAGCAGGTCCGCCGGGTGACGGTCGACCCGCGGTTCAGCCGGGCCGCGATCGTGGGCGCGGACTTCCCCCGGATGACCCCGAGGCCCATCGTCTCCCCCGAGTCGATCAACGTGGTGGACCCGCCGCGCAGCAGCCGGCTGCGGCGGCTGGCGGCGCAGGCGTTCACGCAGCACCATGCGGACCGGATGCGCGCGCGGATCACGCGGCTCGCGGACGGCCTCCTGGAGGAGATGGCCGCGCAGGGGCCGCCCGCCGACCTGGTGCGCCACCTCGCCGACCGGCTGCCCGAGCAGACCGTCTTCGACCTGCTCGGCATCCCCCGCGCCGACTGGCCCCTCACCCAGCACCGTCTGCACCTGCTGCTGGGCACCGGCGCGGGCGGCGGTGAGCGGGCCGCGTCCGCCAAGTCCGCGTTGCGGGCCTACTTCCTCGACCTGGTGCGACGGCGGCGGCAGGTGCCGGGGGACGACCTGATCAGCGCGCTAGCCGCGGCCGAGGACGGCACGGACACCCTCGACGACCAGGAACTGGCCGTCATGGCGCTGACCTTGACGCTCAGCGGGGTGGACACCGCCACCTGCCAGATCAGCAACATCGCCTACGTCCTGCTGACCCGCCCCGAGCTCGCGGACGAGCTGCGCGGCGGCCGGCGGAGCCTCCCGGACGTCCTGCACGAGCTGCTGCGGGTGATCCCCTTCCGCAAGGGCGTCGGCATTCCCCGGGTGGCGCTCGAGGACGTGGTGCTGGACGGGGTGCGGATCCGCGCGGGCGAGTACGTGCACGTCTCGTACCTGGCGGCGAACCGCGACCCGGCGCGCTATCCGCGCCCGCACGACCTGGACCCGGACCGGCCCGCCGTCCCGCACATGACCTTCGGCTGGGGCGGCCACCGCTGCGTGGCCGTGCCGCTGGCCCTGACGGAGCTGGAGGTGGCGATCGGCGGGCTCCTCGCCCGCTTCCCCGGGCTGCGCCTCGCGGTCCCGGCACGGGAGCTGCGCTGGGACACGGAGACGATCCGCCGCTTCCCGGTCGCGCTGCCGGTCGCCTGGTAGAGCCCCGCACCGGGGCCGGCGGTTCCGGCGCCGCCGGCCCTCTCACCCCGGCCACCCCCTTGACCACAGCGGCCACGCTCCTTAAAGTCCTCGCACCTCACGAGGTACATCGATTAACCAATCGTTAACCGCTTGGTTGGAGACCACCGCTGTGCGCTCATCGCTGACCCGGCGCGGCCTGCTCGCCGCCGGCTCCGGTCTGGTCGCGGCCGCCGCCGTGCCCGCCCTGTCCGGCTGTTCGTCGTTGGCCGCGGCGGACTCGGATCCGGAGACCCTCGTCATCCATACGCAGCTCGGCACCACCGCGCCCGGCTCGCCCACCTATCTGGCCGCCCTCGACCGGTTCCGCGAGGAGAACCCGGGCCTCGGCGTGAAGAACCTCATCAACGGCGACGACCTCGGCCAGGTCTACGAGACCTCCCGGCTGGCCCGCAAGGAAGCCGACGTCGTGATGGTCAACCTCTACGACAAGACGCTGGCCTGGACGGACGTCGACGCCACCGTCGACGTGCGCGGCTACCTCGACGACTGGGGGCTGCGCGAGCGGGTGCTGCCCGCCGCGCTGTCCGCGTGGACGGACGACCGGGACAGGCTGCGCGCCTTCCCCTACTTCGCGACCAACTGGCCGGTCGCCTACAACCGGACCCTGCTCGACCGGGCGGGCGTCGACGCGATCCCCACCACGGGGGACGAACTCATCGCCGCCGCGCGGAAGCTGCGCGCCAAGGGCATCGCGCCGGTGACCGTCGGCGGCAACGACTGGACCGGGCAGAAGCTGCTGGCGCAGATCATCCAGACCTTCCTGACCCAGGAGGAGGCCAGGCACGCCTACACCACGGGCGACTTCGGCAGCAGGGGCGCCCGCGCGGGCATCGAGTACTTCACGACCCTGCGGGACGCGGGCGTCTTCGCCGACAAGGCGCAGGGGCTGACGTCCGACTCGATGACCACGCAGTTCAACACCCAGGCCGCGGCGGTGCAGTCGGCGATGTCGTCGGCGCTGGCGAAGATCCCCGCGGACGTGGTCCGCCACACCGAGGTGGGCGGCTGGCCGGTGGCCGAGGGGGCGGCGCACAGCCGGCCCACCGTGATCAGGGCGTTCACCCTGATCGGGTTCTGGATCAGCCCGAACGGCGTCCGCAAGATCGAGCACGTCGAGAAGTTCCTGCGCTTCATGTACCGGCCGGACACGGTGGCACGCTTCGTGACGGAGGCCGGCCGGGACATGGCGCTGCGCACGGACACCGTCAGCACCGGCTTCCCGCTGGTGGCGGCGGCGCAGCGGCTCGGTTCCGACGTCAGCCAGGTGCTGCTGCCCGACGTGTACGTGCCGCCGTCCGCCACCCAGCCGCTGATCACCGCGACCAGCACCTCGTTCACCCGCGGGACGAGCCCGGCCCGGGTGCGGGCCGCGCTCGAGTCCGCGTACCGGTCCGCATGAGCCGGCCCGCCCCCGCTTCCGCCGACCCGACTCCGGGAGTCACCGCATGACGACGCTGACGACGACACCGGACGGCACCGCGGCCCGCCGGCCCGTCCCGCCCACCGCTCCCGCCGCGCGCCGCTCGCCCCGGCAGGGCGGCACCGTGCTGGCGGTGCCCGCGCTGGTCTGGTACCTGGTCTTCATGGTCGGGCCGATGATCGCCATCTTCGTGATCGCGGCGCTGCGCTGGCCCGGGATGCTCCAGCCGGTCTCGTTCGCCGGGTTCGGCAACGTCCGCACCGTCCTCGACGACCCGGTGTTCTGGGACGCCGTCGCCAACACCGCCGTCCAACTGGCCGTCGCCCTGCCGGTGATGGTCGTCTGCGCGTACATGCTGGGCTACTACGTGGCCCAACGGCCGCCGGGGCACCGGGTGATCCGCTATCTGCTGTTCATACCCGGGCTCATCTCGACGCCCGCGAAGGCGATGGTGTTCTACGCGGCCCTGTCGCCCGACGGACTGGTCAACGGGGCTCTGCAGGGCGTGGGGTTGGGGTCGCTGACCGATGCCTGGCTGGCGTCCCCCTCGACCGCGCTCGCGTGTCTGATCGCCCTGGACGTGTGGAGCGGCATCGGCTTCACCGCCGTCCTCTTCGCGGCCCGGCTGGGCAGCGTGCCGGGTGAGCTGGGCGAGGCGGCCCAGCTGGACGGGGCGGGGCACTGGCGGACCATGTGGACGGTGCACTTCCCGGTGATCAGGGACTACGTGGGTGTCGTGACGATGCTCCAGTTCCTGTGGACGCTGTTCGGGTCCGCGCAGCACGTGCTGCTGCTGACGCAGGGCGGTCCTGGGACGTCGTCGACGACGCTGTCGTTCCTCGTCTACCAGAAGGCGTTCATCGCCGCCGATCTCGGCTACAGCCAGACCGTCGGGGTGTTCCTCTTCCTGACCGGGCTCGTCGGTCTGCTCGCCATCCGCCGCGTCTTCCGCCAGACCTACTGATCGGATCCCACCATGAAGCTCGGCAAGCGGTGGCTCCCGGCGCACGTCCTGGTGTGGACGTACGCGGTGCTGCTCGTCGTCCCCCTCTACTATTTCCTCGCGTCGGCGTTCAAGAGCAACGACGAGATCTTCGACCGGCCGTTCGCGCCGCCCGCCTCGCTCGGGCTGGGCAACTTCCGAACCGCCTTCGACAGCGCCGACCTGGGGCTCGCGGTCGTCAACTCCGGTCTGGTGACGGTGTTCTCGCTGGCGCTGACGCTGCTGCTCGCGATACCCGCCGCGTTCGCGCTGGCCCGGTCGACGGGCCGGGTGGCGGGGGTGATCGAGAAGGTGTTCTCGCTGGGGTTCCTGATCCCCACCTTCGCCGCGCTGTTCCCCACGTTCCTGCTGGCGGCGGCCACCGGCCTGTTCCACACCCGGACGTTCATGGTGCTGTTCCTGCCGGCGACGGCGCTGCCGCTGTCGGTGGTGATCCTGGTGCAGTTCATGCGGACCGTGCCGGCCGAGATGGAGGAGGCCGCGCGGCTCGACGGGGCGTCGACGTTCGCCGTGCTGCGGCACATCTACGCGCCGATGTGCCTGCCGGGCATCGCGACCGTGCTGCTGCTGAACTTCCTGACGTTCTGGAACGAGTACCTGTACTCGCTGGTCATCATCGGCCCCGACCCGGCGCAGCGCACGGTGCAGGTGGCGCTGCCGACCCTGAAGTCGATCACCGGCACGGACTACGGCGTGCTGACGGCGGGCACGGTGCTGACCCTGGTGCCGGTGTGGGTGGTCTACACCGTGCTCCAGAAGCGGATGCAGCGGGCCCTGGTCAGCGGCGCGGTGAAGATGTGAGCGCGCCCACCGAGCGGGCGGGGCGCCGCCCCACCATCAAGGCGGTCGCCGCGGCGGCGGGGGTGTCGACGGCCGCCGTCTCGCAGGCCTTCAACCAGAAGGGCCGGCTGTCCGAGGCGACCCGCCGCCGCATCCTCGACGCGGCCTCCGACCTCGGCTGGTCCCCCAGCGCGCCCGCCGCCGCCCTGCGCAACGCCCGCACCCGCAGCCTGGCCCTCGTGGTGCGCCGCCCGACCGATGTGCTGGGCGCCGACCCGCACTTCAGCGAGCTGATCACCGGCATCGAGGGCGAACTCGCGCCGCGCGGCTACGGGTTGCTGCTGCACCTGGTGACGGGCCCGCGCGAGGAGAACGCGCTGTACGAGCGGCTCGCCGCCGAGGGCCGGGTGGACGGCGCGGTGCTGACCGACGCCCGCGACGACGACGCGCGTCCGGCGCTGCTGGCGCGGCTCGGGCTGCCCGCGGTGCTGCTCGGCTCCCCGGACGACACCGCCGTCGTCCCCCGGGTCGGCCTCGGTGACCAGGGCGCGGGGGTCGCGGAGGCCGTCGCGCATCTGCTGCGGCTCGGGCACCGGCGGGTCGCGTACGTGGCCGGGCCCGTGGAGTTGCAGCACACCCGGCTGCGCAGGGCCGCCTTCGAGGAGGCGCTGCGGGCGGACGGGCTGCGGCCGTTCGCGGTGCTGCACACCGACTTCAGCGAGCGGATGGCGGTCGGCGCCACCGAGGCGCTGCTCGACGCGGCGGACCGGCCGACCGCCGTGGTCTACGCCAACGACTCGATGGCCGTCTGCGGGATCGGCACCGCGCAGCGGGCCGGGCTCGGTGTCCCCCGGGACATGTCCGTGGTCGGCTACGACGATCTGCCGCTGGGCAGGTGGCTGCATCCGCGGCTGACCACCGTCGACCAACGGGTGCAGCAGGTCGGCGCGGCGGCGGCCCGGCTGCTGCTCTCGCTGTGCGGCGAGGAGGTCGAGGAGACCCCGCTGACCGGACGGCCGCGGCTGGTCGTGCGCGAGTCCACGGGTCCGGCGCCCGGCTGACCCTCGTACGGGTTCCCGTCGCACCGGGTACTCCCGGTGCTCCGGAGCCTCCACACCTCCACACCTCCACACCCCCCACCACCCCCGATCATCCGAGAAGGACCATGCGACGCCACAGCGCCCGACTGACCCATCAGCCCGACGTCCTGCCCTGGCTCGGCGCCAACTTCTGGTCCCGCACCGGCGGTCCGCTGATGTGGCGCGACTACGACCCGAAGACCGTGCGCGAGGAGTTGCGGGTGCTGGCCGAGCACGGGCTGAACACGACCCGCTCGTTCTTCTACTGGCCGGACTTCCATCCCGAGCCGCACCGGGTGGACGACGAACTCTGCGCGCGTTTCGAGGACTTCCTCGACGCGCACCGGGAGGCGGGCATGGGGACCGTGCCCACCTTCATCGTCGGCCACATGTCAGGGGAGAACTGGGACCCGGCCTGGCGCGGTGGCCGCGACCTCTACGAGGACGTGTGGATGGTGGGCAGGCAGGCCTGGTTCGTGTCCCGGATGGCCCGCCGGTTCAAGGACCATCCGGCGGTCACCGGCTGGCTGATCACCAACGAGATGCCCGGCTACGGGCGGATCTACCAGGTCGACCCGCCGTCCTCGGACGTGGTGACCGCGTGGGCGCAGGCCATGTGCAACGCGGTCAGGGCGACCGGCGCCACCCAGCCGGTGTCGCTCGGCGACGGCGCCTGGGGCATCGAGGTGACCGGCCGCGACAACGGCTTCTCGCTGCGGGACACCGCCGAGTACGTGGACTTCGTGGGACCGCACGTCTACCGCTCGGACACCGACAGGACCCGCCAGCACTACCGCGCGGCCTTCGAGTGCGAGCTGGCGTCGGTCACCGGACAGCCCGTCGTCCTCGAGGAGTTCGGGCTCTCCACGGACACGGTCTCGGCGGCCAACGCGGGCCTCTACTACCGGCAGACGCTGCACAACTCGCTGCTCGGCGGGGCGACCGGCTGGATGGCGTGGAACAACACCGACTACGACGACCTGTGGGACCGGCCGCCCTACGACCACCACCCGTTCGAGATGCACTTCGGCATCACCGACTCGACCGGGGCGCCCAAGGAGCCGCTGCGTGAACTGGCGGACTTCGCGAAGGTGTTGAAGGCGGTGGACTTCGCGCGCTGCGCGCGCGCTGACGCCGACGCCGCCCTGGTGGTGCCGGCCTTCCTCGAACGCGGCTACCCCTACAGCCGGCCCGCCGACCGGCCGCTCATCTTCACGTCCCTGCACCAGAGTTACGTCACCGCGCGGGCCGCCGACCTGCCCGTCGGGTTCCTGCGGGAGGCGGACCTGCTGCCGGGCGAGGCCGCCCTCTATCTGCTGCCCGCCACCCGGCAGTTGACCACCCGCACCCGCCGGGAGCTGGACCGCAGGGCCCAGGCGGGCTCGACGGTGTACCTGTCGTTCTGCTCCGGTGAGCACCCGGCGACCCGGGGCCCGTGGTTCGACGACCTCGACGGGCTGTTCGGCGTGGAGCTGCAACTGTCGTACGGGGTGGCCGAGCCGATCGAGGACGACGTGCTGGAGATGACGTTCACCGAGGACTTCGGCGGGCTGCGGGCGGGCGAGGTGCTGCGCTTCCCGGTCGCGGGGAACGAGGACAGCCGCGCCTACCTGCCGGTGATACCCCGGGCGGGCCGGGTGGTGGCGGTGGACGCGCACGGGCGCCCCGCGCTGGTCGTCAAGGAGACCGGCCGGGGCCGTACGGTGCTGGCCACCTACCCGCTGGAGCACATGGCGGCCAGGACCGCGCGCGCCAACCCGGACACCGCGCACCGGCTGTACGCGGCGCTCGCCGAGGTGGCCGGCGTACGGCGCCCGGTCACCGTGGCCGATCCGCGGGTCAGCGCCGATGTCCTCGTCCACGAGGACGGGCGGCGCTTCGTGTGGCTGGTCAGCCAGAGCCCGGAACCGCTCACCGTGCGCCCGGTCGCCGACGGCCACTTGCACGGCCTCGACGACGGCACGCCGACGCCGGACGTGACGCTCGACCCGTACGGGGTCGCCGTGCTGGAGCTGCGATGACCCTCCCCCGCTACCGCGACCCGGCCGCACCGGTGGCCGACCGGGTCCGTGACCTGCTGGGCCGGATGACGCTCACCGAGAAGGTCGGGCAGGTCAACCAGCGCATGTACGGCTGGCACGCCTACGAGCGCGCCGACGGGGGCCACCGGCTGACCGAGGCGTTTCGCGACGAGGTCGCCGCCTTCGGCGGGATGGGCGCGCTGTACGGGCTCCAGCGGGCGGACGCCTGGTCAGGGGTCGGCTTCGACGACGGCCTGGACGCGCGCGACGGCGCGTCGACTGCGGCGCTCGTGCAGCGCCATGTCGTGGAGCACACCCGGCTCGGCATCCCGGTGCTGCTGGTCGAGGAGATGCCGCACGGCCACCAGGCCCTGGACGGCACGGTGCTGCCGGTGAACCTGTCGGTGGGCGCGGCCTGGGACCCGCGGCTGTACGCGGAGGCGGCGGCTGCCGTGAGCGCTGAACTGCGGTCCCGGGGCGCGCACTTGGCGTTGGTGTCCGCGCTCGACCTGGTGCGGGACCCGCGGTGGGGCCGTGCCGAGGAGTGTTTCGGCGAAGACCCTTATCTTGCGGCCCGGTTGACGGAGGCGCTGGTGGAGGGCGCGGGCGCGGCCGGGGTCGGCGTGGTGCTCAAGCACTTCGCCGGTCAGGGCGCCACGGTCGGCGGGCGCAACAGCGCGGCGACCGAACTCGGGGCGCGCGAGCTGCACGAGATCCATCTCGTGGCGGCGCGGGCCGGTGTCGCGGCCGGGGCGAGCGGGGTGATGGCGGCCTACAACGAGTTCGACGGGGTGCCGTGTGTCGCGAACCGGTACCTGCTGACCGAGGTGCTGCGGGAGCGCTGGGGGTTCGAGGGCATCGTCATGGCCGACGGCGGCGCGGTCGACCGGCTGGTGCGGCTGGCCGGCGATCCGGTGGCGGCCGGGGCGCTGGCGCTGGACGCCGGATGCGATCTGAGCCTGTGGGACGCCTCCTTCCCGCGGCTGGCCGAAGCGGTGGAGAGGGGGCTGCTGTCCGAGACCGCGCTGGACACGGCCGTCGCCCGGGTCCTCACGACGAAGTTCCGCCTGGGCCTGTTCGACGAGGAGCCGGCGCGGGCCGGGGCCGTCGGCGACGGCGGTGACGCTGTCCGGGACGGAGCCCTGCCGGCTCCCGGCGCACCGGCCGCGAGGCACCAGGGCCGGGGCGGGCCGGACGCCGGTGACGTGGGTGAGCGGATCGCGCGGGCGTCGATCACCCTGCTCGCGCACGACGGCGCCGTTCTGCCGCTCTCCCCCTCGGTGGGCCGGATCGCGGTGCTCGGGCCGAACGCCGACTCCGTCGACCAGCAGATCGGCGACTACACCGCGCCGCAGCGGCCCGGCCGGGGCGTCACAGTTCTCCAGGGCGTCCGTGCCGCGGTCGCGCCCGGCACCGAGGTCACCCACGCCCGCGGCTGCGAGCTGGTCGGGGACGATCCCACCGGGGTGCCCGAGGCCGTCGCGGCGGCGGCGGGCGCCGACGTGGCGGTCCTGGTGCTCGGCGGTTCGAGCGCCAGGTCCCGCACCACCGTGTTCGACGACAACGGCGCCGCGGTGGCCGGTTCGGCGACGGCGTCCGGCATGACCTGCGGCGAGGGCGTCGACCTGGCGGACCTCGCGCTGCCCGCCGGTCAACTGGCGCTGCTGGACGCGGTGTCGGCGACCGGGACACCCGTCGTGGTGGTGCTGGTCCAGGGCAGGCCGCACGCCCTGCCCGAGCTGCGGGGGCGGGCGGGCGCGGTGCTGAGCGCCTGGTACCCGGGGCCGCGCGGCGGGCGCGCGGTGGCCGACGTCCTGTTCGGCGTCCATGAGCCCCGGGGCCGGCTGCCGGTGTCGGTGCCGCGTTCGGCGGCCCACCTGCCCGTCTTCTACAACGGCAAGGACCACGGCTACCGCGGCTATGTCGACGTGAGCGACCGGCCGCGCCACGCCTTCGGGCACGGGCTGTCGTACACGGACGTCGAGTACGGGCCGCCGAGGCTGTCGCGGAGCCGGGTCGGCGCGGACGCGCCCGCGCTGACGTGCCGGGTCACCGTCCGCAACACCGGGCGCAGGGCCGCCCACGAGACGGTCCAGCTGTATCTGCGGCGGCTGTCGGGCGGCACCTCCTGGCCGCGGGTGCGGGAGCTGCGCGGATTCGTGCGGCTGCTCGTGGCGCCGGGCGCGGAGGCGGAGGCGGTGTTCGAGGTGGGCCAGGACACGCTGGCCTCACTCGACCGGGAGCTGGCCTGGGTGGTGGAGCCGGGGACGGTGGCGCTGGAGACGGGCCCCGCCTCGGACCGTACGGCGGGGGCCCTGCTGGAGATCACCCCGGCCGCCCGCTGACCGGCGTGGCGCGGCGGGCTCCCGTCAGACGCCGGGCGGCCAGTGCGCGGTGCGGTGCACCACCAGGCTCTCCACCGTGTAGGACAGCTCGGTGGTCGCGGCGTCGGGGTGCGGGTGGTAACGGCCCGCGGACACCGAGAGGTTGACGATCAGGGACGCGTACCAGCCGACCCCGACCCCGCGGCCGTCGGCGAAGACCCGTTTCCCGTTCAGCGACCAGACGACGCTGCGCCTGCCGAACGTCACGCTCAGATCGACCGCGCCGCCGGGGCTGATGGCGTCGGCGCGCAGGTCGCGTCCCGACGGGCGGACGTGGTTGCTGAACTCCAGCAGGGCGGGGTTGTCGGGGTGGTACTCGAAGACGTCCACCTCGTTGCCGCCGTCCCGCCAGGTCCAGATCGCCGGCCAGGCGCCCACCCCGACGGGCAGCCGCACCCGGGCGTCGAGCCGGTCCCCGGTGCGGACCGTGAAGCCCTCGGCGCTGCCCTCGGTGGTCAGCAGGCCGGTGTCCCAGAGGCCGTCCGCCCGGCGCGTGGCGCGGAAGGTCCCGGAGCGGGAGTAGGCGGGGTCCGCGGTGAGGTGGTCGAGTTTGTCGTCGGCGGGGTTGGTGGGGCCGCCGCCCGGATAGGCCCAGGAGCGGCCCGCGACCCACTGGGTCTCGGACGTGAAATCTGCGGTGAAGACGACGTCGCTCACGCGCGGGCTCCTTCGATCGCCGGAATCGGCACACATGCCCGGCTTCTCCCCCGGGCCGCGCCCGCCATGCGACGCCGGTGGGACCCTCGGGCGTGTTTCATCCGAGAGGGTGAAGGAGACCCCGCCCTTGACGGCCCGGCCGTGTGACGCGCACGGGCCGTCGCGGCGCGCGGTCAGGTCTCGGAGTCGATGCCGGTGATCACCGCGGGCCCCAGCGGGGTGCTCCCGTCGTCCAGGCCGACGGCGGCCAGCGCGGACTCGGCGAGCCTGCGGGCCTCCCGCTCGGCCTCGGGTCCGGTGTCCGCGTCGATGGTGAGGCGGACGGTGAACGTGCCGTCGTCGTTGACGCTGAGGATGTCGAGATCCTCTTCGCTGCCGATGTGGGTGTGGTGCGGGTCCGCCGGGCGCAGCGCCCGGGTCAGCTCCGCCCGCGTCGCCGGCTCGGCTCCGCGGGTGAAGGTGCCCGGCACCGAGATGACGTACGTCGTCATGGCAATCCTCCCTGGGTCGCTCTACGCCTACCCCGGTCCGGCCACAAGATCCCGGACCGGCGCTGGGTGGGCGTCAGAGTCGTTCGGCGTGCGGACGGACCGGGACGTCGGCGCGGCGACGGCCGCCGGCCTCCCGGAGGCACCAGGTCGACCAGAGCAGCAGCACGAGGAAGACGGCCAGCAGGCCGAGGAGCAGCAGGGTCTGCCGGGCGGTGCCGTCGCCCCCGGCGATGGTCAGCAGCAGGCAGAAGGTCCAGGTGACCGCTCCGCCCGCGTACACGGTGCGCAGCTGCCGCAACTGACTCATCGAACCCATCGTCATCCTTCCGAGCCGTCCGTCACGCGATGTCCTCCCCGTACCCCCGTGTCGCGACTTCAGCGCCGCGGGTCCGGCCGGATCGCGCGCCCGGGACGATCACATCGCGAGACCCGGTTGCGTCACCCGCCCGACCCCGCGTTGTCTCGCACGGTGAGAACCGAAGAACCTGTACAGCGCGGCACCCCCGACGACACCGGAGACACCGGAGAGCCCGGCGGCACCGGTGGCCGCGCCGCGCGGCGCGCCGTCACCGTCTTCCCGCTCCTCGTCCTCGCGGCCGGCGCGGTGGGCCTGCTGTTCCCCGGCGGCTTCACCGGCTGGGGCGGGGCGGTGCCCTACCTGCTGGGCGTGGTGATGTTCTGCATGGGCGTGACGATGACGCCGCGGGACTTCCGCGGCGTGGCCCAGAGGCCCTGGGCCGTGGCGCTCGGCCTGGTCGCGCACTACGTGATCATGCCGGGTCTCGGCTGGGTCGTCGCCCATCTGCTCCAGCTCCCGCCGCAGCTCGCGGCGGGCGTGATCCTGGTCGGCTGCGCGCCCAGCGGCACGGCGTCCAACGTGGTGACCTATCTGGCGCGCGGCGACGTCGCGCTCTCCGTCTCGGTGGCCACCGTCTCCACGCTGGTGGCCCCGCTGGTCACCCCGCCGCTGACGCTGCTGCTGGCGGGCGAGTACCTGGCGGTCGACGCCGGTTCGATGGTCGCCGACATCCTCAAGACGGTGCTGCTGCCGGTGTTCGCGGGCCTGGCCGTGCGGCTGGTGGCGGGCCGGTACGTGCGGCACGCCCTGCCGGCACTGCCCTGGCTGTCGGCGCTGACCATCGGGGTGATCGTGACGGTGGTCGTGGCGGGCAGCGCCGACGCCCTCAGGTCGGCCGCCCTGCTGGTGTTCGTCGCCGTGGTGCTGCACAACGGCCTCGGTCTGGCGCTCGGCTACGGCGCGGGGCGGCTGGCCCGTCTCGGCGAACCCGGGAGCCGGGCGATGGCCTTCGAGGTCGGCATGCAGAACAGCGGGCTCGCGGCGTCGCTGGCCACGGCCCACTTCAGTCCGCTCGCGGCGCTGCCGGCCGCGGTCTTCTCGGTCTGGCACAACGTCTCGGGGGCGGTGGTGGCCGCCTGGCTGTCCCGGCGCGGCCGGTGACGGGGCCGTTCGGCCGGGGGCGCGGCGTGTCAGCGTCCTGAGCCCGCGGGGGTGACGCACAGTTCCGGCTGTACGTGCACGCACTTTCACGTGGAGTCCGAGTGGAGAACAAGTTCGAGATCGACGTCGCGAGAATCCGGGACGACGCCCGCGCGCACATGGACCGAGGTCCGGTGACGAAGACGTACGGGGCCGACCGCGAGCGTCTGATCGAGGTGCTGAACCAGGTCGTCGCCACCGAGATCGTCTGTTATCTGCGGTATTCGCAGCACGCGATCGCGGCCTCCGGGATCGACCGCGCGCAGGTGGCCGCCGAATTCACCGAGCACGCCCAGCAGGAAATGCAGCACGGCCTGTGGGCCGCGGAGCGGGTCAGCCAGCTCGGCGGCCGTCCCGACTTCGATCCGACGACGCTGAAGCAGCGTTCCCACACCGAATACGTCACCACCGACGAGACGGACCTGAAGCGCATGCTCCAGGAGAACCTGATCGCGGAGCGGATCGTCATCACGACGTACCAGGAAATGATCCGGTGGATCGGCGAGAGCGACCCGACCACGCGGCGGATGCTGGAGAGGATCCTGGAGGAAGAGGAGGAGCACGCCGACGATCTGAGCGATCTGCTCGGCATCTGACCCCGCCGCGCGGGGGCGCCTCACCGGCCGGTGGCGCCCCGCGGCCCGGTGCTCCGGCGGCGGATCACGTTCCGGCGCCGGAGCGCCCCACCCGTCACACGATTATCGCATCAATATGAGAGTTAATTCCTTTGGGTCAGGGAATGGTGTGTGCCGCAGGCATCCACTACGCTCACATGAGAACGATGACGAACTGCTCACCCCGCTTCCAGCGGTCTCGGTGCGGTCGGCGGGAATTCAAAGGTGGGCCTGGTGGATGCGGATTCCATTGTTTCATCGGTTTTCTCTGCCGAAGGCAGGGAGAATCCCTATCCGTTGCTTGCCGCACTCCGGGACATGGATCCGGCGCACCACAGCGAGGAATTCGGCACCCGCTTTCTGACGCGATTCGCCGACTGCCAGAGCGCCCTGTCCCACCCCGACCTCCTGGTCCCCGACCGCGAGTGGTGCGCCCGTGAACTGACGACATGGGCCGCACGCCCGGCTGCGGACTTCTTCTACTCCTCGATGCTCGCCGCCAACGGCCCCGACCACGACCGGCTGCGGCGGCCGGTGGCACGGGCGTTCACCGCCCGCCGGGTGGCCGCGCTGCGGACGGCGGTCGAGGCGGTCACCGACGACTTGGTGGACACGTTCGCCGAAGCCGCGTCCGACGGGGACCCGGCGAACTTCCAGGAACTGGTCGGGCATCCGCTGCCGGTCGCGGTGGTCGGCCGGCTCATCGGCGTACCGGACGCGGAGCGGCAGCACTTCGCCGCGCTGGGCCGGGGGGCCACCCGGCTGCTCGAACCGATCCGCTCCCCGGAGGACTGGACGCGCGCCGACCGCGCCGTCGTCGCCCTGCGGGAGTACTTCGCCGACCTGCTGCGCGCACGCCGCGCCCGGCCGGCCGACGACCTCGCCTCGGCCCTCCTCGACCAGCGCGCGAGCGACGGACACCCGCTCACCGGGCGCGAGTTGGTGGACCTCCTGCTGCTCGTCTTCGTGGCCGGGTTCGAGACCACCGCCGGACTCCTCGGCCTCGCGGTGTTCGCCCTGCTGACCCACCCGGACCAACTGGCCCTGGTCCGCGCCGACCCCGCGCTGCGGTCCGCCGCCGTCGAGGAGGCGCTGCGCTGGGACGGGCCGGTGATGATGACGGAGCGGATCGCCGCCCGCCCCCTGGAGGTGGCGGGCGCGGTCCTGCCCGCCGGGGCCAGCGTGACGACGGTGTTCGCCGCGGCCAACCGCGATCCCCTCGAACATCCGGACCCCGACGCCTTCCTGGTGCGGCGCCCCGGGACGAAGGTGCTCAGCTTCAGCGCGGGAGCCCACCACTGCCTCGGCGCGAGCCTCGCCCGGATGGAGGGCGCCGCGCTGATCGGCCGCCTCTTCGACAGGCTCCCCGCGCTCGCCCTGGCCGGAGAGCCGGTGCGGCGGGACTCCGTCGCGCTGCGCTCCTTCGACGACCTCCCGCTGGCCGCCGTCGGATAGGCGGCCGCCGCCCGTCGTCCGTCCTCCCCCTCAGCCGTTCTCCGAAGGGCTCTCCCGTGAAATTCCTGCACCTCGAACGTGCGACGCTCGACACTCTCCTGCCGGGACTCGACGAGACGCTCGCCCGCCGCCCCCTGATCGAGCTGGAGAGCGCGCCGAGCCCCGCGATCGACGCGTTCCGGGCGGCCGGCGGCCCCGGGCTGCTGGTGCCCGCGCAGAACGCGGGCGCGGGCGCGACGCCCTTGCAGGCCGTGCGGGTCCAGCGGGCCGTCGGCGCGCGCTGCCCCTCCCTCGCGGTGGCCACCACCATGCACCACTTCTCCGTGGCCGGCCTGGTCGAGGCCGCCAAGTACGGCACCGGCGTCGAGGGGCTGCTGCTCGAAGCCGTCGCCACCGACCGGCTGCTGCTCGCCTCCGGGTTCGCCGAGGGCCGCACGGGACAGAACATCCTGCGCCCGCACATCACCGCCGAACGGCGCGGCGACCACGTCGTCCTCAACGGCAGCAAGATGCCGTGCAGCCTCTCCCGCTCGATGGACCTGCTGACCGCGTCCGTCACCATGAAGGACGAGGACGGTGTCGACCGGCTCGCCGTCGCGCTCATCCCGGCCGACACCCCCGGCATCGAGGTACGGCCGTTCTGGCGCAACCCGATCCTGGCCGGGGCCGAGAGCGACGAAGTGGTCCTCACCGACGTCGAGGTCGACCCGCAGATGGTGGTGCTGACCGACGTCACCGCGGACGCCGTGCCCGACTCCCTGAACGTCGCCGGGTTCCTCTGGTTCGAACTGCTCCTCACGGCCGCCTACCTCGGCGTGGCCAGCGCCCTCGTGGAGCGCGTCCTCGAACGCCCCGGCGTCGCCGACGACCCGACCCCCTACCTGGTCGGGGTGGACGGCGCGATGCTCGCCGTCGAGGCGGTGGCGCGGGCGATGGACGACGAGGAGTGGGGCGACGCCCTCCTGGTGCGGGCGCTGACCGCCAGGTACGCGGCCCAGGACGCCATCGCCGACGCCACCCGGGTCTGCCTCGCGGCGCTCGGAGGCATGGCGTTCATCGGCTCCCCCGACGGCTCCTACCTGGCCGCGGCCGCCGTCGGACTGACCTTCCACCCGCCCTCCCGCACCCGGATGGCCCGCCCGCTGCGCGACTTCCTCGACGGCCGCCCCCTGCGCATCGGCTGACCCCGCCCCCGCCCCTACCCGACCCCCAGACGAGGAGGTGATCCCGATGGCCCCGGCCGCAGACCGCCGCACCGGATACCGCGTCGAGATCCTTCCCGGCGCCGACGCGCTGCCCCACGAGGAGTGGGAACGCCTCGCGCCCGCCGACGACCCGATGTGGGCGCGCGGAGTCTTCACCGCGCTCGAACACTCCTCCGTCGGACCCGACGGCTACGCCGTCCTGGTGCTGCGGCGCGGCGGCGAGACGGTGGCCGCGCTGCCCCTGTGCCTCTTCCGCGGCCTGCGCCTGGACGACGTGGTCGGCTCCCGGGAACGCCGGCTCCTCGCGCCCGTCGCCGCGTCGGCCCCGCGCCTGCTGCGGGTGCCGATGCTGTTCTGCGGCCATCTCCTCGGCCAGGGCCATGTCCTCACGAGGGAGGCGCTGGACGCGGAGGCGGCCGGGCTGCTGGTGCGCGGGGTCCTGGGCTTCGCCCGGCGCGAGAGGATCGGCACGGTCGTCCTCAAGGACTTCGCCGCCGCCGAACTCGCCCCGCTGCGCCCGGCGCTCGAACAGGCCGGCTTCTTCCTCGCCCCCGGCCTGCCCGACACCGAACTGGCCCTCGGGCACAACTCGTTCGACGAGTACGTGGCCGCGCTGCCCGCCAAGCCGCGCCGCAACGTCCGCAGCAAACTCCGCAAGTTCCGGGCCCGTCCCGAACTGCGGGTCGACGTCCTCGACGACTTCGCCCACCTGCTGCCCCAGGTCCTCGCGCTCTACCGGCAGGTCATGGCGCGCGCCGAGCAGAGACTCGACGTCCTCGACCACGACTTCCTGACGGCCCTGCACAGCTCCACCGACCCGGGGCGCCGGCTCGTCGCCTGCTTCGAGGGGGACCGGCTGGTCGCCTTCCTGCTCTGCCTGTTCCGCGGCTCGGGGGCCGTCGGCGCCCGCATCGGCCTCGACTACCGCCTCGCCCACGAGGCCCGGCTCTACCACATCGTCCACTACGAGGCGATCCGGCTCGCCATCGACGCCGGCTGCACCCACATCCGGTTCGCGCAGACCGCCTACGAGCCGAAACTCGAACTGGGCTGCCGTCTGGTCGAGCAGCGGCACGCGATGACCCACGTACGCCCCCTGCGCCGCGCCGTCCTGCGCCGGGTGCTGCCGCGCGCGCTGGGCGCCGCGGTCACCGACGCCCTGGAACCGCACCGCACCCCGGCCGCCCGCCCACGGACCGCCCCCTCTCCCGGAGAAAGGTGAACCCATGCCACGAGTCGACGTGGACCTGCGTATCGAGGTGCCGCCCGACGCCGCCTGGGCGGCGGTGGTCGACGTGGAGCGCTACCCGGAGTGCATGGAGAGCGTCGACTCGGTCGAGGTCACCGAGCGGACCGACGACCGGCACCGCACCACCGCCTGGTCGGTCCGGCTCAAGGGATCGCTGCTGCACTGGACCGAGGCCGAGGTCATCGACCACGAGGCACGGCGCTTCTCCTTCGAGCAGGTCAGCGGCGACCTCGGGCGGTTCGCCGGACACTGGGCGGTCCGGGCCGAACCGGACGGCACCAGCACCGTCTCCCTGCACGCCGACTTCGACATCGGCATCCCGCTGCTCGCGGAGATGCTCAACCCGGTGGCCGCCGACGCCCTCAGGGAGAACGCCGGCCAGATGCTCGCCGCCCTGGAGCAGCGCCTGCTGGAGCGGACGGCCACCCCGTGACCGCACCCGCCACCACCACCGTCGCCGCCCCCGAGGTCTTCGACCGGCTGCGCCGCCACCTCTCCCCCGCCCTCGCCCTGACCGGGAACTTCGCCGGGCGCGGAGCCGTCGAGGAGTCGGCGGACGGCTGCCGGGTGACGCTCTCCGACGGGCGCTCGGCGCTCGACTTCGGCTCCTACGCCGTCACCCTGCTCGGGCACCGGCACCCCGCGGTGACGGCCGCCGTGCGGGCACAGCTCGACACCATGCCGACCTCCACCCGCAGCCTCGCCAACCCGGTCATGGCCGCGGCGGCGGCCCGCCTCTCCGGCTACCTGGACGACCGACTGCCCAAGGTGTACTTCGGACTCGGCGGCGCCGACGTGGTGGAGGTCGCCGTCAAGCTGGCCCGCCTCGCGACCGGCCGCGGCCGGGTCCTCGCGGTGCGCGGCGGCTTCCACGGCAAGACCGTCGGCGCGCTCGCGCTGACCCACAGCCCGCTCTACCGCGCGGGGCTGCGCGGCTGCGTCGTGGACGTCGTCCACCTGGACCCGGAGGACCCCGACGCGGTGCGCCGCGAGGCCGCCGCCGGGGAGGTCGCCGCGCTGGTCTTCGAGCCCGTGCAGGGCGAGAACGGCGCCGTGCCGCTGCCCACCGAGGTGCTGCGGCGGTGGTGCGAGGACGCCCACCGGGCCGGCGCGTTCGCGATCGCGGACGAGATCCAGTGCGGGCTGCGCCGGTGCGGCGCGCGGTCGGTGGCCCTCGCCGACGGGCTGCCGGTCGACGCCGTGCTGCTCGGCAAACCGCTGGGCGGCGGGGTGGTGCCGCTGTCGGCGCTGCTGTGCACCGAGCGGATGTACGCCCCGCTGGCCGCCGACCCGTTCCTGCACTCGGCGACCTTCGGCGGTCATCCGCTGAGCTGCGCCGCGCTGCCCGCCGCGCTCACCGCCGTCGAGGAACTCGCCGACCACGGACGCGAGTTGGCGGCCCTGCTGGACGTCGAGCTGGCCGCTCTCGCGGAGCGTCACCCCGGGGTGGTCGGCGCGGTGCGCGGCCGGGGGCTGCTGCGTGGGATCGACTTCGGCTCGCCCGGGACGGCCGGGGCGGTCGTGGTCGGACTGGCCGGTGCGGGGCTGCTGGTCTCGCCCTGCCTCGGCCGGCCGACCACCGTCCGGCTGCTGCCGCCGCTCGTCGCCACCGCCGCGGAGATCGCGGAGGCGGTCGGGATCCTCGACGCGGCGATCGTGGACGCGGCCGCCGTGACCGGGGCCGGTTGACACCCGCCCCACCGAACCCCTGCGCACCGGAAGGAAGATGACCGACATGCCCACTCGCGAGGACCTGGCCCTGCTGGTCAGGACCACCATCTCGGACGTACTCGGCACGGATGTCGAGGACGTGGACGAGCGGACCAGCCTGCTGAACGACTACGGCATCGACAGTCTGGAACTGATGGAGATCGGCGCCCGTCTCGAGCGCGCCCTGAAGCTGCGGATCGCGGTGGAGGACCTGACCTCGGCGCAGGACGTCGGCCAGGCCATCGACCTGCTGCGGGCGCGGACGGCGGAACCCGTATGACCGGCAGGCACCGCTCGGGCGGGCATCGCGTCGCCGTCACCGGCATCGGCGTCAAGTCACCCGCGGGCAACGACCTGGAGGAGGCGTACACCACCGTCCTGAAGGCGGAGCGCACGGCCGCCTCGCTCGCCGGGTGGCTGGTCGAGCAGGACCATCCGGTGCACTTCGGCGCCTTGGTGCCGCCGTTCGACCTGGAGGCGTACCTCACCCGGCGCGAGACCCGGCAGATCGACCGGACGACACAGCTGCTGCTCTGCGCCGCGGCCGACGCCGTGACGGACGCGGCGCTCCCCGGCGACCTGCCGGCCGACCGGGTGGGCGCGCAGATCGGCACCGGCATCGGCGGCCTGCCGAGCATGGAGGCCGTCACCCTCAGCCACGGCGACCGGCCGCGGGAGATGCCGGTGCACACGGTGCCCAGGACGATGGCCAACTCACCGGCCTGCCGGCTGGCCATGCGCTACGGCTACCAGGGGCCCTGCACCACCTACTCGAGCGCCTGCGCGAGCGGCACCACCGCCGTCGGGGAGGCCGCGCGGAAGATCAGGTACGGCGACCTCGACGTGGCGGTGGCCGGCGGCGTCGACTCGGCCGTCACCACCGTCGTCATGGGGGCGTTCGCGCGGATGCGGGCGATGTCCACCCGCAACACCGAACCCGAGCTGGCCAGCCGCCCCTTCGATGTCGACCGGGACGGCTTCGTGATGGGCGAGGGCGCCGCCGTGCTCGTCCTCGAACGGATGGACTCGGCGCGGGCCAGGGGCACCCGGATCTACGGCGAGATCGCCGGGTACGCCGACACCTGCGACGCCTCCCACATCGTCGCCCCGCGCGAGGACGGCGAGACGGCCGCCCGGTGCATGCGGCTGGCGATCGAGGACGCCGGGCTCCGCACCGCCGACATCGGCCACATCAACGCCCACGGCACCTCGACGCTCCTCAACGACCGGTCCGAGGCCCGCGCGGTCGACCGCTGCTTCGGCGGGCAGCCGCCGCCGCTGACCGCCGTGAAGGGGGTCACCGGGCATCTGATCGGCGGTTCGGGGGCGTTGGAGGCAGCGCTCGCGCTGCTCTGCGCCGGCCGGGGACTCGTCCCGCCGATCGCCAACCTCCGGGCCAGCGCCGAGTCCGACCTGGTGGACCTGGTCGTCGGCGGGCCACGGACCGTCCCGACCGCGCCGGTGCTCTCCAACTCCTTCGGATTCGGCGGCCAGAACGCCTGCCTGGTGCTGGTCCCGACGGGGTGAGCGGACCGCCAGGACGCATCGGGGTCCGCGACCGGCGCCGACCCGACCGACGTGGAACACGTCACCCGACCCGACAGGGAGAGACCATGCGCATCCTCGTCACTGGAGCGACCGGGGTGGTCGGCACCGAAGTCGTCGACCAGCTGCACACCGCGGGGCACCCGGTCACCCGGGTCGCCCGGCGGCCCGCCGACGCCTCCCTGGTCGGCTGGCGGATCGGCGCCGGCCCCGCGCCCGCAGCCCTCCACGGGCACTGGGACGTGATCGTGCACGCGGCGGCCTCCACCCGGTGGACGCTCAGCAGGGCCGAGGCGACCGCCGCCAACGTCGACGCGCTGCGCGCCGTCCTCGCCCTCGCGGACCGCGACACCCACGTCGTCCATCTCTCCACCGCGTACGTCGGGGGCGTCCGCAACCCGGAGGATCTGCGGGGGGCCGAGTTCGAGGGGTACCGCAACGGCTACGAGTGGTCCAAGGCGGTGTGCGAGGACGTCGTCCGGGCGGAGCACGCGGGTCCGTTGACGCTGGTGCGGCCGCCGTTGATCGTGGGGCGCAGGGGCAGCGGGGAGATCGCCAGGTTCTCCGGCCCGTACACGATCATCCAGGCGCTGGTGTCGGGGCTCGCCGCGGTGGTCGTGGGCGACCCGGCCGGGTACGCCGAGATCAGCCCGGTGGACGAGGTCGCCGCCCTGGTCGTCGGCGCGGCGCTCGGGTCGCCGCCCGCGGCGCCGCGCACCGAGGTGCTGGCGGCCGGGCGGGGCGCGCTGACCCTCGACGCGCTGCTCGACGTCGTCTGCGACACCGTCAACGAGTGCCGGGCCGCGCACGGGGTTGACCCGGTGCGGCGGCCGCCGCTGGTGTCGGGCGACAGCTGGAACCGGTTCTTCCTGCCGCTCGCCGACCAGTACCTGTCGCCGTTCCAGAACCAGGCGGTGAAGCTGCTCGCCATGTTCCAGAGCTACACCAGCATGCGCGAGCCGTTCGAACCCACCCGCACGGTCGTCGACCCGGCCGGGGTGATGGCCGCGTCGGTGCGTCACTGGGCGGCCCGCAAGCCGCGGCTCGCGCTGGCCCGTCCCGAGCCGTGGACGATGCTCGCGGTCTGACCGCACACGGGCCGGTGGGGACGGGTCCCGGTCGGCCTGACGCTTGTTGTGAGGCGGCGGGTGGCGGACCATGGCGCTCCGGAAGGGGAGCGTGATGATCGAGACGGTGTTCCATACCCATGACCTGCCGCCCGGCGAGCGGGCGGACGCGTTCGTGGAGCAGTTGTCCCGCTCGCACGCGCCGGTGGGGATGGCGGGGCGGCCGGGCGCGGGGTTCCTGGCGCATCAGCGGATCATCGAGCTGGGCAGGGTGGCCGTGGTGCCCGCCACCATGGACTCCTTCGTGATCCACCGGACGCCGCGGCTGATCAGGCGCTCGGACCCGGAGAGCTACCATCTGTCGCTGATCACGCGGGGCACGGTCGGGCTGAGCCTGGCCGGGCGGGACACGGTGTACGGGGTCGGGCAGATGCGCACCAACGACTCCTCGCGCCCGTTGGAGATACGTCTCGGCACCGGTGGTGAGCGGATCGAGGCGGTCAGCGTGGACGTGCCGAGGTCGGCGCTGCCGCTGCCCGCGGCCAAGGTCGCGCGGGTCATCGGGCGGCCCCTCGACGGGCGCGGCGGGGTGGGGGCGCTGTTCGCCACCTTCCTCACCGGTCTCGCCGCGAACAGCGCCTCGTACACCGCGGCCGACGTCCCCCGGCTGGAGACGGTGCTGACCGATCTGCTCGCCGCCCTCTTCGCGCACGAACTGGACGCGCTCGACGCGCTGGCCCCCGAGACCCGCACGCACACCCTCGTCCTGCGGATCCGCGCCTTCATCCACCAGCACCTCGGCGATCCAGGGCTCACCCCGGGGCGGGTCGCGGACGCCCACCACATCTCCGTCAGCTATCTGCACCGGATCTTCCGTGAGCGGGACCGGCCGGACGGCGGTCCGGGCACCGTGATGGGGTACATCCGCGCCGAGCGGCTGGAGCGGGCCAGGCGGGAGCTGGCCGATCCGGCGCTGCGCGGGCGGCCGGTCCACGAGATAGCGCACCGCTGGGGCTTCGCCCACCCGAGCGCGTTCGCGCGGGCGTTCCGGGCCGCCTACGGGGTCGCGGCCCGGGAGTACCGGATGCACGCGCTCGACGCGGTGTCAGCCGCGGGCGGCCGGGGGCAGGTCCTGCTCGGCCCAGATGGTCTTGCCCTCGGGGGTGTGGCGGGTGCCCCAGCGCCGGGTGAGCTGGGCGACCAGGAAGAGACCGCGGCCGTTCTCGTCGAGGGCGCGGGCGTGCCGCATCCTCGGTGAGGTGCTGCTGGTGTCGCTGACCTCGCAGGTGAGGAACGCGTGCCGGAGCAGCCGCAGGCGCAGCGGTCCCGTCGCGTAGCGGATGGCGTTGGCGAGGAGTTCGCTGACGATGAGTTCCGTGGACATCGTCAGCTCCGACAGGCCCCAGGCGTCGAGTTGGCGGGCGACCTCGATGCGGGAGTCGGCGACCGCTGAGGGGTCGAAGGGGATCTCCCAGGAGATGACCTGGGTCGGCTTGAGGGGGCGGGGGCGGGCCAGGAGCAGGGCGACGTCGTCGGGCTGGGGGCCGGGCACCAGTCGGCGCACCGCTTCGGCGCAGAGGTCGTCCAGAGGCAGGCCGGTGCGGGCCAGGACCTCGGCGAGGCGCCGCATGCCGAGGTCGACGTCGCGTCCGATGCCCTCGATGAGGCCGTCGGTGTAGAGGCCGATGGTGCTGCCCTCGGCCAGTTCGAGGGTGCCCGACTCGAAGGGCATGCCGCCGAGGCCCAAGGGGGGTCCGACGGGCAGGTCGGGGAAGCCGACGGTGCCGTCGGGGGCGACGACGACGGGCGGCGGGTGGCCGGCGCGGGCCAGTTCGCACTGCCGGGTGACGGGGTCGTAGACGGCGTACAGGCAGGTGGCGCCGAGGACGGCGTTGCCGGTGACGCCGTCGGGGGGTTCCTCCTCGGTCAGCCGGATGACCAGGTCGTCGAGGTGGGCGAGCAGCTCCGCCGGGGGCAGGTCCATGTCAGCGAGGGTGTGGACGGCCGTGCGGAGCCTGCCCATGGTCGCCGCGGCGGTGATGCCGTGGCCGACGACGTCGCCGACGACGAGGCCGACGCGGGCGCTGGAGAGCGGCAGGACGTCGAACCAGTCGCCGCCGACGCCGTCCTTGGCCTCGGCCGGGAGGTAGACGTAGGCGGTCTCCAGGCCGGTGACGCCCGCGAGCGCCTGGGGCAGCAGGTTGCGCTGGAGGGTGAGGGCGGTGTTGCGCTCGCGGGTGTAGCGGCGGGCGTTGTCGAGGCCGACGGCGGCCCTGGCCGCGAGTTCCTGGGCGAGCAGGAGGTCGTCGGGGGCGAAGGAGGCCAGGTTCTCGGAGCGGAGGAAGGTGGCGAGGCCGAGGACGGTGTCGCGGGCGCGCAGCGGGACGGAGATGAGGGAGTGCAGCGCGTACTCGCGCATCCGGGCGGCGCGCTGGGGGTCCTTCACGGCCCACTCGGGGCTTCCGGGGTCGAGGACCGGCATGAGGACGCCCTCGCCGTCCAGCAGGTAGGTCCGGTCGTGGGGTGGCGGCACGAACTCCACCGGCTCCCCCACCCGGGCCAGCGCCTCGGGGGCGCCGGGGCGGACCGACTGGAGCCCGGCGCGGAACATGCCGGGCATGCCGTCCGGGAGGAGCGCGGCCGGCTCGTCGGTGCTGAGCGCGGAGTCCAGCAGGTCGACGACGGCGAGGTCGGCGAACCGGGGGACGACCACGTCGGCCAGTTCCTGGGCCGTGCGCAGCACGTCGAGCGAGCGGCCGAGGCGGGCCCCGGCGTCGTTCATGAAGACCAGGCGCTGCTGGGCCGCCCAGCGGTCGGTGACGTCCGAGACCATGTAGCAGACGCCGGTGACGGCGCCGTCGGTGCCGGTCAGGGGGAAGAAGGAGGTGGAGTAGGCGTGCTCGTGGTGCGGGTCGGCCCAGCTCCAGCCCCGGTACTCGTGGTCCATCACGGGGACGCCGGTGAGCAGGACCTTCTCCATCAGGTTCTCCAGCTTCTCGGCCTGGAGACCGGGCATGAACTCGCTGAGCCTGCGGCCGATGCGCTGTTCGCGCGGGACGCCGCCGAAGCGTTCGAGGACGTCGTTGAGCCAGACGTAGCGCAGTTCGGGGCTCATCACGGCCATGCCGATCGGGGCGCGGGTGAGGAAGCCGTCGAGGACGGACTGGCCGATGGCCTGGTCGGGGTGGCGTTCGTGGCCGGTGACGAGGAAGCAGTCGCCGAGGTCCGCCATCCGGAAGGCGGCCGAGACGCTCACGTCGGTGGGGATCTCGCGGCCCGCCCGGTCCCGGAGGGTGACCGTGCCGCGCCAGCCGGTGCCGGTGCGGCAGGCCTCCGCGATCCTGGACACGCGGGCCCGGTCGGCGGAGGCGACGAGGGGGCCGCCGGGGCGGCCCACGACGTCGGCCGCGCGGTGTCCGAGCAGTCGTTGCGCGCCACGGGTCCAGCCGACGAGGGTGCCGTCGGCGGTGACCACGGCGGTGGCCTCGTCGGCCGACCCGTCGGGCCGCCCACCTGCCGATGCCATGCGGGTCACCACCGTTCCGGAGCGGTTGCGCGCAGGGTGGATGAATCCACCCTGTAATCCAACGATATGCACGCTATGCGTATACAACCGATAAAAGCCTGTTCGCGCATCGCGAAGCGGGTGCGGTCGCCGGCCCTCAGGTCGTGGCGGAGGCGGGGCTGTCGCCGTCCCCCGACCGTTCGGCGGAGACCCGGTACAGCTCCTTGGACGTGGTGATCAGCTCCTGCTGCTCCTCGCGCGAGCCGACCATGGGCTGCGAGCCGTTGAGCGGGACCTGCGCGGTCTCGGGCAGGAACCGCACGGTCACCAGGCCGATCAC
Source organism: Streptomyces griseoviridis (assembly GCF_005222485.1). Classification (NCBI taxonomy): domain Bacteria; kingdom Bacillati; phylum Actinomycetota; class Actinomycetes; order Kitasatosporales; family Streptomycetaceae; genus Streptomyces; species Streptomyces griseoviridis. Next base: position 277,877 of record NZ_CP029078.1, read on the forward strand.
CCCGGCCAGCATCAGGTAGTAGGCGGGCATCAGATCGTCGCCCGTGATGTTGACCAGCGCCTCGGTGACCAGCGGGGTGGTGCCGCCGAAGGCCGCGACCGCGATGTTGAAGCCGATGCCCATCGCCGCGTAGCGGACGGCGGTGGGGAACAGCGCGGGCAGGGTGGCGGCGCTGGGCGCGGCGAAGCAGGCCAGCAGCGTGGAGAGGATCAGGACGCCGGACAGCGGCGGCCAGAAGCCGTCCATCTTGATCAGCTGGAAGGCCGGTACGGCGAGCACGATCATGGCCGCCGCGGAGAACCCGTAGATCGGGCGCCGCCCCACCCGGTCGCTGTAGCGGCCGATGAAGGTGATCAGCAGGACGATCCAGACCATGCCGAGCAGGACGAGGACGTCGGCGGTGCCGCTCGACCGGTGCAGGGTCTCGGTCTGGTAGGTCGGCAGGAAGCCGGTGACCATGTAGTTGCTGACGTTGTAGAGCAGGACCAGGCCCATGCAGATGAGCAGCGGGCGCCAGTGCCGGGTCACGATGGTCTTGAACTCACCGCCCGCCGACTCCTGGGCGAGGGTCTTCTCGTGGTCGTCGAGCTGCTGCTGGAACGCCGGGGACTCCTCCAGCTTGAGCCGCATGTACAGGCCGATGACGCCGAGCGGTCCCGCGATCAGGAAGGGGAGGCGCCAGCCCCAGGCGAGCATCTGGTCGTCGGTGAGGGCCAGGTTCAGCAGGGTGACCAGGGCGGAGCCGAGCGCGTAGCCGACGAAGGTGCCGAAGTCGAGCCAGCTGGAGAGGAAGCCCCGGCGCCGGTCGGGTGAGTACTCGGCGACGAAGGTGGTGGCGCCGCCGTACTCGCCGCCGGTGGAGAAGCCCTGGACCATCCGGGCGATCAGCAGCAGGATCGGGGCGGCGATGCCGATCGAGCCGTAGCTCGGGATCAGTCCGATCGCGAAGGTGCCGGCCGCCATCATGATCATGGTGGTGGCGAGCACCTTCTGACGGCCGAGGCGGTCGCCGAGCGGGCCGAAGACCAGGCCGCCCAGCGGGCGCACCACGAACGCGGCCGCGAAGGTCGCGAACGACGAGATCACCTGGGCGCCGGGAGAGGCGCCGGGGAAGAAGACCTTGCCGAGGGTGGCGGCCAGATAGCTGTAGACGCCGAAGTCGAACCACTCCATGCAGTTGCCCAGCGCGGAGGCGCCGACCGCGCGGCGCAGCAGCGGCCCCTCGACGACCTGCACGTCGCCCGAGCGGAAGGCGCCCTTGTTGCGGCGCAGTCTGCGCGAGAGCTCCTCGCGCACCTGCCGGGGCAGTTCCGCCACCGCCTTGGACACCTTCGCCGAGCCCGAACGTCCCGACTTCCCCGTGGGCACCACGTCGCCCACACCTCCGCTCTCCTGGCCTCGCTTCACTGAAGCGAATCTTGCGGCAGTCCCGCACGCCTCGCATGCCGGACCGCCGCGTCGTCGCTCAGGGCCGCTGCCCAGGAACGGGCGCCTCACACTCGTCCGTTCGGGGGACCCGCCCCGGCGTGCGGGGCGGGCGCGGTCTCAGGGGGCCGGCTCGGTGTCGAAGGCCACGAACCGCAGCTCGGAGGTGTAGCGGCGGCCCTCGTCGTCGGTGAGCCAGGTCTGCTCGGGGCTCGGCAGCATCTCGGTGAAGGTGACGGTGGCCTCCGGGTCGTTGCGGGCCAGGCGGCGCAGCGCCTTGGCGAGGATGGTGACGTAGACGGGGCTGTCGAAGTCGACGTAGAACGGGCGGGACTCGGTGGGCGAGACGACGAACACGTAGCGGGGCAGGCCGAGGTCCGCGCTCCAGTGCCGGGCCCTGACGAAGCGGCGGGCCTCGTCCTTGTCGTCGGCGAATGCCGCGTCCGCGGCCGGCACCCGCCAGGTCTCGCGGGCCACGACCAGCCGGTCGACGGTGACCCGAGGGGTGTGGTCCGCGGGCGGCAGCGGCTGGAAGAGGTCCATCGCGAGGGTGGTCAGGACGTGGGAGAAGACGTCGACGGCGGGGAAGAGCGAGCCGTCGGGGAGCCGGACCAGGAGGTCGCCTCCGCGCTCGACGACGGTCGCGTCGGCGCTGCGCACGGCGCGCGGCCTGGCCGGGTCGGCCGTGAAGTCGGCCAGCGCGACCTGGTGGTCCTCGGGGCGGACCAGTGCGTGTCTGACCCGTACCGAGAGGCGGGAGCGGTGCTCCTTGGGGAGCAGCGGCAGCAGGCGCGGGCCCGGGTGGTCGCGGTCGGTGAGGCGGAACAGCTCGGCGATGTCGGGGTGCTGGTGGGTGAAGAGGGAGGCGCCCAGGGTGTTGGCGGCCAGGTGGAGTTCGCCGAGGACGAGGGTGAAGTCGCCGCGGGCCACCGCGTCGGCGCCGTCGGCGGCGATCATCACGTCCGGGCTGAGGTAGCGGGCGGCCGTCCAGCCGCCGCAGGTGGTGCCGAACTCCTCGCGGACGGCCGCCGCGATGTCCGCGGACCGCACGACGACCCGGCGGGCGTCCTCGGGGACGGCGAGGACGCGTCGCCAGCGGGCGGCGAAGTCCGCCTGGAGGTCGCTCGCCGCGGTGCGGGCGACGCCGTGCAGGACCGGCAGGCACGCGAACCAGAAGGCGGCCAGGTCCACCGGTCCCCCGGCGGCGAGGTCGGCGTGGACGCGGCGGGCCTCGGCGGTGACCGTCTCGGCCAGGCGCGCGGTGAGCCAGCCGGCGCTGTCCATGAGCAGCCGCAGCGGCTCCAGGGCGTCGAGCACGGCGGGGCCGAGGCGGGCGGTGGCCGAGCGCCGGGTGTCGGAGTACACGAGGGCGCGGCAGGGCGCCGTCGACGCGGACTTCTCGCGGACGGCGGCCGTCTCGGTGAGTTCGGTGAAGTCGCGTTCCAGCGCGGCCATGGCCTCGACGAGGGCGTCCTCGGAGCGGGCCGCGGCCACCCGGGCGCGTCCCGCCTCCAGCCGGTCGAGGGCCTCCAGGGCGCGGTGGCGCGGCAGCGGGTCGCCGACGGTGTCGAGCCAGGCCCGCAGGGCGCGGTCGGGGTGGGTGCCGGCCGGGACCTCGAGGCGCCACACCACCCAGCGGCGGGCGACGAGGTCGGCCAGGACGGCGGTCACGTCGGTGCCGGGGAGGGCGGCGGCGATGGCCCGTGCCGGGCGGACGCCGTCGCAGTGGGCGAGGACGGCCGCCGCCTCGGGCTCCACGGTCACCGGCCGTCTGCCGGGTACCCGGACCCGGTCGCCTTCGAGGGCGACGAACGGGATCCGGCGGGGCGCGATCCACTCGCGCAGGGCGGGGTCGGCGTCCAGGGTCTTCGCGAGTGCGTCGATGCCCCAACTCGCCCAGTAGACGCTGGAGTCTGCGATGAGTCCTGACCCGGGGTCGACGGTGACGCCGGGCGTGTCCTGGTCCCAGCGCCCCCAGCCGACCGGGCCGAAGAAGCCGATGGTGTCGTTCTTGACGCAGAACCGCTGCCAGTAGTGCGCGACCAGTTCCTCCCGCTGGCGCGGCATGCTGCTGCGGTTGTCGACGCCCGGCCTCCAGCGCAGGAACGGCGCGATGCCCGAGGTGAGGACGGGCCGGTTCTGCCAGGCGACGGCCTCCCGGAAGGACGGGGTGCGGGCGATGTCCTGGAGGGTGTGCGCGGTCTCGACGGCGGCGTCGGCGAAGAGGTGCGCGAAGTCCTGCCAGCGGGCGCCGTCGAGGGGGTCGGCGGCGGTGAACTTGTCGGCCGCCGCGGCCAGTCCCGCCGGGGCCAGGCGCAGCACGCCCTCGGCGGGGAAGCCGGGACCGCGCAGGGCGAACTGCTCCCACAGCCGCCAGCGGCCGAGGGACGGCACGAGGTCTTCGGTCATGGCTTGGCTCTCCTTGGCGGGCGGGGGCGGACGGTCGGCGGGGTGGGCCGGTCAGGAGACGCCGTAGTCGGCGTCCACGACCTCGGCCAGGTCGAGCGGGGTGGGGTAGGCGAAGACCAGGGAGACGGGGACGTCCGCGCCCAGGTGCTCCTGGAGGCGTCCGGTGATCTGGAAGGCGGTGAGGGAGTCGCCGCCCGCCTCGTAGAAGTCGGTGTGCTCGGTGAGGTCGGGCAGGCCGAGGACGTCGCGGAAGATCTCGACGAGCAGGTCGACCGTGCTGACGGCGGTGGTGGGGGCGGCGGCGGTGGCGGTGTTGGGGGTCATGGCGGGGCTCCTTCGTGGGATGTGCGGTGACGGAACGGGTGGGCGGATCGGTGGGTGGTGCGGAGGGGCTAGGCGCGGGTGTGGTGGGCGGGGTGCAGGCGGGCGGGGGTGTTGCCGCCCGAGACGACGGCCACGACCCGTTCCCTGCGGCCGGCGCGCAGGGCGCCGGCCAGGGCGACGGCTCCGCTGGGCTCGGCGTCGACGCCGTGGCGGCGCAGCAGGGCGGTGGCGGCGAGGATCTCGTTCTCGTCGACGGCGATCAGCTCGTCGACGCGGTCGCGGATGATCGGGTAGGGGACCTGTCCGGGGCGCTGGCCGCGCAGGCCGTCGGCGACGGTGGCGCAGGGCGGCAGGGCGACCGGGTGTCCGGCGGCGAGGGAGCGGGCGTAGCGCGGGGTGAGGGCGGGTTCCACGCCGACCACCCGGACCGGGTGTCCCGCGGCGGCCAGGCAGACGCCCGCGAGGAGTCCGCCGCCGCCGGTCGGGACGTACACCGTCTCGGTGCGGGGGGCGTCGGTGAGGAGTTCGGTGCCGACCGTGCCCTGTCCGGCGACGACCAGCGGGTGGTCGGAGGAGGGCACGAGCAGGGCGCCGGTCTCCCGGGCGAGGGCCCGCGCGTGCTCCTCCCGTTCCGCCACTCCCCCGCCGACCTGGACGGTCTCGGCGCCCAGCGCCCGGATCGCGGCGGCCTTCGCGGGGGCGGCGCCGGCCGCGAGGACGACGGTGAGGGTGATGCCGAGCGGGCGGGCGAGCCGGGCGAGGGCGATGCCGTGGTTCCCCGACGATCCGGTGACGACCCGGTCGGCGCCCAGCGCGAGCACCGCGTTGGCGGCGCCGCGCGTCTTGAACGAGCCGCCGGCCTGGAGGTGTTCGCCCTTCAGCAGCAGGTCGGGCCCGTGCGGTCCGGCCGAGGGGCCGCGCAGCAGGGGCGTGCGGACGATGTGCGGGGCGATCCGCAGGGCGGCGGCGTCCAGGTCGGCGCGGGTCGGCAGGGCGCGGGTGACGGGCCGTCCGGTGGGGGCGCGGCGTGCGGTGGACGGGGTGGGGCGCAGGTCGGTGGGGGTCATGGGGTGCCCCCGGTGACCAGGGTGCGGCGGTCCGTCTTGCCCGCGCGGGTGGTGGGGAGGCTGGTGTGGCGCTGGAAGCGGCGCGGCATCAGGTGCGGCGGGAGCGAGCGGGCCAGCTGGGCGCGGAGGGTCGCGTCGGTGGTGGCGGCGAGGTCGCCGGTGAGGTGGGCGAGCAGGTAGAGGCGGCCCCGGTCGTCGGTGTGCGGGGCGATCACCGCGCCGGTGACGCCCGGCAGGGCCAGCAGCGCGCCCTCGATCTCGGCGGGGTCGACGCGGTGGCCGCGGATCTTGAGCTGGCGGTCGGTGCGGCCCGCGTAGTGCAGTCCGTCCCGCTCCCAGCGGCCGAGGTCGCCGGTGCGGTAGAGGCGGGCGCCCGGCGGGCCGTAGGGGTCGGGCAGGAAGCACTCGGCGGTGCGGGCGGGGCGTCCGCCGTAGCCGCGGGCGACTCCGGCGCCGCCGATGTACACCTCGCCGACCGTGCCGTCGGGGACCGGCGCGAGGTGCGCGTCGAGGACGCGGACCACCGTGCCGGCCCGGGGTCTGCCGACCACGTCGCCGCCCGGGTCGGGGGTGGCGGGGACGTCGTGCCTGGTGGTGGTCATGGTGCACTCGGTGGGGCCGTACTGGTTGACGAGCCGGCCGGGGGCGAGGGTGCGGCCGCCTGCGGCGAGGAAGGGGCGCAGGGACTCGCCGCTCGACGCGACCAGGGTGACCCCGGCCAGCGGGTCGGCGAGTCCTGGCCGGCCCGCGAGGTGGGCGAGGAAGGAGGGGGTGACGCTGAGCAGCGCGGTGACCCGGTGGTCGCGGACGGTGCGGGCGAACGCGTCGGGGCGCAGGACCCGGGCCCGCTCCACGATCACCAGCCTGGCGCCGGCCAGCAGCGGGGCGAAGGTGTCCCGGATGGAGGCGTCGTAGCCGAGCGGCGCGGTCTGCAGGGCCACCGTGTCGGGGCCGAGGCCGAAGGCGTGGGCGGTGTCGCGCAGATAGGCGTCCAGCGCGCCGTGTTCGACCAGGACGGCGCTGGGCTCCCCGGTGCTGCCCGAGGTGTGGCTGACGTAGGCGAGGGCGTGCGGGTCGACGGGAGGCGGGGGCTGGGCGTCGGTGGGCGCGGGCCGGTCCAGGAGGACGGCGGGGACGCCCAGGTCGAGGGCGTGGGCGTGCGCGGAGGTGGTGACCAGCAGGCGGGCGCCCGCGCTGGTCACGAAGGCCGCGAGCCGGTCGCGGGGCTGGCCGATGTCCAGGGTGAGGAAGGCGGCTCCGCAGCGCAGGACCGCCGCCATGGCGGCCACCGCGTCGAGGCCGTGCTCGACGGCGACGGCGCACACCGTCTCGGGGCGGGCTCCGCCCGCGCGCAGCAGCCGGGTCAACTCCTCGACGCGGGCGGCGAGTCGGGCGTAGGTGACGGCGCCTTCGGGGGTGTCGAGGGCGATCCGGTCGGGGTGTCTCGCCGCGTGCGCGGCGATGTCGTCGGCGATGGTGCGCATCAGGACTCCCCCGCGCCGGTGACGGTCGTGTCGACGGCCACGAACCTCAACTCCGAGGTGTAGCGGCGGCCTTCGTCGTCGGTGAGCCAGGCCTGCTCCGGGGTGGGCAGCATCTCGCTGATCCGCAGCCGGGCGCCGGGGTCCTTGCGGGCGAGCCTGCGGGCGGCCTTGGCGAGGATGGTGAGGTAGACGGGGCTGTCGAAGTCGACGTAGAACGGGCGGGGTTCGGTCGGGGAGACGATGAAGACGAAGCGGGGCAGGTCGTGGCGGCGGCGCCAGTGGCGGGCCTTGACGAAGCGGCCGGCCTCGTCCTTCTCGTCGATGAAGTCGGCCTCGCTGACGGGCAGTTGCCAGGTCTCGCGGGCCACCACCATGCGGTCGATGGTGATGCGGGGGGTGTGGTCGCCCTCGGGGCGCAGGGTGAAGCGGTCCATGACGCGCTGGGTGAGGGTGTTGGCGTAGACGTCGAGCAGGTCGTGTCCCGTGCCGTCGGGGAGCACGGCGGTGAGGCGTCCTGCGCGGTCCTCCACCAGGACGTCGGCGCCGAGCACGGTGCGGGGGCGGTGCGGGTCGCCGGTCTGGTCGACGAGGGCGATGTAGTGGTCCTGGGGCCGTTCGAGGGACGGCCGGCTGCGGGTGGACCACTTCAGCGGCAGCTCCTTCGGCAGCATCGGCAGCAGCCGCGGGGCGGGGAAGTCGCGGGTGGTCTCGGCGAGCAGCTCGTCGCGGTCGGGGTGCTGGTGGACGAAGAGGGAGGCGCCCATGGTGTTGAGGGCGCAGTGCATCTCGCCGAGGACGAGGTCGACGTCGGCGCGGGCGAGGGCCGCCTCGTCGTCCGCGATGACCAGCACGTCGGGGCTGATGTAGCGGGCCAGGGACCAGCCGTCGCCGGGCTCGTCGAACTCGGCGCGTACCGCGTCGGCCAGTTCGGCGGTGGTCGCCCGGACGCTGCGGGCGCCCGGCGGGACGTCGAGGACGCGGCTCCACTTGGCGCGGAGTTCGGCCTGCACGCTGTCGATCAGGGCGCCGGCGTCGGGGTGCGGGGAGGGCAGGGTGTGCAGCCACAGGGCGGCGATGTCGACGGGTCCCTCGGCCCGCAGCCGGTCGTGGACGGTGCGCAGGCGGTCGCGGATCAGGTCGGCGAAGCGGTTGGTCATCCAGCGGGCGGCCGTCAGGCAGAGCTGGAGCGGCTCCAGGTGGGCGAGGAGTCCGGCGCCGGCCGTGGCGGTGGCGGCCCTGCGGGCGTCGGAGTACACCAACCCCCGGCAGGGCGCGGTGCGTTCGCCCTTGGCGCGCTGGGCCTCGCTGTCGGTGAGGGTGGCGAAGTCGGCTTCCAGGGCGGTGATCGCGGCGGTCAGGGCGGTGGCGTCGGCGCCGGCCGCGCGGACGGCGTCCCGGCCGTTCTCCAGGACGGCGAGGCGGCTCAGCGCCCTCTCCCGCGCGGCCTGGTCGGGGACGCGCTCCAGGATGGCGCGCAGGGCCTGGTCGGGGTGGGTGGCAGCGGGTACGTCGAGGCGCCGCTGCGCCCATCGGCGGGTGATCAACCGGTCGACGACGGCGGCCACTTCGTCGGTGTCCCGGCCGAGTTCGGCGGCGATGGCCGCGGTGTGCCGGGTGCCGTCGCAGCGTTCGAGGACGGCGAGTTCGTCGGCGTCGGCCGGCTGGGCGGGGCGTCCCGGTACCCGGACGGTGCCGTCGGCGATGCGGGCGAAGGAGACCCGGCGCGGCGGTATCCAGCGCATCAGGTCGGCGTCCTCGGCGAGGACCTTGGCCAGCGCGTCGATCGCCCAGCCGGAGAAGTACACCTCCTGCGCGGCGAGGAAGCCCTCGCCGGGGTGGACCGTCACGGCCTCGGGCGCGGCCTGGTCCCAGTGCCCCCAGCCGACCGGGCCGAAGAAGCCGATGGTGTCGTTCTTGACGCAGAACCGCTGCCAGTAGTGCGCGACCAGTTCCTCCCGCTGGCGCGGCATGCTGCTGCGGCTGTCGACGCCCGGCCTCCAGCGCAGGAACGGCGCGATGCCGGTGCGCAGGATGGCGGGGTTCTGCCAGGCGAGGGCGGCCTGGAAGCGGGGCTGGGCGGCGACCTCCTGGAGGTGGCGCGCGGTGGTGACGGCGGCCTCGGCCAGCTCGGCGGTGAAGTCCTGCCACTCGGGCCCGGAGAGGTCGCTGCCGGGGCCGAACTTGTCGGCGGCCTCGGCCAGTCCCGGCGGGGCGAGCCGCAGGACGCCGTCGGCGGGGAAGCCGGGGCCGCGCAGGGCGAACTGCTCCCACAGCCGCCAGCCTCCGCCCGGCAGCAGGACAGCTGCGTGTTCGTCCGACATCGCGTGCTCCTTCCGGAAAGGGGTTGCGCGGGGGGCCGTGGCCCGGGGTGCCGGGCCGCACAGGGGGTGGTGCGGCCCGGCAGGACCGTCGGTCCGCGCCGCCGGGATGCCGGGCGCCCCCGCCGGAGAGCACCGTCCCGCGCCGGGGCACCCGGTCACCAGAGAAGTTCCGGCAGCAACGCGTGCCGAGGGCTCGGCGTGTTCGGCCCTGACCCGGCGCGGCGGCCCCCGGCACGCTGGCCACGTCGGCCCCTGACCTGTGGCCGGCCCCATCACCTGCGGGAGGTTCACCGTGACGCAATCCACCGACGCGACCGGCGCGGGCGGCGAGGAGTCCCGCCCGGACACCGACGAGGTGTACCTCGTGGTGCGCAACGACGAGGAGCAGTACTCGATCTGGCGGGCGGACCGTGAGCCGCCGGCCGGCTGGTACCGGGAGGGCCTGAGCGGCACCCGGCAGCAGTGCCTCGACCACATCGGTGTGATCTGGACGGACATGCGTCCGCTCAGCCTGCGCCGCCGGCTGGCCGGGGCAGATGTCTGAGGGCCGATCGGGTCGGCTCCTGGACCTGTCGGCGCACGCTCCGCCGACCCGGCCGCCGGCGCGGCTGTGCCCCGCCGTGCTCGACCTGTCCGGGCTGCACGGCTTGGACCCGCCTGGTCCGCGTCCGCTGCGGGAGCCGCTCGAGCTGTATCTCGCCCAGGTCGGCGCCCAGGACGAACAGGCGCTCCAGCGGGCCGGGGAGCTGCTCGACGCGGAGGAGCGGGCCCGCGCCGCCGCGTTCAGGCACGACCGGGACCGGGACGCGTATGTCGTCGCGCACGCCGCGTTGCGCGGGGTGCTGAGCGTGCTGCTCGGGGTGCGCGCACAGGCGCTGCCGTTGGCGCGTGACCCGTGCGCGGGCTGCGGCGGTCCGCACGGCCGTCCGACGCTGCGGACGCCCGGGGTGCACTTCTCCCTGTCGCACAGCGGCGGCCTGGTGATGGTGGCGCTGGCCCCTGAGCCGGTCGGTGTCGACGTGGAGGGGCTGGCCACCGTGCGGACGGTGCTCGGCGCGCAGTCGGCGCTGCACCCGGCGGAGGCGCGGGAGCTGGCGCTGCTGCCGGAGCACGGGCGTCCTGCCGCGTTCACCCGGGCCTGGGTGCGCAAGGAGGCCTATCTCAAGGGCCTGGGCACCGGGTTGGTGCGCGATCCGTCCCTCGACTATGTGGGGACCGGGCCCGCGCCGCGCTCCCCGGCGCCCGAGTGGACCCTGCGGGACGTGCTGGTCCCGTCCGGGTACGCGGCGGCGGTGGCCCTGCGCACGCCGTGAGGGAGCACCGCTGGGCCCCGTACGGCTCGCGCGCGAGGACAGCACGAGGAACGCCAAGAGCACGGAGAACGCGAAGAGGACGGAGAGGACGGAGGTTAAGGAGAGTACGGAAAGTACGGACAGCACGGCGGGGACCGGCCGCTCGACCGGTCCCCGCCGTGCTGTCGTGCCGTCGTGCCGTCGTGCTGTCCGTACTCGCCGTGCTGTCGTGCCGTCGTGCCGTCCGTACTCGCCGTGCTGTCGTGCTGTCGTGCTGTCGTGTGTGGACGGCCCCGCTGTGCGGGGCGGTTCTTCACCGCTTCCGCACGTCCGGGGCCGGTCGTCCCACGATACGATCATGTGCGTGACCGCACCGGAGCCGACCATCCTCGCCACGTCCGGAGGCCACCGTGCCGGCAGCCGCAGCCGGGTGCTGTTCGACGCCCTGGTCCACCACGCGGTCGACCTCTCGGGCGTGCACGGCAGGCGCCCGCGCGTCCTCTACGTCGGCACGGCGGTCGGGGACGCGGAGCACGTCGCGGCGCGGATGGTGGAGGCGGCCCGGGTGGCGGGCTTCGACCTGACGCCGTTGCAGCTGTTCCCGATGCCGAACGTCGAGGACGTCGAGGGCACGGTGCTGGGCCATGACGTGGTCTGGGTGATGGGCGGCTCGGTGGCCAACCTGCTGGCCGTGTGGCGGGTGCACGGGCTCGACACGGTCATGCGGCGCGCGTGGCGGGCGGGCGTGGTGCTCGCCGGGGTCAGCGCCGGTTCGATCTGCTGGTTCGAGGGCGGCACCACGGACTCCTTCGGCCCCGAACTGCGCCCGGTGACCGACGGGTTGGGCCTGCTGCCGTACGGCAACGGCGTGCACTACGACTCCGACCCGGGACGGCGTCCACTGATCCACCGGCTGGTCGCCGACGGCGTCTTCAGCGCCGCCCACTGCACCGACGACGGGGTGGGCCTGGTCTACCTGGGCACCGAACTGGCCGGCGCGGTCACGGAGTTGCCGGGCAAGGCCGCCTATGTGGTGCGGCGTGAGGGCGACCGGGTCGTGGAGGAGCGGATCGAGCCGCGCCCGCTGCCGACGCCCGCCTACTGACGCCCCCCGGCGGGGCCCCTCACCGGCAACGCGCCTGCACCGCACGCCTCTTGACGACGTTCGACGGGCGACGAACGACGATCGACGTGCGACGCCGCCGCGGGTGACGGTCGCCGGACACGCGAGCGCGCGGGGTGACGGGTGGACCGTAGGGCCTGGGTGGCCCGGTCCTTCGTTCCCGTCCCCCGCGTCGTCGCGTCGTCTGCGCCCCGCGCGGCTGTCCCGCGCGGTGGCCGCCCTGTGGTCCCCTCCGGTCAGACCAGGCCGTGGCGTACCGCGTGGGCGACCGCGTGCGACCGGTTGCGGACCTGGAGTCGCGCCATGATCTCGTAGATGACGTTCTTGACGGTGTGCTCGGAGCAGCCGAGCAGCCGGGCGATGTCCGCGTTGGCGTACCCGTCGGCCATGAGGCGCAGCACCGACGCCTGGCGGACCGTCAGGGCGGCCGTCCCCGGCCCGGTGGAGGCCGGCTCTCCCGGCCGGGCGCCCGCGACCAGCAGGTGGGAGAGTTCCGGGTAGGGGATGCTCGGATGCGGGTGGGCGGCGCGGCAGACGGCCGCGGCGAGGGTCTCCGCGGTGAGGTCGGCGGCCCGCAGCACGACCGCCCCGGCCCGCAGCGCCAGCAGCAGACCGGTCCTGGTGACGGTGTCGCACACCAGGAGCAGCGGACCCGTCTCCTGTCCCGCGCGCAGCGCCTGCTCGGCGTCGGCGGTGACGACCACGGTGACGGCCCCGGGCACCCCGGGCTCGAACACGCAGACGAGGCCGGCCTGTCGGGCCAGCGCCCGCACCCGGTCGGCGCCCCGCGCGACCGTCACCCGGACGACCCCGGGCCCGGCCGGTCCTGGCGGCACGGCGGACACGGGAGGCGTGACAGGGGCGGGAGACGCGACAGGGACAGGAGAGGCGGCGGGCGGCGCGGGCGGGGTCGGCGCGGGCAGCGGGGCCGGTGCGGGGCGCGGCGGCGCCAGGGTCGGGGTCACAGGAGACCCGCCCGGAGCGCGTAGGCGACCGCGTGGGCGCGGTTGCGCAGCCGGAACCGCTGGGTGATGTCGTGGACGACGGTGGTCACGGTGCGCGGCGAGTAGGAGAGCCGCTGGGCGATCTCCGCCGTCTCGTGGCCGTCGGCGACCAGCCGCAGCACCGAGCGTTCCCGGTCCGACAGCATGCCGTCGGACCAGCCGCCGCCGTCGTGGCGGGCCTCGGCCGGGCGGTCGAGGACCTCTTCGAGCAGTCCTGGCGGCAGGGTGCAGTCGTCGCGGGCCGCGGCCAGGACCGCGTGGCCCAGCCGGGGCGCGTCGGCCTCGCGGCGCAGCAGCAGGCCGCGGGCGCCGGCGGCGAGGGTGTGCAGGACGTCGCCCGGGGCGAGGGCGCCGGCCACCAGGACGACGGCCGGGCACGTCCGGTGGGTGCGCACGGTGCGCACCATGTCGAGTTCGGCGGGGCCGAGCCGGTCCACGGTGAGGACGGCGACCCGCGCGTCGCCCGGCTCGCACACGGCGAGGTCGGGGCAGGCGAGCAGGGTCGTGCGGGTGCCTGCTTCCAGCACCGGGTCGAGGGCGACCACACCGACGGATACGGGTGCTCCCATCTGCTGCTCCTAGAGAGGTCGTTCGCCCGGTCAAGAGCGCTGCGGGCGGTCTGGAGTGGGGACTGCGCACCACCTTGCCCCCGGGCCGGGTGACCGGCATCGGTAGCCGGTCCCCACCTTTTGCGCCGCCGGGTGGGCCGCACCCCGTACCCGGCCGACTCGGCCGCGCCGTACAGGGGGTCAGAGGTGTGTTCCGGGGCTCGTCGGCCGGGGGCGGCGGCCGGGCGTGGGGTCGGGCACCCAGGAAATCCGGGCGGCGGGGAGCGGAGGTACGGGGTGGGGTGGGGGCGCGCGGCCGGAGGGTGGGGGCGCACGGCCGGGTGGCGGGGAGCGGTGGGTGGGGAGGGGGGACGCGGGGGCGGGATATGGGGGATGTGCGGGGTGCGGCGCCGGTCCCGGGCCTCTTCGGTGGCATCGGCGGGGGTCGCCCGAGGGGGGCGGCCCCCATCCCGGGGGCGTCCGTAGTCGCGGCCCTGGCCTGCGGTTATCCCCGCCCGGGGCGGGGGTGCGCGGGCGGTCGGGCGGGGGTGGGGCGGGGGCCGCGCAGAATATGGGGGACGGTTACCCATGTGGGGGCACCGGGGGGTCTGCGAACTTCTTTCTCGTGACAGAGACCGCCAGCCTCCCGACTCCCCGGAGCGCCGAACTGCCCCCCGCCTGGTGGGCACCGGCGCTGTCCCTCGCGGAACGGCTCGCCGCCCCCGGACTCCCGGCGGCGCCGGCCGGACCGGCCGCCACCGGGCCCGCCCCCTGGGCCGCCGGTGACCCGGAGGGCTTCGCCCTGCGCCTCGCCCACCTCGGGGTGGACGAGGCCACCGCGACGGCGCTCGTGACGGAGCCCGCCGAGCGGCTCGCGGGACGGGCCGCGCGGCCCGAGTGGGCCGGGTACGTCGAGACGGTCCTGGACGCGGCGCCCGCCACCCCGGCGCGGCCGGCCGGGCAGGCCGAGGGACCCGAGGTCTTCGCCCCGGTGGTCCGCCCCTTCGTCGACACCGCGACCGCCCGGCTGACCGGCCTGCTGTCCACCGTCCCGCCCGCCGAACAGGCCGTGTGGCAGGACGCGTTCGAGCGGCGGCTGACCCACCAGCTGGTCCGGCAGGCCGCCAGGACGCTGGTCCACGAACTCGCCGCGGCCCGCCGTGCCGGACGCCTCACCGGGGCCGGCCCGCGCGACCGGTTCGCCTCCTTCGTCGGCGCCACCGCCACCCGGCGGGGTCTGGGTGCGCTGCTGGCCGGCTACCCGGTGCTGGCGCGGATGCTCGGGCAGACCGCCCTCGACGCGACCGACGCCGCCGCCGAACTCGTCGCCCGGTTCCGGGCCGACCGCTCCCGGCTCGCCGCCGGGCTGCTGGACGGCCGCGACCCCGGGGCGCTCACCGCGGTCGACCTCGGCCGCGGGGATGCCCACCAGGGCAACAGGTCCGTCGCGATCCTGCGCTTCGACGGCGGCGACCGGCTCGTCTACAAGCCCAGGCCGCTCGACCAGCACGCCCTGCTCGACGACCTGGTCGGCTGGCTCAACGCCAAGGTCCCCGGGCTCGCCCTGCGCACCCCGCGCAGCCTGCGCCACGACAGCTACGGCTGGCTGGAGTTCGTCGAGCACCGCTGGTGCCGGTCGGTGACCGAGACGGACGCCTTCTACCGGCGCCAGGGCGCGCTGCTCGCCCTGCTGTACGCGGTGGACGGCGCCGACATGCACTACGAGAACGTCATCGCCTGCGGCGACCAGCCGGTCCTGGTGGACGCCGAGACGCTGCTGCACACCGGGCTCCCGCAGGCCATGACGGCGGGCGCCGACCCGGCCGCCGACGCCCTGCACGCCTCCGTGCACCGCACCTGCCTGCTGCCCCACCTGCTGATCGGCGAGCACGGGGCGCTCGACATCTCCGCGCTCGGCCGGTCCACCGACGGCACCTTCCCGAGCGAGGGCCTGCACTGGCGGGACAGCGGCCTCGACACCATGCGGGCGGTCAGGGCGCCGCTGCTCAGCCCCGCCGCGCAGAACCACCCGCTGCCCGCAGGTCGCCCCCTCGACGGCGCCGACCACCGGGCCGCGCTGATCGAGGGCTTCCGCGCCGGGTACGCGGCGCTCGCCGCCGAGGGGCACGAACTGCTCGGCGACGACGGGCCGTTGGCCTCCCGCGCCGGGCGTCCCGCGCGGCTCATCGCCCGCTCGACGCGGCTGTACGCGACGCTCCTCGAGGAGTCGGCCCACCCGGCGCTGCTCGGTGACGCGCTCGCCAGGGACGGGGTGTTCGCGGTGCTGTGGACGGAGTCCGCGCACGACGGCGCCCGCAGCCGGCTGATCGAGCACGAGACGGCCGCCCTCTGGCGCGGTGACGTGCCCCTCTTCTCCCACGCTCCGTCGGGTACAGGGGTCCTGACGGACGACGGCACCTGGGTCCCCGAGGTGCTGCCGGTGGCGAGTCTGGCGTCGGTGCGCGCGAAGGTCGCCAGGATGGACGAGGTGGACTGCCACGATCAGGAGTGGATCATCTCGGCCACGCTGGCGGCCCGCGGCGCCGCATCGACGCCGGACCGGCCCCGGTCGGAGCTGGCGGTCGGGCAGGTGCCCGCGGTGGTGCCCGACGCGTCGCGGCTGCTGGCCGCCGCGTGCGGGATCGCCGACGAGATCGCCGCCCGCGCGGTCCGCGGCGGCGGCCGCACCAACTGGCTCGGTCTCGAACGGGTCTCGGGCCCGCACTGGGCGGTGCTGCCGATGGGCGCGGGACTCGCCCAGGGCTACTGCGGGGTGGCGCTGTTCCTGGCCCACACGGACGCCCTGGCGGGCGCGGGCCGGTACGCCGCTGCGGCCCGCGAGGCGGTCGGACCGCTGCCCGCGCTGCTGCGGGCGATGGCCGATGACCCCGAGCTGAGCGCGGCGGCGGGCCCCGGCGGCTACGACGGGCTCGGCGGCATCGTGTACGCGGTGCTGCGGCTGTCCGCGCTGCTCGACGACGGTCTGCGGGCCTGTCTGCCGGACGCGTTCAGCGCGCTCGGCCACGCCGCCGCGGCCTGCCGGAACCCGGGTCTCGCCGGGGGCGTCGCCGGGGCGCTGGCCGCCGCCGTCGCCGCCCACGAGGCGACCGGCGATCCGCGGGCCCTGCTCCTGGCGGACGAGGTCGCCGACCGGCTGGCTGCGCTGGTCGCGGACACCGATGCCATCGCCCCCGGGTTCGCGGAGGGTTCCTGGGGGATCGGCTGGGCGCTGCTGCGCTACGCGGACCGCAGGCCCGGCCGCGCCGACCGGCACGCGGCCGCCGCCCGCGTCCTGCTCAGGGACGCGGCCACCGCACCCGGCGGCTCCTGGGCCGACGGGCTCCCCGGCGCGGCGGCCGCCGTCGCCCAGCTGCCCGCGCCGCCCGACCTGACCAGGGCCGCCGCCGCGCTGGCCGGCGCCGAGATCGGCCCCGACCTGAGCCTGGGCCAGGGCAGTCTCGGCACCCTCGAAGCGCTGACCGTGCTCGCCGGCCTGGGCGTGCCGACCGCCGCCGCGGCCCTCGACCGGCTGACCGGCCGGGCGCTCGCCCTCGTCGAGGCGCAGGACCACCGGTGCGCCACCCCCGACCATGTCCCCTCCCCCGGGCTGCTGACCGGACTCTCCGGCATCGGCTACGGGCTGCTCCGCCTCGCCTCTCCCACGACCGTCCCGTCCGTCCTGCTCCTGGGACACCCCAGCGTCTGACCGCTTTGTTCAGCTCCGTTCAGTTCCGCTCCGTTCTGCTGTTGCGCACCACGGCACTTCCGCCTCCACCCCGTGCGACTCACCCGCACGGGACTCCAGAAGGGGATCACCGTCATGGACCAGAACCTCACCGCCACCGCCGCCGTCGACGCCGAGACCGCCGTCGAGGAGCAGGACGCGGCGGGCGGCATCGCGCTCACCGGCCGCAACCGGGCCTGCGCCCGTGCCCGGGTGCTCGCCGGAATGGTCCTCACCAGCGGCATCGTCATCACCCTGAGCACCCTGGACACCTCGGTCTCGGCGCCGAACTGACCCGTCGCGGGTCACCACTCGGGTGAGGGCGCGGACCCGCAGGTCGGGTCCGCGCCGCCGCGCGTTCCGGCCGCCGTGCCCGGTGGCGCCGGGCGCCGCCTCCGCCGTACCCGGGCAGGTCGGGAACCGGGCGACCTGACGTAAATGCACGTAAGCGGATTATCATCTGCGTTCATGCGTTCCCATGCGCCTTCCCTGGTCGGGCGGGACCCCCAACTCACCGTCCTCGAACGCGCCATGACCGACGCCCGCCAGGGCAACGGCGGTGTCGTCTTCCTGGTGGGCGAGGCAGGCGTCGGCAAGTCGCGGCTCGCGGCGGAGGCCGTCGGCGGCGCGCTCGGCTCCGGGATGCGGGTCCTGCGCGGCCGCAGCAGCACCACGGGACCCGCCGTGCCGTTCCGCCCCCTCACCGAGGCGCTGATGTCGCTGTTCCGGGGCGGCGAGCCGATGGACGACCTGGCGCTCGGCCCCTACCGTCCGGTGCTCGGGCGACTGATACCCGACTGGGACACCGGGGAGCGCGAGAGCAGCTCCATGGTCATCCTGGGCGAGGCGGTGCTGCGGCTGCTGATCGCCGCCGGGCGCGGCCAGGGCCAACTGCTGCTCCTGGAGGACCTGCACGACGCCGACCCCGAGACGCTCGGCGTCCTGGAGTACCTGGTCGACAACCTGGAGTACACGCCGGTCCTGCTGCTGGCCACGGTGCGCACCGACTTCAGCGACGCCCTCGACCTCGCGCAGTCCGCCCGCCGCCGGGGCGTCGCGGGACTGCTCGACCTCCAGCCGCTGTCCAGACCGCAGGTGCACGAGATGATCCGCGCCCAACTGGGCGCCGAGGGACCCGACGACGTCCCCGCCGAGGTCATGGAACGGCTGTGGGAGGACAGCGCGGGCAGCCCCTACCTGGTGGAGGAGCTGCTCCAGTCCATGATCGGGGCCGGCACCCTGGTGCAGGGCCCGGACGGCTGGCGGGCCGTCGGCGATCTGCGCCGTGACGTTTCCTCAGCGCTGGCGCGCGGCATCCTGCGCCGCATCGACCGGCTCGGCGCCCAGGGCCTGACCCTGCTGTCGGCCGCCGCCGTGCTGGGCCGCCGCTTCCCGCTCACCGTCCTGCAGCGCATGACCGGCGTCGACGACCGGGCGCTGCTCAGCCATCTGCACGCGGGAGTGGCCGCCCGGCTGGTGCTCCCCGACGAGCCGGCGCCCGACTGGTACTCCTTCCGGCACTCCCTCACCGTGGAGGCCCTGTTCACCCAGATGACACCCGGTCAGCGGGCCGATCTGGCGCGGCGGGGCGCCGAGGCGGTCGAGGAGCTCCACCCCGACCTCGGCGGCGACTGGTGCGCGCTCGCCGCCGGACTGCGCGAGGCCGCGGGGGACCGGGTCGAGGCCGGGCTGCTGTTCGCGGACGCGGGCGGCCGGGCGCTGGTCGCGGGCGCGCTCGGCTCGGCCGTGACCCTGCTCAGCCGCGCCGAGAGCCTCCTCGGCGACGCCGACGACCCGCAGGCGCGGGCCGGTGTGCTGGAGAACCTGCTGCCCGCGCTCGCCGAGGCCGGCGACTTCGCGCGCGCCTTCGACCTCGCCGACGACCTGCACGCGCTGGGCGGCGCGGGACTGAGCCCGGTCCGGCTGGCCACGCTGCACACCCGGCTCGCCAAGGTCGCCCACACGGCGGGGCGCTGGACCGACGGCAACCGGCAGATCGTCCGGGCCCGCGAGGTGCTGGCGACCTCGCCCGACGAGGCGACCGCCGCCGCCGTCGATGTCACGGCCGCCTATCTCGCCCTCGACACCCCCGGCGCCGACCGCACCCAGCACGCCGAGAAGCTGGCCAGGTCCGCCGCCGACACCGCCGAACGGCACGCGCTGCCGGTCGTCGCCTGCCAGGCAAGGGAGCTGCTCGCCACCGTGGCGCGGGAGCGGGACCCGGAGGAGTCGCAGGCGATGCTGGAACAGGCGCTCGCCACCGCGGAACGCCACCGGCTGCCGCTCCAGCGGATGTACGCGGCCACCCGCATGGGCGGCAACGCGTGGCTCGCCGAGGGCGACACCTCGGGGCTGCTCGCGGCCCGCGAGGAGGCGCTGCGGCTCGGCTCGGTCAACATCGTGCACACCGTGGACGGCATCCTGGTGCTGGACGCGGTGCTGCGCGGGGACCACGAGGGCGCGGCGGCGGCCGCCGCCGACTGCCTGGCCGTGGTGCGCAGGCTGCGGCTCGCGCCCGCCGTGCGGTACGTGCTGATGGCGCAGGCCGTGCTGGCGGCGCACCGCGCGGACCGGGCCGGGATGGAGGCCACGCTCGCCGCGTTCACCGAGTGGGACGGCGCCGGTTCGCAGGAGGAGCCGCTCGGCCTCGGACTCGCCCGCGCCTTCTGCGGACTCCTGGAGGAGGACCGGGACCTGGCCCGCGCCGAGCTGCGGACGCTGGTGGCGCTCGAAGCGGGCAACCCGTCCACGTACCACCTCAGCGGCACCCACGGCCTGGTGCTGCTGCTCGACGTGCTCGCCGGGGACGCCGACCGGGCCAGGCACGAGGAGGTCACCGCGACGGCCGTCGCCAGGATGCGCTGGAACCGGCAGTTCGTGCTGCTCAGCGACGCGGTGCTGCTGGGCCGCGAGGGGGCGGGGGCGCGGGCGGCCGCCGCGGTGGAGTCGGCGCTGACGGTGGCGGAGCCGTATCCGCTGGCCCAGCACCTGGGGCTGCGGCTGATCGCGGACGCGGCGCACCAGGACGGCTGGGGCGATCCGGTGGGCTGGCTGCGGCGGGCCGAACACTACTTCCACGAGCGGGACATCGCGGCCGTCTCGGGGGCCTGCCGGGCGGGGCTGCGCCGGCTCGGCGCCCCGGTGCACCAGCACCGCTCAGGTACCACCGGCATCCCGGAGGAGCTGCGCGCGCAGGGGGTGACGGTGCGGGAGTTCGAGGTGTTCCTGCTGCTCGCGGAGCGGCTCGGGAACAAGGACATCGCGGACCGGCTGTTCATCTCGCCGCGCACGGCGGAGAAGCACATCGCGAGCCTGATCACCAAGACGGGGGCGGCCAACCGCGCGGACCTGTGCGCGCGGTCGGCCGCCCTGCGGGCCGCCTGAGCGGACGTCACCGCATCGCGCGCACCGCCCGCGACCCGAGCACCGCGAGCCCGGTCAGGGCGAGCACCACGGCGACCGGGCCGAACAGGGCGGACATGCCGCTCCCCGCCAGGGCGCCGCAGGCGATCAGGGAGAGCGGGGCCGCCGCGTAGCCGAGGACCATGTCGACGGAGATGACCCGGCTGAGCACGTCCTTCGGGATGTTGCGCTGGATCCAGCTGAGCCCGAACACGCCCTGGAAGCCGATGGCGAAGCCCATGGCGAGGACGGTGGCCACCACCGCCGGGGTGCTGTGCACCAGGCCGAGGACGGCCATCCCGGCGCCGAGCCAGCCGGCCAGCGCCGCGACCAGCAGGCCGACCCGTGGCCTGCCGCCGACGGCGCCGCCCACCAGGGTGCCGAGCAGGGCGCCGCCCGCGAGGGCGCCGTTGAGGATGCCGAGGGTGGCGGAGCCGCCGCGCAGCACGTCGTCGGCGAGGGCGGCGAACCCGACCGTGAACGGCCCGGCGTAGCAGAAGTTGACGGCGGTGTCGAGGGCGACGATGGTCCGCAGCCGGGGGTCGCGCAGGGTGTAGGTGACGCCCTCGCGGATGCGGGAGCCGAGGGTGGTGCGTTCCGCGGGTCCCGCCTCGGGCGCGGCGGCGGGGGCGGGCGCGGGGCGGGTGCGGATGCGGGAGACGCACCAGCCGCAGAGGGCGAAGCAGACGGCGTCGACGAGGAAGGCGACCGGAGCCCTGGTCATGGCGATGACCGCGCCGCCGACGGCCGGGCCGATCACGGCGGCGGTCCTGGCGCCCGCGCCGAGCAGCGCGTTGGCGGGGGTGAGGAGGTCGTCGTCGACGACGGAGGGCAGGATGGAGACGCGGGCGGGCTGGAAGAAGGCGTCGACCGCGCCGAACGCGGCGGCGGCGGCGCACAGCATCCACACCGTCAGGTGTCCGCTCAGGCCGGCCAACCCGACGGCCGCCATCAGCGCCGATCTGGTCCAGCTCGAGGCGACCATGAGGGTGCGGGTCGACCAGGAGTCGCCGAGGCTGCCGCCGACCAGGGTGAGCAGCGCGCGGGGTACCGCCTGGAAGGCGAGGACGTAGCCGAGGGTGAGGGTGGACCCGGTCAGGCCGAGGGTGATCCAGGAGAACGCGACGACGCTGAAGCCGTCGCCGAGCAGGGACAGCGACTGTCCCGTCCACAGGAGCCGGAACGACCGGTGCCGGGCGGGTGCCCACAGGCGCGGACCGGCTCCGGCGAGGGTGGTGGCCATCATGTGCCTTTCTTGGTGCTGAGGTTCGCGGGGTTCCGGTCAGTAGCGGACGGGCAGGGCGGTGAGGCTGCGGTTGAGGAGCGAGGGCTGCCAGGCGAGCGTGGCCGGGTCGTCGAGCGTCAGGCCGGGGTGGTCGACGACCAGGGTGCGGACGGCGGCCACCGCCACCAGGCGGGCCAGGGCGGCGCCGATGCAGAAGTGGGCGCCGAAGCCGAAGCCGAGGTGGGTGGCGCCCGAGCGGTGGACGTCGAACCGGCCGGGGTCGGGGAAGCGGGCGGGGTCGCGGTTGGCGGCGGCGGTGACGAGGAAGATCCGGTCACCCGCGCGCAGGGTGCGGCCGTCGAGGTCGAGGTCCTGGGCGGCGGTGCGGATCGACATCTTGGACGGGCCGTCCAGGCGCAGGGTCTCCTCCACGGCGCCCTGGGCGAGGTCGGGTTCGGCTCGGACGGCGGCGAGCTGATCGGGCCTGGTGTGCAGGGCGAGGACGGTGTTGGCGATGAGGTTGCTGGTGGTCTCGCCGCCGGCGAAGGCCATCTGGGTGAGCATCCCGACGAACTCGGTCCCGCTGACCGACTCCCCCACCCGGCCCTCGCCGAGCACCTGGCTGATCAGGTCGTCGCCGGGTTCGGCGCGGCGCCTTTCGACCAGGTCGCCGAGGTACTCCTCCAGGCTGACGAGGGCCTGGAGGGAGGCCCGGTACTCGCTCTCCTCCTGGGCGGTGCCGAGGACGAGGTCGGCGACCCGGGCGTTCCAGTACCAGAAGGACGGCGCGTCGGTGCGCGGGATGCCGAGCCAGCGGGCGAACACCAGGGCGGGCAGCGGCTTGGCGACGTCGGCCATCAGGTCGCCCGCCCGGCCGGGCACCGCCTTGCGGGCGAGGACGGCCCGGGTCGCCTTCTCGGTGAAGGCGCGGTAGCGGGCCACCGCGCGGGCGGCGAACGCCTCCTGGAAGACCTGGCGGAGCCTGCGGTGCTGCGGCGGGTCGTTGAAGACCATCCAGCGGGACAGGATGCCGAAGGCCCGCTCGGCGTCCTCGCGGGCGCCCTGCGGGACGGCGTCCATGAGGGGCCTGACCCGGTCGGCGGAGACGGCCCGCTCGCGCAGGCAGCGCATCACCTGGTCGTAGCCGGTGACGAGCCAGGCGTGGTGCAGGGGGCTCCAGTGGACGGGGGCGCGGTCGCGCAGCGCGTCGAGGTGGTCGTAGGGGTCGGCGACCATGTCGGCGGAGAGCAGGTGCCGTTCGGTGAGGCCGGGGACGGCGGGGGCGGGGGCCTGCGGGAGGGCGCTGGACCCGGTGCGGGCGGGGGCTTCGGTGGTCATCGGGGGTCTCCCGCCTCGATCGTGGTGAGCAGGTCGGCGATGCCGGTGACCCTCGGCTCGGCCATCATCGACATGTGGTCGCCGTCGCTGATGTGCAGGGTGAGTCCGCCGCCCGCGACCTCGCGCCACCGGCTGACGTAGGTGTCGTAGTCGACGTCGAGGCCCGGCATGGTGCGGCCCCTGGGCAGGTTCGCGGCCTCGCTGCCGACGACCAGGTGCACGGGCCCCGGGTAGGGGCGGACCTCGTAGCCGGCCAGGGCGGCGAGCAGCGAGTGCCAGACCTCGATCGGGGCGTCCTCGACGAGCGCGGCCTCGGCCGGGCTCATGCCGGCGCCCAGCAGGGTCGCGGTCAGCTCGGCGGTGGTCAGGTCGCGCTGCGCCGAGGCCGGCGTCGCGCGCAGCCGGTCGCGCAGCCGCAGCGCCTCCCTGAGGTCCTTGGTGACGCCGTTCAGGCGCTCCCGGGCGGCGGTGTTGGGGAGGTAGGGCTCGACCAGGACCAGGGGCGCCACTTGGTGGCCCGCCCGGTGCAGCTGGGTGGCCATCTCCAGGGCGATGTTGGCGCCCATGGACCAGCCGAACAGGGCGTGCGGGCCCTCGGTGTCGCGTTCGGTGATCTCGGCCGCGTAGTTCGCTGCGATGCCGGTGACGGTGCTGGGGTCGACCCCGCCGAGCAGGCCGCGCGCCTGGAAGGCGTGCACGGGCCGGCCGGGCGGCAGGGCGCGGGCGAGCGGCACGAACCAGGCGGCGCTGCCGCCGGTGGGGTGCACGCACCACAGCGGGCGTCCCGTGCCCTCGCGCAGCCGTACCTCGGAGGTCACGGTGGCGGGCAGGCCCTCGCCCGCGGCGCGGGTGGCGTGGTCGGCGAGCCGGGCGAGGGTGGGGTGTTCGATCAGGTCGCCGACGGTGACCGGCAGCCCGCGCGCCGCTGCCATCAGGGAGACCCGGACGGTGGACAGTGAGCTGCCGCCGATGCGGAAGAAGTCGTCGTGGACGCCGATCCGGGAGAGTCCGAGGACCTCGCGCCAGATCTCGGCGAGGATCTTCTCGGCCGGGGTGGCGGGGGCGGTGTAGCGGGTGTCGGAGCGGTCCGCCTCGGTGGGCGGCAGCGGCAGCGCCCGCTTGTCGATCTTGCCGCTGCGGTTGACGGGCAGCGCGTCGAGCACGACGAACCGGGCGGGCAGCATGTAGGCGGGCATCGAGGTGCGCAGCCGGGCGCGCAGCTCCTCGGGGGCGGGCGGGGCGGTGCCGTCGGCGACGAGGTAGGCGATCAGGGCGGGTTCGCCGCCGGGCAGGTCGGTGCGGTGCAGGACGACGGCCTGGCGGATCTCGGGCAGCCGGCGCAGGGCGTGCTCGATCTCGCCGAGTTCGATGCGGAAGCCGCGGAGTTTGACCTGGGCGTCGCGGCGGCCGAGCCACTCCACGGACCCGTCGGGGCGGTGGGCGCCGAGGTCGCCGGTGCGGCACAGCCGGTCGCCCGGGGCGCCGAACGGGTCGGGCACGTAGGTGGCGGCGGTCAGCGCGGGCCGGCCGAGGTAGCCGCGGCCGACGGCCTGCCCGCCGAGGTGGATCTCGCCCGGCACGCCGACCGGGACCGGCTGGAGGTCGTCGTCGAGGACGTGGACGCGGGTGTTGCGGATGGGGGTGCCGATGGGCGGGTGGCCCTGGCCGGGGGTGAGTTCGGCGGCGACGGACCAGACGGAGGTCTCGGTGAGGCCGTACACGTTGTGGAAGCGCCGGCCGCGCGACCAGACGTCGGCGAGTTCGGCCGGGCAGGACTCGCCGGCGACCTGGAGGACGCGCAGGTCGGGGAAGTCGTCGTCGCCGAGGACCGCGAGGGCGCTGGGCGGCAGCATGGCGCCGGTGACGCGGGCCGCGCGCAGGGTGCGGGCCAGGTCGGGTCCTGGGCGCAGGTCGTCCTTGGACGCGGTGACCAGCCGGCCGCCGTTGGTGAGGGACCAGGTCAGTTCGAGGATGGAGGCGTCGAAGCCGAACGAGGCGAACTGCAGGACCCGGTCGTCGGCGGTGGGGCGGATCAGGTCGCGCTGTCCTTCGAGCATGTTGGACAGACCGCGGTGCGGGATGGCGACGCCCTTGGGGGTGCCGGTGGAGCCCGAGGTGTAGATGATGTAGGCGAGGGTGTCGGCGTCGGGCTCCCGGCCAGGTACCGGGGCCTCGGGGGGTGCGGGGGCGTCCAGGTGGACGACGGGGCCCTCGAAGGGGACCGTGCCGTCCAGCGCCCGCTGGGTCAGCAGCACCCGCATCCCGCTGTCGGCGGCCATGAACGCGAGGCGCTCGGTGGGGTGTTGGGGGTCGAGGGGCAGGAACGCCCCGCCGGAGCGCAGCACTCCGACGGCGGCCCGCACCAGGTCGGGTCCGCGGTCCGCGCAGATCCCGACGACGGTCTCCGGGCCGACCCCCAGCCGGCGCAGCCGCCTGGCCAGTTGCTCGGCCTGCTCCTGGAGTTCGGCGTAGCTGAGGCGCTGTGCGCCGTGCTCGACGGCGACGGCGTCGGGGGTGGCGGCGGCGTGCCGGGCGAGGTGCTCGTGGAACAGCAGCGGGGACGACGGGGCCTTCGGGCCGGTGGCCCAGTCGAGGACGGTGGCGCGGGCGGCGCCGGTGAGGGCGGGCCGGGAGACCCGGGCGTGCGGGGCGGCGACCATGGCGGCCAGCACGTCGCGGTAGACGTCGGCGAGCTGCTCGGCGGTGGCGGGGGCGACGAACTCCGGGTCCGCGTCCAGGGTGAAGGCGTTGACGCTGGCGTTGACCAGGAGCGGGAACATCGTGCGGGCGATCTCCAGGGAGTCGTCCCAGGACTCGTGCGAGAGGCGGTGGAAGTTGACGTAGTTGAAGACGGTGTCGGTCAACCGGGGCTCGGTGGGGCGCAGTTCGGCGATGCGGACCAGGGGGACCCTGCGGTGCGGCAGCATCTCCTGCTCGGCGGCGAAGGCGTCCCGCAGATAGGAGAGCCAGCTGCCGCGCGGGCGGGCCACGCCGAACGGCACGGTGTTCAGGAACAGTCCGCGCATCCGGTCGGCGCCCGGCAGTTCGGGGCGTCCGTTGGTGACGAGTCCGATGCTGTGCCCCAGGACGCTGTCGTCGCGGTCGGCGAACAGGCTCATGGTGTGGTGGAACGCGGTGAGCAGCACGGTGCGCCGGGGTACGCCCGCCTCCTTCGCCAACGCGCCGATCCCCGCGGCGAGTTCGGCGTAGGAGCGGCGGGCCTCGTGCACCGGCGGCCGGCCTTCGGCCGCGCCCGCGGGGCGCTTGCGCAGGGTCACCGGGCGCAGGTCGGCGAGGCGCCCGCGCCAGTAGCGCAGCGCGTCCTCGCTCGCCAGCGCGGCCCGCTCCAGGGCGACGTACTCGGCGAAGGCGGGGGCGTCGGGCGGTCGCGGGGCGGTGCGGTGGGCGACGGCCTCCCGGTGCAGGGCGAGCAGGTCGGCGACGAGCGAGGTGAGGCTCCAGCCGTCGAGGACGACGTGGCAGTCGGTGAGGACCAGGCGCAGTTCGTGGTCGGAGACGTGGTGGAGGTGGATGCGGACCAGGGGCGCGGCGGCCAGGTCGAAGCGGCGGTCGAACTCGTCGTCCACGAAGGCGCGCAGGCGGGCCCGCTGCTGCTCGCGGGGGAGGGCGCGCAGGTCGGTGTAGCCGACCGGGAGGCGGGCGCTGCGGTGGACGAGCTGGAGGGGTTCGCGGTAGGAGACGAGGTCGACGGAGGTGCGCAGGATGGGGTGCCCGGCGACCGTCGCGTCCACGGCGGCCTGGAAGGCGCGCAGGTCGAAGCCCTCGGGGACGCTGATCTTGAGGTCGGTGACGTTGTGGTAGGCGCCGCGCCTCGGGTCGGCGAGCATCTCGTGCAGCATGCCGGCCTGGAGCATGGTGAGCGGGTAGGCGTCGGCGAGTCCGTCGGGCAGCCGGTCGAGGTCGGCCGGGTCGAGCTGGGAGAAGGGGGCGACGGGGTCGGGGGCGTCGCCCGCGTCCGAGACGAGGTCGGCGAGGGCGGCGAGGGTGCGGGTGCGGAAGACGTCGGCGACGCTGAAGCCGAGTCCGGCGAGGCGGCCGAGGCCGACCAGGCGCAGGGCGAGGATGGAGTCGCCGCCGAGTTCGAAGAAGTTGTCGGTGCGGCCGACGTGCTCGACGCCGAGGACCTGGCTCCACACCCCGGCGAGGGCCTGTTCGACCCGGCCCTCGGGCGGGAGGTGGGTGCCCCCTCCGGTGCCGGTCGGGCGCAGGGCGGTGAGGGCGGCCCGGTCGACCTTGCCGTTGGCGGTCAGCGGCAGCCGGTCGTGGCGGACGAACAGGGCGGGGACCATGTAGTCGGGCAGGGTCAGCCGCAGCCCCTCGCGCAGGGCGGGCGGGTCGAGGGGGCGGCCCTCGGGGGTGACGACGTGGGCGACGAGGCGGGCGGTTCCGTCGTCGCGGCGGGCCACCACGGCGGCGTCGGCGACGCCGGGCAGGGCGCGCAGCGCGGTCTCGATCTCGCCGGGTTCGATGCGGTAGCCGCGGATCTTCACCTGGTGGTCGGCGCGGCCGACGTAGCCGAGCTGGCCGTCGGGCAGCACCCGGACCAGGTCGCCGGTGCGGTACATCCGGCCGCCTGGGGCGGCGAAGGGGTCGTCGAGGAAGCGTTCGGCGGTCAGTTCGGGCCGGTTGCGGTAGCCGCGGGCCACGCCGCCGCCCGCGACGTACAGTTCGCCGACGCTGCCGGGCGGCACGAGCCGGCCCCAGGGGTCGAGGACGTAGCCGTGCTGTCCGTCGAGCGGGCGGCCGACGGGTGAGCGCTCCGCGCCGTCGACGTCGTCCGCGGTGACGGTGCGCAGCGTGACGTGGACGGTGGTCTCGGTGATGCCGTACATGTTGACGAGGGCGGGGCGGGGTCCCGGGGCGGCGAACCAGTCGCGGTAGTCGCGGACGTCGAAGGCGTCGCCGCCGAAGACCACGGTGCGCAGGGCGAGTTCGGAGATCTCGGCGCCGGTGTCCGCGAGGTGGGCGCGCAGTCCCTTGAAGGCGGCCGGGGTCTGGTTGAGGACGGTGACGCGCTCCTCGCGCAGCACGCGGTGGACGGCGGCCGGGTCGCGCACCTCGTCCGCGGTGAGGACGACGACCCGGCCGCCGCTGCCGAGGCAGGCCCACAGCTCCCAGACGGAGAAGTCGAAGGCGGGCGAGTGCATCAGGGTCCAGACGTCGGCGGGCCCGAAGTCGAAGTGCCGGTCGGCGGCGCCGAGCAGCCAGGCCAGGTTGCCGTGGGTGATCTCGACGCCCTTGGGGCGGCCGGTGGAGCCCGAGGTGTAGATGACGTAGGCGAGGTCGTCGAGGTCGGGCAGGACGTCGTCGGAGGTGACGGCAGGGGCGGGCGCGTCGGTGGTGTCGGGGGTGTCGAGGGTCAGCAGTTCGACGGGCAGTCCCTCGACGGCGGCGCGGGTGGCGGTGTCGGTGACGATCCAGTCGATGCCGGAGTCGGTGACGGTGAACTCGCGCCGGGCGCGGGGGTGGGAGGGGTCGAGCGGGAGGTAGGCGGCGCCGGCCCGCCAGACGGCGAGCAGGGCCACCGCGAGGTCGGGGGTGCGGTCGAGGCAGACGCCGACGAGGGCGCCGCGGCCGATGCCGGCCGCGCGCAGCCGCCGGGCCAGGGCGGACGCCTCGGTGTCGAGGCGGGCGTAGTCGAGGTCGCGGCCGGAGCCGCGGACCGCGACCGCGTGCGGGGTGGCCGCGATGTGGCGGGCGAGGCGGTCGGGTGCGGTGCGCGGGGCGGGCGGGACGGCGTCGGGGCCGCCGCGGGCGGGTCCCTGCGGGCCGAGCAGGTGGGCGCGTTCGGCCGGGGTGAGCGGGTCGACGGCGCTCAGCGGGGTGTCCGGCCCGGCGCAGAACGCCTCGAGGAGGGCCACGGTGTGCCGGGCCAGGGCGGCGACGGAGGTCTCCTCGAACAGGTCGGGGCGGTGGACGAAGACCAGGTCGGTGCGTCCGTGTCCGTCGCGCAGGTCGAGGGTGAGGTCGAACTTGGCGGTGGTGAGGTCGATCCGGTAGGGGGTGCCGTCGGTCGTGCCGAGGCGGAATCCGGCGGCGGAGGCGTCGGTGTGCGTGTACAGGACCTGGACGAGGGGGTTGCGGGCGAGGTCGCGCTCCGGGCTCAGCGCGTCGACGATCCGCTCGAAGGGGACCGACTGGTGCGAGAAGGCGTCGAGGACCGTGTCCCTGGTGCGGGCGAGGAGGGCGGCCGGGGTCGGGTCGTCGGAGAAGTCACCGCGCAGCACGAGGGTGTTGACGAAGAAGCCGACGAGCTGCTCGGTCGCGGCCTGTTCGCGGTTGGCGACGACGGTGCCGACGGCGATGTCCCGCTGCCCGGTGTGGAACGCCAACGCGGCCTGGAAAGCGGCCAGTACCGTCATGTAGGGCGTGGTCCCGGCGCGGCCCCCGAGGTCGGCGAGGGCGTCGGTGAGGGCGGGCGGCAGGGTGACGGTGTGGGTGGCGCCCGCGCCGGACGGGGTGTCGGGGCGCGGGTGGTCGGTGGGCAGCTCCAGCGGGGTCAGTCCGGCCAACCGGGCGCGCCAGTGGTCTAGTTCGGCGGCCCGGTCGTCGGCGCGCTGCCAGATCGCGTAGTCGGTGTAGTCGAGGGGCAGTTCGGGCAGGCGCGCGGTCCGGCCCTCGGTTCTGGCCCGGTACAGCTCGGTCAGGTCGCGGACCAGGAGGCCGAGGGACCAGCCGTCGGAGACGATGTGGTGCATGCCGAGGACCAGGACGTGGTCGTCGTCGGCGGCGCGGACGAGGGTGGCGCGGAAGGCGGGTTCGCGGGCGAGGTCGAAGGGGCGGACGGCGGCGGCGTGCACGGCGGCGGCCAGCAGCCGTTCCCGGTCCTCGCCGGGCGGGGCGCTCGCGTCGGTGACGTCGAGGGCCGCGCCGTCGGCGGGCAGCACGCGCTGGTGCGGGACGCCCTCGTGCTCGGGGAAGACCACCCGCAACTGCTCGTGCCGGGCGACCAGGTCGGCGACGGCGGCGCGCAGGGCGGGCAGGTCGAGCGGGCCGGTGAACCGCCAGGCGGCGGGGAGCAGATAGGTGGGTGCCCCGGGGTCGAGCCGGTCGAGGAAGTACAGCCGCTGCTGGGCCGCGGAGAGCGGGATGCGCTCCGGGCGGGGCCGTACCCGGGCCGGGCCGCTGTCCCGAGCGCCTGACCGGCCGCTGAGTCGCTGCTCCAGCAGGCGCCGGGCGGCCGGGGAGAGGCCGCCGCCCGTGGTGAGGGGGCCGGGACGCACGTCGGATGTGGTCATCGGGGCACTCCGATCTCAGGTCGGGAGGAGGAGAAGTCGGTGGGGCACGGGTGCGCCTCGCGACGGGCGTGCGGGACGCTCGTGGGCGCGCGCGGGCGGAAGGCCGGCCGTGCGGGTGGGGCGCCGGCCGCCGAGCCCGCCCCACGGTGGGAGGGGGGCCGGTTCGGCGGGCCGGGTGGTGCGGGGTCGGAGGCTGTGCGGGTCAGAGGTCGGCAGTCAGGGAGAGGTCGATCTCGTCGTCGCTCATCTCCGAGATGAGTTCGAGGAGTCGGCGCTCCACCTCGGCGGCGAGGCGTTCGACGGTGGAATGCTCGAACAGGTCCCGCACCTGGAGCGGGCAGTCGAACGCGGTCCGCAGCCGGGAGGCGACCGCCACCGCGCGCAGCGAGTGGCCGCCGAGGGCGAAGAAGTCGTCGTGGACGCCGGCCCGCGGCAGGTCGAGCACCTCGCACCAGATCTGCGCGACGACCGTCTCGGCCGGGGTGCGCGGTGCCACGAACTCCCTCGGCGCCTGGGCCTGCGGCGCGGGCAGCGCGGCGACGTCGAGCTTGCCCTGCACGGTCAGCGGCAGGGTGTCGAGGAGGACGAAGGCGGACGGCACCAGGTAGTGCGGCAGCCGGTCCCGGCAGTGGGTCTCCAGCGCCTCGGCGGACAGGCCGCCGCCGGCCGCGTAGCCGACGAGGGCGGGTTCGCCGCGCAGGGTCCTGACGACGACGGCGGCGCCCCGCACTCCGGGGTGGGCGCGCAGCACGGCCTCGGCCTCTCCCGGTTCGACGCGGAAGCCGCGGATCTTGACCTGGTCGTCGTTGCGGCCGAGGAACTCCAGTTCCCCGGAGGGCAGTCGGCGCACCACGTCGCCGGTGCGGTAGAGGCGGGCGCCCGGTCCGCCGAACGGGTCGGGCACGAAGCGTTCGGCGGTCAGCGCGGGCCTGCCCAGATAGCCCCGGGCCAACTCCGGCCCGCCGAGCAGGAGTTCGCCGGGTACTCCGTCGGGGGCCGGCTCGCCGAGCGGGTCGACGACATGGGCGCGGCGGCCGCCCAGCGCGCGTCCGATGGGCACCCGGCCGTGCGGTGCGGCGGCCAGGGTGTGCGCGGTGGCGGAGATGACCGTCTCGGTGGGCCCGTAGGTGTTGACCACGGGGACCGTGGGCAGGTGCGCGAACCAGCGCTCCAGGGGGT
The DNA here is from genome assembly GCF_005222485.1 of Streptomyces griseoviridis. Lineage (NCBI taxonomy): Bacteria > Bacillati > Actinomycetota > Actinomycetes > Kitasatosporales > Streptomycetaceae > Streptomyces > Streptomyces griseoviridis. Next base: position 309,001 of record NZ_CP029078.1, read on the forward strand.
CGGCGGGCAGGGCCTCTCCCCCGGTCACCAGCAGCCGCAGGGAGGTGAGCCGGGGGGCGAGGGTGTCGAGGCGGGCGACGAGTTCCGCCCAGTAGGACGGGGTGAGTTCCATGACCGTGACCCGCTCGTCCGCGACCCGGTCGGCGAGTTCCTCGGGGGCCCAGATGTCGTCGGGACGCACCAGGACGGTGGCGCCGGTGCTGAGGGCGGGCAGGATCTGTTCCAGGGAGGCGTCGAAGGAGGTCGAGGCGAAGGTGAGGACCCGGTCGCGTTCGGTGAGTGCGAACTCCTTTCGGGCGGCGGCCACATGGGCGTCCAGGGCGTGGTGGGTGACGCCGACGGCCTTGGGTCTGCCGGTGGAGCCGGAGGTGAAGATGACGTAGGCGAGGTCGTCGGGGTGGGCCGGGTGCCGGGGTCCTTCGGTCCCGTCCGTCTCGTCCACGGCGTCGACGTCGATCGCGACGGCTCCGAGGGAGGTGACGGCGGCTCGGGTGCGGGGGTCGCACACGACGTGCCGTACCTCGGCCTCGTCGAGCATGTACCGCAGCCGTTCCTCGGGGAGGCGGGCGTCGAGCGGGACGTACACGCCGCCCGCGCGCCAGACGGCGAGCATCGCGGCGACGGACCACACGCCGCGGGCGACACCGACACCCACGGCGTCGCCTGGGGCGACTCCGGCGCGGGCCAGGGCAGCGGCCAGGGCGCCGGTGAGGCGGTCGAGGCGGGCGTAGTCGAGCGTGGTGCCCTCGCAGACCACGGCCGGGGCGTCGGGCCGTCCGGCGGGCCGGAAGCGGGGTGCGGGCGCCGCGTCACGTCCCGCGGCCGCGATCAGCCGGCCGCGTTCGGCGGCCGTGAGCAGCGGGGCCTCGTCGAGGCGGGTGCCGGGGGCGGTGAGCAGGGTCTCCAGGAGGCGGCCGACGTGCCGGGCGAAGCGGGTGGCGGTGGCGGGTTCGAACAGGTCGGCGGCGTACTCGACGTTCAGCGCGAACCCGTCGGGCCGTACGACGAAGGTGACGGTCAGGTCGAACTTGGCCGATCCCCAGAACAGTTCGAAGGCGGTGGCGTCGAGTCCCGGGAGTCCGGCGCCGCCGGTGGAGGCGTCCTGGACGTCCACCATCACCTGGAACAACGGGTTGCGGGACAGGTCGCGTTCGGGGCGCAGCCGCTCCACCACCCGTTCGAAGGGCACTTCCTGGTGGTCGAAGGCGCCGAGGACGGTGTCGCGTACCCGGTCCACGAGCGCGCCGAGGGTCGGGCGTCCCGACAGGTCGGTGCGCAGGGCGACGGTGTTGACGAAGAAGCCGACCAGTGGCTCAAGTTCGAGGCGGGCGCGGCCGGCGACGGGGGTGCCCACGGTCACGTCGGTCTGGCCCGACCAGCGGGCCAGGGCGGCCTGGGCGGCGGCGAGCAGCACCATGAAGCGGGTGGCGCCGCGGCTGCGGGCGTGGGCGTCGACGCGGTCGACGAGGGCGGTCGGCAGGGGTATCTCGACGGCGCCGCCGCGGCCGGTGAACACGGCGGGCCTGGGCGCGTCGGTGGGCAGCTCCAGGACCGGGGCCGCCTTCAAGGTCTCCTCCCAGTAGGCGAGTTGGGGTTCCAGGGCGCCGCCGTCGGCGCGGTCGCGCTGCCAGACGGCGAAGTCGCCGTACTGGACGGCCAGCGGGGGCAGCGCGGCGTCGGTGCCGGTGAGCCGGGCGCGGTAGTGGCGGGCGAGTTCGTCGAGCAGGACGCCCTTGGACCAGCCGTCGGTGACGGCGTGGTGCAGGGCGAGCAGGACGACGTGGTCGTCGTCGGCGAGTTCCCAGACGCCGGAGCGCAGCAGGGGCGGCCGGTCGAGGTCGAAGCGGCGGACGGCGTGCTCCCCGGCCAGGTCGCGCACGGCGCTCAGACGGCTCTCCTCGTCGGGTGCCTGGGGCGCGGGCTCCCAGCGCAGCGGCACCGGCATCGGGTCGCAGATCCGCTGGGCGGGGCGGCCCTCGGACTCGACGAGCGCGGTGCGCAGCACCTCGTGGCGGGCGACGAGGTCGTCGAGGGCCTGCTGCCAGGCGGCGCGGTCGAGGCCGCCGCGCACCCGCCAGCAGTAGTGGAGGAGGTAGGAGTCGCCGCGGTCGGAGGCGCGGTCGAGGAACCAGAGGCGTTCCTGGGCGAAGGACAGCGGCAGCGGGCCGCCGCGGTCGACGGGTACCACCTCGGTGCTGCCGGTGACGCGGGCGGCGCTCACCCGGGGCGCGAAGCCGCGGACGGTGGGGTTCTCGAAGACGGAGCGCAGTTCGATCTCGCGGCCGAGCCGCTGGGCGATCCGGGAGACCGCCATGGTGGCGAGCAGGGAGTGGCCGCCGAGGTCGAAGAAGCTGTCGTCGATGCCGATCCGGTCGAGGCCGAGGACGTCGGCCCAGACCTCGGCGACGACCCGTTCGGTCGCGTCGCGGGGCTCGGTGTGGGCGGGGTCGCCCGCGGAGCGGGCGTGCGCGGGGTCGGGCAGGGCGGAGCGGTCGAGTTTGCCGGAGACGCCGACCGGCAGGGCGTCGAGGACGACGAACTCGGAGGGCACCGCGTGCTGCGGCAGATAGCGGGCGCACCAGGCGCGCAGGTCGGCCCGGTCGGGCGGGGCGGGCGCGTCGGGTGAAGGGACGGCGTAGCCGATGAGGCTGCGTCCGGTGGCGCGGTCGGGGCGCGCGGCGGCGGCGGAGACCAGCGGGCAGGCCCGCAACACGCTCTCCACCTCGCCGAGTTCGATGCGGAAGCCGCGGATCTTGACCTGGTCGTCGCGGCGGCCGAGGAACTCCAGGTCTCCCCCGGCGCTCCAGCGGACGAGGTCGCCGGTGCGGTAACGGCGGCTGCCCGGTGGGCCGTCGGGGTCGGGCACGAAGCGTTCGGCGGTGAGGGCGGGCCGGTTGAGGTAGCCGCGCGCCACCTCCGTCCCGCCGATGAGGAGTTCACCCGCGACGCCGACCGGGACCGGTCCGTCGTCGGCGTCGACGACCCGTACCCGCCGGTCGCCGAGCGGGCGGCCGATGGGGACGCCGGCGGCGGGCGGGTCGTCGGCGTCGTAGGTGGTGGCGGTGACGGTGGTCTCGGTGGGGCCGTAGGCGTTGCAGACCCGGACCCAGGGCACGGCCGCGCGCCAGGCGGCGAGGGTGTCGGGCGGTACGGCCTCGCCGCCGAGGACCAGCAGCCGCAGGGAGGCGAGGGCGGCCGCCTGCCGGCGGTCGAGGGAGAGGGTCAGTTCGGACCAGTAGGTGGGCGGCACGTTGACGACGGTCAGGGCGTGCCGGCGGACGATCTCGGGGACCTGGGTGGGCAGCCAGGGCTCGTCGGGGCGCATGACGACGGTGGCGCCCGCGCCGAGGGCGGGCAGCACCTGGTCGAGGGAGGCGTCGAAGGAGAAGGAGGCGAAGGCCAGGACCCGGTCGGCGGCGGTGATGCCGAGCCGCTCCCTGGCGGCGGCGACGTGCGAGGCGAGGGCGGCGTGTTCGACGCCGACCGCCTTGGGGCGGCCGGTCGATCCCGAGGTGAAGATGACGTGGGCCAGCTCCCGCGGGTGCGGTGCGTGCCGGGGGCCCTCGGGGTCCGGGGTGATCGTGCCGACGTCGAGGGTGAGGGGGGCGAGTCCGGTGGCGTCGGCGGCCGTCGCCCGGTCGGTGAGGACGCAGCCGAGCCGGGCCTCCTCCGCCATGAACCGCAGGCGTTCGGCGGGGAGTTCGGGGTCGAGGGGGACGTAGGCGCCGCCGGCCCGCCAGATGCCGTCCATGGCCGCGACCGACCACAGGCCGCGGCGCAGCAGCACGCCCACGGGGGTGCCCGGGGCGAGGCCGGCGGCGCGCAGCGCGGCGGCGAGTCCGCCGGTCATGGCGTCGAGTTCGGCGTAGCTGACGCTGTCGGGTCCGCAGCGCAGGGCGGTCGCGCCGGGCTCTCCGGAGAAGGTCACCTGCGGGGCGGGTCCGTGCGGGCGGTCGGGGGCGTGGTGCCAGGCGGGCAGCGGGTCGGCCCGGTGCGCCGGGCGGGCGGGCAGGGCGCGGGCGAGTTCCCGCACCGGGGTGTCGGGGTCGGCGAGGACGGCGCGCAGCAGGCCGACGTAGGCGGCGGCGAAGGCGCGCATGGTGGCGGGGTCGAAGAGGGCGGTGGCGTACTGGAGGATGGCGGCGATGCTGCCGTCGGTGCGCAGGGTCAGGTCGAGGAAGACGTCCAACGGGGTCTCGGCGAGCGGCGGTTCGACCAGCGACACGTCGAGGCCGTCCATCACGACCGGTCGGATCGGCGCGTTCAGGAGGGTGAAGGACGCCTGTGCGAGGGGGTGCCTCGACAGGTCGCGGGAGCCGCCGAGGGCGCCGACCACGAGGTCGAAGGGTGCCTCGGCGTGCGCGAGGTCCACCGGTACCCGGTCGCGGACCCGGTCGAGGAGCGCCGTGAAGCCAGGGTCCTGGGAGAGGTCGGTGCGGAGCACGACCGTGTTGACGAGCGGTCCGATCAGGGCGGTGGCGCCGCGCGGGGCGCGTTCGGCGAGGGTGCTGCACACGGCGACGTCGGTGCGGTCCGCCCAGTGGCCGAGGAGCGCCTGGTAGGCGGTGAGCAGCAGCAGGTAGCGGGTGACGCGGCGGGAGCGGGCCAGGGTGTCGACGGCGGCGACGAGGTCGGCGGGCAGGTCGAAGCGGACGACGTCGCCCGCGCCGTCCCAGACGCGCGGCCGGGGCCGGTCGGTGGGCAGGTCGAGGGGGGTGAGTCCGGTGAGCCGGTCGCGCCAGTGGCCGAGGAGGCGTTCCAGGCGGGCGCCCGACAGGCGCCGGTTCTGGGCGTGGGCGAGGTCGGCGTAGCGGACGGCGGGCGCTTCGACGCTCTCGCCGCGGTATCCGGCGGCGAGTTCGCTCAGCAGGACGCCCCAGGACCAGCCGTCGACGGCGATGTGGTGCACCTCGATCAGCAGCAGGTGCTCGTCGGGGGCGACGCGGGCGAGGACGGCGCGCATCGGGTGCTGGGTCGACAGGTCGACGGGCCGGCCGAGGCGGCGGGCGAAGAGGTCGTCGGGGCCGGTGGCCTCGGTGCGCTCGAGCACGGTGGCGGCGGGCGCGTCGACGACCGGGACCGGTTCGCCGTCGACGGCGGTGAAGCGGGTCCGCAGCACGTCGTGGCGGGCGGCGATCGAGGCGAGCGAGCGCTCCAGGCGGTCGGCGTCCAGGGGTCCGCGCAGCCGCAGGACCAGCGGCAGCATCGATCCGGCGGAGGAACCGGCCAGTTGGTCCAGGAACCACAGCCGGCGCTGCGCGAAGGATGCCGTGCGGGTGTCGACGTCGGTCGGTGCCCCCTCCGGGGCCGGGCCTGCTGTCACTGTGGGCCTCCAAGCCGTGTTTTGCAGCAGACTGCCGTCGGCGGGCCCGGTCGCCATAGGGAAGAAGACGCAGCACCGCGAGCAGTCCGCGCTGCCGTACCGGCTGGAGCCCTGGTGGGACGCGCGCGAGCCCGGACCCGTACGGGACGGGTCCGGGCTCGGTCGGGCCGGTGGGCGCGCCGCTCAGGCGTAGTAGTGGATGGTGCCGCGCAGGGCGGGCTCGGCCCCCTCGCAGTGCTGGACGAAGGTGGCGGCGAAGGCGGTGACGGCGCCGTCGTCGTCACGGGCGAGCTTGGTGACGGTCAGGGTGCCCGAGGTCTCGTTGCAGCCGCCTGACCCGGACACGTCGAGCCCGGCGACGCCGGGACCGCTGCTCCGCCGCGCCGGGTAGGTGGTGCCCGCCGTGAAGGTCTCGCCGGTGGGCGGGGTCAGCAGGGCGTTCCAGGTCTCCCGCTTGCCCGACACGTCGTAGGAGAGTCCGGTGCCCCAGGGGCGCAGCGAGAAGAGGCTGGTGGCGCCGGTGTGGGTGTTGGTGCGGCCCTGTCCCGGGTAGTCGCCGGGATCGCTGACGTAGCCGAAGGACAGCGGGAGCGCGTGGAACTTGACGACGCCCTTGAGCGCGGGGGCGTCGGCGGCCTCGCAGCGCTGGGTGTAGGTGGCGTCCAGCAGGGTGACGCGTCCCGCGGTGTCCGCCTCGATCTGGTGGACGGAGAACTGCCCGTAGACCTGGTTGCAGCCGCGGGACTGTCCGTCCACGTCGAGTCCCGGGGAGCGGCCGGTCCTGAAGGGCGCCCGCTCGGCGTCGCGGTAGACGCCGGGGCGCAGGGTGTCGCCGCGCGGGGCGGCGAGTTCGACGGTCCACAGGTCGTCGCCCGCGCGGACCTGGAACCGCAGGTCCTCCAGGGTGCCGTCGACGGTGATGGCCGCCGTCGAGGCGGTGAGGGCGACGCTGCCGCCCTGTCCGACCCAGTCGCCCGCCTCGCTGGTGTGGCGGTAGGCGGTGACGGCTCGCGGTGTGCCGTCGGCGGCCGCGGCGGGCTGGGCCAGTCCCGCGGTGAGGCCGAGTGCGGCGGTCACGCAGGTGAGTAAGGCGGCCAGGCCGCGCGGGTGTCTTCCGCGAATACGCATGAGATCGATCCCCCTTGACCGGACGGGAACCTTCCGGAACCCGAACGAGTGTTTGACAACGGTTCAGGACTGTCCCTCCCCCGGACGCGTAAACCACAGGAGTCACGCCCGTCCGCTACGGCATCAGCACCATCCGGCCGAAGACCTCGCCGTCGTCCATCGCCCGGTGCGCCCGCGCCGCCTGGTCGAGGGGCAGCACCTGGTGCACCACGGTCGTCAGCGCGCCCCGGGCGGCGGCGGCGAACTGCGCGGCGCGCAGAGCCCGTCGGTCGGCCGGCGCGACGGTGTCCAGGCTGAACGTGGCGAAGGACAGCGAGGAGCGGAAAGCGGCCATCAGCCGCATGCCGAAGTCGGCCGGCGGCTGCCCGCCGACGGCGCCGACGGCGACCAGCCGGCCGCCGGGCCGCAGCCGGTCGAGGAACGACGGCAGGCCGTCCCCCGCGACGATGTCGAGGACGACGTCGTAGCCGGCCGGGGCGCCGGCGTCGCCCTCGCCCGAGCGGTCGAGCACCCGGGTCGCGCCGAGCCCGCGCAGCCGCTCGCCGCGTGCGGGCGACGACGTCGTGACCGCGACCTCCGACGCGCCGCCGCGGGCCGCGAGCTGCACCGCCAGCACACCGATGCCGCCGGCCGCGCCCCGCACCAGGACCGCGTCACCGGGGGCGAAGCGGGCGTGGGCGAGGCCGAAGTGGGCGACGGCGCCCGCGCTTCCGATGCTCACCGCGTCGACGGCCGACAGGTCGGCGGGCAGCTCCACGATGTCCTCGACGGAGGCCACGGCCCGCTCGACGCAGCCGCCGCCGGTGCCGGTGAACCCCCACACCCGGCGCCCGGTCCACGCCGGGTCGACGCCCGCGCCGACCGCGTGGACGGTGCCCGCCACCTCGCTGCCCGGGACATGCCCCTCGGTGAACCCGTAGGCGGCCAGGGCGCCGCTGCGGATCAGGGTGTCGACACCGCCGACGCCGATCGCCTCGGTGGCGATCACCACCTGTCCGGCGGCGGGTTCGGGGGCCGGCAGTTCGACGACGGCCAGCCCTTCGGGACCGCCGTACGCCTGGATCACGATCGCCTTCATGTCTGTCTCCCGCTCTCTCGCTCACACCGTCCGCGTGACCTGCCGCTCCCCCGCCACCCGGCCCCGCGCTCGCCTCCCGGACGGTAACGGACGCCCCCGTCCGCTTCGCTAAAGTGAGAGCGGTGACCGACCGTTTGCCTCAGGGGCTGCGCTCCGACGCGCTCGACAACCGCGCCCGCATCCTCGACGCGGCCCGCGCCCTGTTCTCCACCGAGGGCCTTGACGTGCCGATGCGGGAGATCGCCCGGCGCGCGGGCGTCGGCCCCGCCACCCTGTACCGCCGCTTCCCCACCAAACAGGCGCTGGTGACGGAGGCGTTCGAGGACCAGTTGCACGCGTGCCGCACGATCGTGGACGAGGGGGCGGCCGATCCCGACCCCTGGCGCGGCTTCTGTCTGGTGATCGAGCGGATCTGCGCCCTGCACGCGCGCGACCGCGGCTTCACGGAGGCGTTCGTGTCGGCGTTCCCCGGTGCGAAGGACATCGCGGCCGAGCGGGCCCGTACCGTGCGGGCCGTCGCCGAACTGGCCCGCCGCGCCCAGGAGACCGGGCGGCTGCGGGCGGACTTCGTCCTGGACGACCTGATCCTGGTCCTGATGGCCAACCGGGGCATCCACGCCACCTCGCCCGCCCATCAGCTCATGGCGTCACGCCGGTTCGCGACGCTCCTCATCCAGGCGTTCGAAGCCGGTCCCGACACCGCGCCCCTGCCCCCGGCGGCGCCGCTGACGAACGGATAGGGCAGATAAGAGGATATTGACAGGATCAGCCATGTCTGTCCGTGGCCGTCAGCCGGAGCGTAGGCTGTCGACCGCGCACCGTCCCGCACCCGGCAGTTCCCGCTTCCCACCGGCTCGCACACCGCCTCCCGCCCGCACCGTCACCGCCTCCCCGCACGTCGGAACGGATCGCGTCACCTCGGACCGCCTCGGCCACGGAGAGACAGATGCAGCAGGTCAAGACCATCGTCATCACGGGTGCGAGTGACGGCATCGGGGCCGCGGCGGCCCGCAGGCTGCACCGGACCGGCCACCGCGTGGTGGTCGTCGGCCGCTCCCCGGAGAAGACCGGGGCGATCGCGCGGGAGATCGGCGCGGAGTCCCAGGTCGCCGACTTCGCCCGCCTCGACGACGTCCGCGGGCTCGCCGCCGAGCTGCTCGCCGCCTGTCCGCGCATCGACGTCCTCGCCAACAACGCCGGCGGGATCTTCGGGTCCCGCACCAGGACCGTCGACGGGTTCGAGCGGACGTTCCAGGTCAACCACCTGGCGCCGTTCCTGCTGACCCGGCTCCTGATGGACCGGCTGGTGGCGAGCGGGGCGTCGGTGATCCAGACGTCGAGCGTGGGCGCCCGGCTGACCGGCAGGGTCGACCTGGACGACCTCCAGCACGAACGGGACTTCGGCGCGGTCCGGGCGTACGGCACCACCAAGCTGGAGAACATCCTGTTCACCGCGGAATTGCACCGCCGCTACCACGCGCGGGGCGTGTCGGCGGCGGCCTTCCATCCGGGCAGCGTCGCGAGCGGATTCGGCAGCGGCTCCGGCAGTTTCGTCCAGCACGTCATGGGGAGCCCCGTCGTCCGGGCCTTCCTGGCCTCCCCGGAGAAGGGCTGCGAACAGCTCGTCCGGCTCGCCGAGGGGACCCCCGGTGTCGACTGGGAGTCCGGCGCGTACTACGAGAAGGGCAGACCGGCCCGCCGCACCAACCCGCAGGCCGGGGACGCCGCGTTGGCGCGCGGACTCTGGGAGCGCTCCGAGGACCTGCTCGCCTGACAGGGGCGCGACCGGACCGGCCGGGTGGACCGGATCGCCGGCCGACTGCCGCCGAGGACCCACGAGATCGCGCGCGGGGAGACGCCCTCGGGTTCAGCCACCTCGACACAGGTCCCACCTCTTCCTGCTTAGTAAACGATTGCTGGCATTGCCATCATGTGACAGCGCGATGTCTTGACGTCACTGGTGAGCGGCCCCAAAGTACGTAGACAACGATTTCTATCCGAGCCGTCGCGAGGCAGACGTATGCAGCAGATCATCAACGGGACGCAGTTCACGGACACCGACGGCAACCCCGTGCACGCCCACGGCGGCGGCCTGGTGGAGGCAGACGGTTTCCACTACTGGTTCGGGGAGGACCGCCACCCGGACAACACCTTCAGGTCGGTCCTCGCCTACCGCTCCGTCGATCTGGTGACCTGGGAGTTCCGCGGCCCGGTGCTGACCCAGGAGTCCGACCCCGAGCTGCGGGACGCCAACATCGAGCGCCCCAAGGTGATCCGCAACCCGGTCACCGGGCAGTTCGTCCTGTGGATGCACAAGGAGGCGGTGGGGCACTACCGGGAGGCGCGCGCGGCGGTCGCCGTCAGCGACACCCCCGACGGCCCCTACACCTACCGGGGCAGCTTCCGCCCGCTCGGCCACATGTCCCGCGACCTCACCGTCCACCGCGACACCGATGGCACGGGCTATCTGATCTCCGCCGCCAACGACAACGAGGACCTGCACGTCTACCGGCTCACGGACGACTACCTCGGCGCCGCCGAGCTGGTGCGCGTCCTGTGGGCGGGCCTCTCCCGGGAGGCTCCCGCCGTCTTCCGGCGGGGCGGCGTGTACTTCCTGCTCACCTCCGGCTGCTCCGGCTGGCGGCCCAACCAGCAGCGGTACGCGACGGCGGACGCGATCGACGGCGAGTGGAGCGAGCTGCGCGACTTCGGTGACGCCACCACCTACGCGTCGCAGACCGCGTACGCCCTGGCCGTGCCGCGCGCCGGCGGCGCGGGGGCCGGGGCGGATTCCGGGGACGGCGCGGGCGTCGACCACCTCTACCTGGGCGACCGTTGGGCCGCCAACTGGGACGAGCCGGTGAACGCGTCCCGGTACGTGTGGCTGCCGCTGACCTTCCCGACGCCGCGGACCCTGTCGATGGCGTGGTCCGACAAGGTCGCCATCGACGTCACGGACGGCACGGCCCGCCCCCTCTGACGCATCATCACATCCGGACGGCGACGGGTGCGCGGCCGGGTCCCGGACAACCGTTTCCCCCTCCCTCGTCCCCCCTTTCACCTCCCCTGCTTTTCCTCACCTAGGAGCGGTTCCATGAACGGCAAGCGAGTCAGAGTGCTGTCGGCCACCTCGGTGGTGCTGTCGGTCGTCGCCCTGGCCGGCTGCGGCGGCAGCGGCGACGAGGGCACCAAGGCGTCGGGGCCCGTCACCGTCGAGTGGTGGTCCTGGGACGAGTCCAAGACCACCCAGCCGGTGGCCGACAAGTTCAACGCCACCCACGACGACGTCAAGATCAAGCTCGTCAAGCAGGCCGACAACGTCGGCACCGCGCAGAACGTGCGCAACGTGGTGGCGTCCGGCAAGAACGTGCCCTGCCTGGTGAAGAACTTCGGCGAGGTGCCCGGCCTCGCGGGTGAGGGCCTGCTCAGCGACGTCACCGACGCCCTCCAGCCCTACCTCAAGAAGAAGGCCTTCACCGAGGCGGCCCTTCCGGCCGTGCGGGCCGGCGGCCGCTACTATGCCGTGCCGACCGGCTTCACCCCGCAGTTCATGATCATCAACAAGTCGGTCTACGACGCGTACGGCATCGCCGCCCCCAAGACCTGGGACGAACTGATAGACGCCGGAAAGAAGTTGAAGAAGCACGGCGTCTACGTGATGAACCTGGCGGGTGAGGACCCCTCGACGCTGGTGAACCTCGTCCAGCAGGCGAACGGCAGTTGGTACCGGCAGGACGGCGACTCCTGGAAGGTCGACTTCCTGTCCCCCGAGTCCCTGGAGGCGGCGGACATCGTGCAGCGGCTGGTCGACAACGACCTGGTCGCCAACCAGACGTACCAGGACCGGCCCGCGCTGATCAGCTACTTCGACTCCGGGAAGATGGTCTCGCTGCCCACCTCCACCTGGCAGTTGGGCACCTACGAACTCAACTACAAGAAGTCGCTGGGCGACTGGCAGCCCATCGACCTGCCGCAGTTCGCCGGCGCGTCCGCCTTCACCACGCCCGGTCACAGCGTCAACAGCGGGCTGATCGTGCCGAAGGGCTGCGCCCATGTGAAGGAGGCCGTCGAGGCCGGGGTGTGGATGAACACCACCAAGGAGGCCGTCGACGCCACCTACCAGAAGGACACCAAGCAGTACAGCTGGCCCGGCGCCATCCCCGACCCGTCGCCGTGGGTGGCGTCCACCGTGCCCGACAAGCTGTTCGGGAAGGACCGGGACCAGGCCAGGGGCGTGATCCTGAAGGCCGTCGCGGGGGCCAAGGACACCTGGACCGTCGGCCCGAACTACACCGGCGTCTTCGCGGAGCTCCAGGACGAGTGGGCCAAGATCGTCACCAAGAAGATCACGGTGAAGGCCGCCCTCGCACATCTCCAGGAGTTCACGGTCAAGGACCTGAAGTCGAAGAACATCAACGTCGAGGGCTGATCCGATGGCCCTTCCCACCCACCCGCAGGCCCGCATCCCGCGCCTGGGCTGGCAGCGCGTCATGGCGCTCAAGGGCGCCTCCCTCACCGTCCCCTTCTTTCTCGGGTTCGCCCTGTTCACCGTGGTCCCGATGGCCATGGCGCTCAAGGAGAGCCTGTACGCCGAGAAGGGGTCGGGCCTCGGATTCGGCGCGAAGACGGTCGAGTTCGTCGGCTTCGACAACGTCGCCGAGGGGTTCGCGGACGGACGGTTCTGGGCGTCGATGCTGCGCGTCGCCCTCTTCGCGGTGATCAGCATCCCGCTGATCCAGGTGGTCAGCATCGGTCTCGCGCTGCTGCTCGACGCCGCCGCGCAGCGGGTCGCGGACCGCTTCCGCATCCCGCTGCTGCTGCCCTACATGATTCCCGGCATCGTCGCGACGCTCATCTGGATCTACCTGTACAGCCCGGCGGTCGGCCCGCTCACGCCGTTCTTCCATCTCTTCGGCGTCGACGCCGACTTCTACAGCGGCGACCTGGTCTGGGTGTCCATCGGCAACCTGATGGCCTGGAGCGGCATCGGCTTCAACATGCTGATCGTGTACGCCGCGCTGCGCTCCGTCGACGAGAGCGTCTACGACGCCGCCCGCATCGACGGCGCCTCGGAGCTGCGGATCGCCTGGTCCATCAAGGTTCCGCTGGTGCGGCGTTCGCTGGTGCTCACCACGGTGCTGAGCATCATCGGCACCCTCCAGATCTTCAGCGACACCATGCTCTTCAAGTCGATGGCCCCGGAGACGATCACCCGCGACTTCACGCCGATCATGGCGATCTACGACTGGGCGTTCCAGCAGGGTGACTTCGCGTACGCGTCGGCGCTGTCGATCGTTCTCGCGCTGGTCGTCGGCACCGCCTCGGCGATCTTCTACCGGCTCACGAACAAGGCGCCCACCTCATGACCACGATCCTGGAGAAGTCCACGCCGCCCGTACCGCCCTCCCCCGCCGTCCGCCGCAGGGCGAGCGGCCGGGGCGGCGACGGCCCCACCCGGCACAGCCGGCGCACCAAGGCCCTGGTCCTCGGCGGTCTGGTGTTCTTCACCCTCTACTCGCTGGCCCCGATCTGGTGGCTGGTCGTCTCCGCGACCAAGAACCAGTCGGACCTGTACACCACCAACGGGCTCTGGTTCTCGGACTTCCATTTCACCGACAACCTGCGGCAGTTGTTCACCTACCAGGACGGCATCTTCCTCAAGTGGCTCTGGAACACGGTGTTCTACGGCGTCGTCGGCACGGTGGGGATGACCGTGGTCTGCGTCGCCTGCGGGTACGCCCTGGCGATGTACCGGTTCCGGGGGCGCAGTGTCCTCATGGGCTGCGTCATCGGCTCGTTCCTGGTGCCGCACGCGCTGCTGACCATCCCGTCGTTCCTGCTCTACACGGACCTGCGGATGGTGGACACCCCGTGGGCGATCATCGTGCCGAGCTTCTTCAACGCCTTCTCGGTCTATCTCGCGAAGGTGTACGCGGAGGGCGCGATCCCGCCCGAACTGCTGGAGGCCGCCCGGATCGACGGGGCCGGCGAGTACCGCATCTTCCTCACGGTCGGCGCCCGGCTGATGTCCACCGGCGCGGCGACGATCTTCCTGCTGGGCTTCGTCGGCTCCTGGAACTCGTTCTTCGGGCCGCTGGTGTTCCTGCGCACGCCGGAGAAGTGGACCGTCATGGTCGGCCTGTACTCGTGGCTGAAGGTCAAGGTCGACAACTCCGCCGACCTGACCGGGATGGTCGTCGTCGGGTCGCTGATCTCGCTGATCCCGATGGTGGCCCTGATGATCTCCATGCAGCGGTACTGGCGCTCGGGCGTCACGCTCGGCAGCCTCAAGTGAGGACCGCCCGGCCCCGGGGCGGGCACCGGCAGCGGCCGTCGCCCCGGTCCCGCGGGCGAGGGCCGAGGGCGTCGCGCTGAATAGGTTTGCTGTTTGGCGTATCGCCTTCCCAGGTGCCCTCTTCCGAGGCGCCGCCTTCCCCGGCGTCACCGTGCCGGGCGAGGTGCCGCCTTCTCCGCCGTCACCGTGCCGGGCTTCGCCTCCGCCGGCCGGTGCCTCCGCCCGCGCGGACGCGGCGCACCGTTGGGCCGTGACGGGCGCGTCGCGTCCTCGGCCCGGCCGGGGGCGTAGTAGGAGATTCCCATGGAATCGAATCAGCGTCCCGCCCAGGCGGCGGGCACCTACACCCTCGGCGGCGATCTGCCGGTCACCCGGCTCGGCTTCGGCTCGATGCAACTGCCCGGCCCCGGCGTCTGGGGAGCCCCCAAGGACCCGGACGCGGCCGTCCAGGTGCTGCGCCGGGCCGTCGACCTCGGGGTGAACTTCATCGACACCGCCGACTCCTACGGCCCCGCGGTCGCCGAGCCGCTCATCAAGAAGGCCCTGCACCCCTACCCGGAGGGCGTGGTCGTCGCGACCAAGGCCGGTCTCACCCGGCAGGGTCCCGACCAGTGGCTTCCGGTGGGCAGGCCCGAGTATCTGCGCCAGCAGGCGGAGATGAGCCTGCGCATCCTCGGCCTCGACCGCATCGGCCTGTTCCAGTTGCACCGCATCGACCCCAAGGTGCCCGTCGAGGAGCAGCTCGGGGTGCTCAAGGACCTGCGCGACGAAGGCAAGATCCGCCACATCGGGCTCTCCGAGGTCTCCGTGGACGACGTCGAGACGGCGCGCGGCATCGTGGAGATCGTCTCGGTGCAGAACCTGTTCAACCTCGCCGATCGCACGGCCGAGCCGCTCCTCGACTATGCGACCGAGCACGGCATCGGCTTCATCCCCTGGTTCCCGCTGGCCACCGGCAAACTCGCCCGCGAGGACAGCCCGTTGGCGGAACTGGCGACGCAGCACGGCGCGTCCGCCTCCCAACTCGCCCTGGCCTGGCTCCTCAAGAGGTCACCGGCGATGCTCCCGATCCCGGGAACGTCGTCCGTGGCGCACCTGGAGGACAATGTGCGGGCCGCCGAGATCACCCTCACCGACGACGAGTTCGACGCTCTCTCGGGGGCGGTGTAGCCCCTGCGGCCCCCGTCCCGGGGGGCGCCGCCGACCGAGAGGACGGCGGCCGGGTGACGGCGCACGTGTGACGGCACACGTGTGACGCCGCCCGAGTGACGGCGGCCAGGCCGCGCGGGACGGTTTTCGCTCTCCCGCGCGGCCTGTTCGACGCACGGCACGTCCTCCGCGCGCCGCGTCCCGGGGAGTCCCGGCGCGACTCGGGAAGCCTCGGCGGAACCTGGTGCGTCTCGGCGCGGGCCACATCCACGTGGCCCGCCCCACCCTGCCGGGACCCACCCCGCCCGCGCCCTCCCCGCCCGCGCCCTCCCCGTCCGCACGCACCCCGTCCGCACCCATCGCGGCTTGGCGCCCTCGGCGCGATCCCTCGCCCCGGCTCTCGCGCCCCTCAGCCGACCCCCGCCTCGAAGGCGATCAGCGCGGCCGAGTGGTCCGCCGGCAGCGTCGCGTGCAGGGTGCGGCCCGTCTCGTCCCAGTCGAGGGCGACGCCTGGGCCCGCCTCGAACAGCACGTCGGCGCGGTGCCCCCGGGGCAGCCAGGGCAGCGGGACCGTCATGGATTCCGGGGCTCCGTCGCGGCGCCAGAGGGCCAGCAGGGTGCGCCCGTCGGCCAGCGTGAGCGCGAGGGCGAGCTGCCCGTCGCGCCAGCCGGGGAAGCCGAGCGGCCAGTGCGGAAGGGCGGTCGGCAGCAGCTCCCGGTACGCCTTGTAGGTGTCCAACGCCCGCCGTACCACGTTGAGCTGACTTTTCGTCAGCAGATCAGGTCGGCCGCTCAGGTGGACGCGGCCGAGCAGCGCCGACACCATCACCGTGCCGAGTTCCGCCTCCGTCTGCTCGGGCAGCGGGTACGCCCAGATCGCCCCCTGCTCCGGGGTGACCGCGGACGGCGCCGCCGCGGCGATGGCGGGCAGCAGCCTGAAGTCCTGCTGGTCGGTGACGGAGTGGATCGGCAGCCGGGAGAGGATCGCGTGGTCGGTGCGGCTGCCGCCCGCCGCGCAGCTCTCGACCACCAGCTCGGGATGCCGGTCGAGGAGGCCGTCGAGCCAGTCGAGGTAGGCCCGGTTGTGGCCGAGGAGACCGGCGCCTGGGCTGTCGGTGCCGTCCGGTCCGTCGGTGCCCGCACCGATGTCGATGTTGTAGTCGAGCTTGAGGTAGCCGACGCCGTACTCCTCGACGAGCCGGTCGACGACGGCGTCCAGATGGCCGCGGGCCGCCGGGTGGCGCAGGTCGAGCTGGTGGCGGCCCCACTCCGTCAGCCGCTGTCCGTCCCTGCGGAAGAACGCCTCGTCGGGCAGGGTGGCGGCGAGCGGGCTGCGGACGCCGACGACCTCGGGTTCCAGCCACAGGCCGGGCACCATGCCCGCGCCGCGCACCCGGTCCATCACCTCGATGAGACCGCCGGGGAAGCGGGTCGGCGACTCCCGCCACTCCCCCACGGCGTCCCACCAGCCGGGCACACCGCCGGGGTCCACGGTGCCGGGCGGTTCGGCGTCGTACCAGCCCGCGTCGACGCAGAAGTACTCGGCGCCCGCCTCGGCCGCCGCGTCGACGAGCGGCAGCAGCGCCTCGGTGCTCGGCTCGCCCATCAGGCTGTTCATGAAGTCGTTGAAGACGACGGGGAGTCGCTGGTGGTCGGGGTGCGGGCGGCGGGTGGACCTGCGGTGGTCGGTCATCGCCCGGAGCGCGGCCTCGCAGCCGCCGCCGGTAACGAGCGCG
The DNA here is from genome assembly GCF_005222485.1 of Streptomyces griseoviridis. Lineage (NCBI taxonomy): Bacteria > Bacillati > Actinomycetota > Actinomycetes > Kitasatosporales > Streptomycetaceae > Streptomyces > Streptomyces griseoviridis. The sequence continues at coordinate 325,710 of NZ_CP029078.1, forward strand.
ACGGCGGCCGGGACGGTCCGGAAGGAGTCGCCGGGAGCGAGCCGCTCGCGCCACTGGTGTTCGCGGTCGGTCGGCCCTGCCAGCGCGAGGTAGACGTCGCCGAGGCGGTCGCCCAACTCGGCGTGCCAGGAGCCGTTGTGCTCGATCTGCCAGAGCAGGGCGCGGCCGGTCTCGGTCTCCTCCAGGCATCCGGTCGGCAGGTACTCGGACGACGACCAGGAACCGGCGCTGGTCACGGCGACCCGGTTCTTCGAGCCGGTCTGCCCGAAGGGCACCATGCCGACGTCGTGGAGGCCGCGCTCGGCGAGGGTCGCCCGCGCCCAACGGAACTCGCCGCTCCAGGGGTTGGCGGCGAGCCACAGCGCGAGCCCGTCCTCCCAACACTGGTCGTCGGGCAGTCGCCGGGCGAGGTTCGCCAGGGCGAAGGAGGAAACGTATTCGAGGGTGACGGCGGTGTCGCCGGTGTTCTCCACGACGGCCTCGGAGGCGACGACGGGCGTCCCGGGGCGGAGCGTGTAGCGGGCGGTGACGCGCAGGCCGGCGCGCTCGTCGGCCATCGTCACGGCCAGGGTGCGTACGAGCCCGCCGGTCGGGTCCGTCCCGTCGCGCTCCGTGTGGCCCGTGTAGCGCAGCCCGCGGGCCGCGGCGCCGTCGACATGCCGTTTGCCCGAGGTGCCCAGTCTGCCGCCGCCCGCGGTCTGGACCTCGACCAGGGGCAAGGCCCGGTGCGCGAGCAGGGCGCACCGTTCGGGCTCGCGCTCCGGATCGGGCAGGGCGGCGTCCTCCCCCACCGCGAGCAGCCGGGGCGGACCCGCCGGGTCGAGGGAGATCAGCAGGGCCAGCGCGTCGGTTCCCCAGCGCAGATGGGAGAGGGGCATGGAGGCGGCTCCGACCGGGAGAGGATAGTAAACGTTTACAAGGCCGGTACGGTAGTTCGTGCCCTGGGGGAGCCGCAAGGAGTGGCGGACGCGATCGACGGCCCGCTGCCGGCCCCGTGAGACCTGTGGGAGGACGCGGTCGTGCCCGGTCGGGGCATCACGTCACGGTGTGGTTGAACTCGGGTGGTGACGCGGCGACTTCGACGGGAACGGCTCTCCGGTGTCGTGGGGGGGCGGAGGCGGGCCGCCTCCGCCTCGACTCCGACAGCGGCCCAAGCGCCGCGCCGCCTCGCCGGCCCGCCGTCTCGCCAGTCCGCCGAACCGCCGTTCCACCGGCCCGCCGTCTCGCCAGCCCGCCGAACCGCTCTCTCGCCAGCCCGCCGTCTCGGGTCCCCCTCTGGCAGAGGCCCGTC